>NZ_JBWKZE010000030.1:0-76788 GCF_059424205.1 Pseudomonas sp. GW456-12-1-14-TSB6
CTGCGTTTTGCGCCCGAATCCATTGCACCCTCCTGATAAGAAGCCAGAAGGTGTAAACCTTATTCAGGACGAGACACACACCATAAAAAAAGCCGCAACCCTTCAAGGTTGCGGCTTTTTCATTTCAGCCAACCGGATCAGTGAGCAAACAGAGAATTTCCCTTCTGCCCCGCCAGTTTCTCCGGCTTGATCAAAAACTTCGCCAGTGCCGGCAGCAGCCACAGCGCACCGAACATGTTCCACAGCAACATGAAGGTCAGCATCAGGCCCATGTCGGCCTGGAACTTGATCGCCGAGAAGATCCAGGTGCACACGCCGATGGCCAGGCACAGACCGGTGAACAGCACTGCCTTACCGGTGGATTTCAGGGTCTGGTAATAGGCTTCCTGCAACGGCAGGCCGGCACGCAGGAAACTTTCCAGGCGGCTGTAGATGTAGATGCCGTAGTCCACGCCGATCCCCACGCCCAGCGCCACCACCGGCAACGTCGCCACCTTCACGCCGATACCCATGAACGCCATCAGCGCGTTGCCCAGCACCGAGGTCAGCACCAGCGGCAGCACGATGCACAGGGTCGCCGCCCACGAGCGGAAGGTGATCATGCACATGACCGCCACGCAGATGTACACCAGGATCAGGATGGTCAGCTCGGACTTCTTGATCACCTCGTTGGTGGCCGCTTCGATGCCCGCGTTACCGGCGGCGAGGATGAATTCCAGGCCTTCCTTGTTGTTTTCCTTGGCGAAGTCCTGCACCGCATGCACCGCGCGATCCAGGGTTTCAGCCTTGTGGTCGTTGAGGAACACCAGCACCGGCGCCAGCGAGCAGCTGTTGTTGTACAGGCCGTCAGCACGGGCGATGGAGTTGTTCAGCACGTCAGGGTTGCGTGACAGGGTTTCCCATTTCAGGTTGCCCTCGTTCATGCCCTTGATCATCTGCTTGGACACGGTCACCAGCGAGATCGCCGACTGCACGCCCTCGGTGTTCTGCATCTTCCACATCAGTTCGTCAATCGGCGCCATGGCTTCATAGCGCGAGCAGCCTTCGGACTTGGTCTTGACCATCACCACCAGCACGTCGGAGCTGGTCGAATAGTTGCTGATGATGAAGTTGTTGTCCTTGTTGTAGCGCGAGTCCGGACGCAGTTCCGGCGCGCCCTGGTCAAGGTCGCCGATCTTCAGGTTCTGGCTGTACCAGAGGCCGCCACCGAAAGCGACCAGCGCCAAAGCGATGGAAATCGGGGCAACTTTCGGGTTGGCGAAGTTCGACAGCAGGCGCCAGAACGGATGTTCGCGGTGCGCATCCTTCTTGCTCTTGGCGATCGCACGCTTGCTGATGCCGACATAGGAAATCGCCACCGGCAGCAGGATCAGGTTGGTGAACACGATCACCGCCACGCCGATGGAAGCGCCGATAGCCAGCTCGCGGATCACCCCGATGTCGATGATCAGCAGTGTGATGAAGCCGACGGCGTCCGCCAGAATCGCGATCATCCCCGGCAGGAACAGCTGACGGAAGGTCCGCCGTGCGGCCGTCAACGCGTTATCGGCCTCACCGGATTGCAGGGCGATACCGTTGATTTTCTGCACGCCGTGGGAAATGCCGATGGCGAAAATCAGGAACGGCACCAGCATCGAATAAGGGTCGAGGCCGAAGCCGAAGAAGTGCATCAACCCGAGTTGCCAGACCACCGCCACCAGCGTGGTGCTCAACACCGCCACGGTGCTGCGCAGGCAGTTGGTGAACCACAACAGCAGGATCAGGGTGATGACGAAGGCGATGCCGAAGAACATCACCACCATCACCAGGCCGTCGATCAGGTCACCGACCTTCTTGGCGAAGCCGACGATGTGGATCTTGACGTTGGGGTTCTGCGCTTCGAACTTGTTGCGGATCTTGTCTTCGAGCTCATGGGAAAACTGGCGATAGTCCAGCGCCAGCAGCTTGCCCTGGTCCTGCGGGTCCGGGTAGGACTCCAGCAGCGGGATGTCGACAATGCTCGACTTGAAGTCGTTGGCCACCAGACGCCCGACCTGACCGGACTTGAGCACGTTGTTACGCAGCAGATCGAGGCTGTCCTGGGAGCCGTTGTAGCTCTGCGGGATCACTTCGCCGCCGGCAAAACCTTCCTCGGTCACTTCGGTCCAGCGCACGCTCGGGCTCCACAGCGACTTGAGGCCGGAACGGTCGACGCCGGAGATGTAGAACACCTCGTCGTTGATCTGACGCAGGGTCTCCATGTACTCCTTGGAGAAAATGTCGCCGTCCTTCGCTTCCACCGAAATGCGCACGGTGTTGCCCAGGTTCGCCAGATCGTTGCGGTGCTCCATCATTTTTTCAATGAACGGATGCTTGAGCGGGATCATCTTTTCGAAACTGGTGGACGGACGGATCAGCGTGGCCTGCCAGAACAGGAAAATGCTGACCAGCAGGCAGATCACGATCACTGCCGGGCGGTTGTTGAAGATCAGGCGCTCGAGAAACGTCGCCTTGTCCTGATGATGAGTGCTCAAGGAAGTCATAGCCCCGCCTTCTTATTATTGATTCGGCTCATTTGCCCAGCTCGGCGCCGTTCGCAGTCGTGACCCGAACGCCACCCTGCCCGCTCAGGATCAGATTGCCGTTGCCGGCGGCGGTGACCGACGACAGCGAGATGCGATCCGGACGGTTGAACACGCTGAAGGTTTCGCCGTTGTCACTGCTGCTGACCACCGAGCCGCCGTTGCCGACGATGACGATGGAGCCGTCCGCAAGCAGTGTGGCACCGGACAGGCCGAACTCCAGCGAACCGCGCGCGGCTTTCAGTTCGACCTGCTCCCAGGTGCTGCCGAAATCGGTGGAGCGGTAAAGGTTGCCGCGCAGACCGTAGGCCAGCAGGGTTTGCGGCTGCGCCGTGCCGATCACGCCGAACAGCGAGCCTTCGTACGGGCCTTCGAGTTTTTCCCAGGTCTGGCCCCAGTCGGCGGAGCGGAACATGCTGCCCGACTCGCCAACGATGAACAGACCGGCGTCTTTTACCGCGCCGATGGCGTTTAGGTGGAACTGGTCTTCGTTGTCGAGGCGATCACTGACGTCTTCCCAGTTTTTTCCGCCATCGGTGGTTTCCAGCAGCGCGCCGTAGGCACCCACGGCCAGGCCACTGTTGACGTCCTTGAACCAGACGTCGAGCAGCGGCGATTCACGCTTGAGGTCTTCGAACTGTTTGGTCCAGGTCAGGCCGCCGTCTTCGCTGGCGAGGATCTGTGCGTCGTGGCCGACGGCCCAGCCGTGCTTGTCATCGACGAAATAAACGGCGGTCAGCAACTGGCGGCTCGGCACTTTGGCCTGGGTCCAGGTCTTGCCCTGGTCGTCGGAATAGAGAATGTGCCCGCGATCCCCGACCGCCACCAGCCGGGTTCCGGCGTGAACGACATCGAGCATCAGGCTTTTCGAGGCCTTGGCCGATTCGGTGGAATAGACCACGTCGGCGGGCGCTTCGGCGGCGAGAACCGGCGCCGACAAAGTGGCAAAGCCCAGCAGAGAGAGTGCTGTGGCCAGCAACGCGGTGTTGCGTAACGCCGGCGGGCGGCAACGACTCATAGACCTTCCCCTGTTTATTATTGTTGGTCATGGACCTTAAGGGCGCCGCAAGGGTGCTCACGGTGACTGCCTGGTCACAAGCATAGTCCTGAAACCCGCTGTCCAGAGCCCCTTCGGAAGCTGGCTCATCCTATCGGGCATTCGAAACGTCTGACAATCGGCGCAACGTTATCTTTTGTTAACCGAAAGGGACTACAGCGGCGGCTGAATGCGCGGGCATTCGTCCGACTGATGGCAGGGATTCTTGCGAGGGGGACTTGCACGATCGGTATTATGGTATACCATCAGACGCACAGACACTCTTTATCCCCTACGGAGCAGCTCATGAGTTTCGAAATTCGCAAGATCGTCAGCTATGTCGAAGAGACCTTCATTGAAGGCGGCAAGGCGTCCGACACCCCGGTGACCATGGTCGGCCTGGCTGTCGTGATGAAGAACCCGTGGGTCGGCAATGGCTTTGTCGAAGACCTCAAGCCGCAGATCCGCGCCAATTGCTCGGACCTCGGCGCGATGATGGTCGAGCGTCTGGTGGGGATCATCGGCGGCGCCGAGAAGATCGAGGCTTACGGCAAAGCCGCGGTGGTCGGTGCCGATGGCGAAATCGAACACGCGTCGGCGGTGATCCACACCCTGCGCTTCGGCAACCACTACCGCGAAGCGGTCAAGGCCAAGAGCTACCTGAGCTTCACCAACAAGCGCGGTGGTCCGGGCACTTCGATTCAGATCCCGATGATGCACAAGGACGACGAAGGCCTGCGCTCGCACTACATCACCCTGGAAATGCAGATCGAAGACGCCCCGCGCGCCGACGAAATCGTCGTGGTGCTCGGTTGCGCCGACGGTGGTCGCCTGCACCCGCGCATCGGCAACCGCTACATCGATCTGGAAGAACTGGCCGCCGAAAAAGCCCAGTAACCACAATAAAAAAGGCATTGCAGGAGCGCTCCATGATTCGGCTCACCGCTGAACTCACCCCGGCTGGCACCAGTTATCTGGCGACAGGCGTTGGCCAACCCGTGGTGTTGATCCACGGCGTAGGCCTGAACAAAGAAATGTGGGGCGGCCAGATCGTTGGCCTGGCCACGCAATACCGGGTGATCGCCTACGACATGCTCGGCCATGGCGCCAGCCCGCGACCGGCCAGCGGCACCGCCCTGCTCGGTTACGCCGATCAGTTGCTGGAGTTGCTCGACCACCTGCAATTGCCCGAGGCATCAGTGATCGGCTTTTCCATGGGCGGCCTGGTGGCGCGGGCGTTTGCTCTGCATTACCCGGAGCGCCTGAAAAGCCTGGTGGTGCTCAACAGTGTGTTCAACCGTAGCGAAGAGCAACGCGCCGGCGTCATCGCCCGTACCGCGCAGGCTGCCGAACACGGACCTGACGCGAATGCCGAAGCGGCGCTGTCACGCTGGTTCAGCCGCGAATATCAGGCGGCCAACCCGGCGCAGATCGCTGCGATCCGCCAGACCCTGGCCGGCAATGATCCGCAAGGCTACCTGACCACCTACGAACTGTTCGCCACCCAGGACATGTACCGCGCCGACGACCTGGGCAGCATCCAGGCGCCGACGCTGATCGCCACCGGCGAGCTGGACCCCGGATCGACCCCGGAAATGGCCGAGCAACTGGCCGCGCGCATTCCCGGCGCGAAGGTTGCCGTGCTGCCCGAGCAACGGCATATGATGCCGGTAGAGTCGCCACGGCTGGTAAACCAGACGCTGCTGGAATTTCTCGACACCGCACACGCCCGACAAAACCATATAAAGGGGATCGTTGCATGACGCTCGCACGCTTCCAGATGTGCATCGGCGGAGAATGGGTCGACGCCCTCTCCGGCAAGACTTTCGAAAGCCTCAACCCGGCGCTGGCCGAGCCCTGGGCCGAGCTGCCCGACGCTGACGAGGCCGACGTCGAACGCGCCGTGCAAGCCGCGCAGACCGCCTTCGACAGCCCGGCATGGCGTGGTTTGACCGCCACCGCGCGCGGCAAACTGCTGCGTCGTCTCGGTGACCTGATCGCTAAAAACAAGGAACAACTGGCGCAGCTGGAAAGCCGCGACAACGGCAAACTGATCCGCGAAACCCGCGGTCAGGTCGGTTATCTGCCGGAGTTCTTCCACTACACCGCCGGCCTCGCCGACAAGCTCGAAGGCGGCACCCTGCCGCTGGATAAACCCGATCTGTTCGCCTACACCGTGCACGAAGCCATGGGCGTGGTCGCCGCGATCATTCCCTGGAACAGCCCGCTTTATCTGACTGCGATCAAACTGGCGCCGGCGCTGGCTGCCGGCAACACCATCGTGATCAAGCCGTCCGAGCATGCCTCGGCAACCATTCTGGAACTGGCGCGCCTGGCCCTCGAAGCCGGGATTCCGCCGGGCGTGGTCAACGTCGTCACCGGCTATGGCCCGAGCACCGGTGCCGCCCTCACACGCCACCCGCTGATCCGCAAAATCGCCTTCACCGGCGGCGCGGCCACGGCCCGGCACGTGGTGCGCAGCAGCGCCGAGAACTTCGCCAAGTTGTCGCTGGAGCTGGGCGGCAAGTCGCCGAACATCATCTTTGCCGACGCTGATCTCGACAGCGCGATCAACGGTGCGATTGCCGGGATTTATGCGGCATCCGGGCAGAGTTGCGTATCCGGCTCGCGACTGCTGGTGCAGGATGAAATCTACGACGAATTCGTCAGCCGACTGGTGGAGCGCGCCCAGCGCATCCGCATCGGCAATCCGCAAGACGACAACAGCGAAATGGGCCCGATGGCCACCGCGCAGCAACTGGCGGTGGTTGAAGGTCTGGTGGCCGATGCCATCGCCGAAGGCGCGCGCCTGCGTCTGGGTGGCAAGCGTCCGAGTGGCGTCGGTGATGGCTGGTTCTACGAACCGACGCTGTTCGAATGCGATCGCAACTCGATGAAGATCATGCAGGAAGAAGTCTTTGGTCCGGTGGCCTCGGTGATCCGCTTCAAGGATGAAGCCGAAGCGCTGGCGATCGCCAACGACTCGCAGTTCGGCCTCGCCGCCGGCATCTGGACCCGCGATCTGGGCCGGGCCCATCGCCTGGCCCGGGACGTGCGCTCGGGGATTATCTGGGTCAACACCTACCGCGCGGTGTCGGCGATGGCACCGATCGGCGGCTTCAAGAACAGTGGCTATGGACGCGAAAGCGGCATCGATTCGGTGCTGGCCTACACCGAACTGAAAACGGTGTGGATCAACCTCTCCCAGGCGCCGATGCCTGATCCGTTTGTGATGCGTTAGGAGTCCTGCGACATGATCGAACCCGGCATTTACAAAGACGTCATGAGCTCGTTTCCGTCCGGGGTCACGGTGGTCACCACCCTCGACCCGGACGGCGGCATCGTCGGCATCACCGCCAGCGCCTTCAGTGCGCTGTCGATTGATCCGGCGCTGGTGCTGTTCTGCCCCAACTACGCCTCCGACACCTACCCGGTGCTGCGCGACAGCAAGCGTTTCGCGATCCATTTGCTGTCCGCCGACCAGACCGCCGAGGCCTATGCTTTCGCCGGCAAAGGCAAGGACAAGGCCAACGGCATCGAGTGGCACTTGAGCGAGCTCGGTAACCCGATCCTCGCCAAGGCCACGGCGATCATCGAATGCGAACTGTGGCGCGAATACGACGGTGGCGATCACGCGATCATCGTTGGCGCGGTGAAGAACCTGATCCTGCCGGAGCAGCCGGTGACGCCGATGATTTATCACAAGGGCAAGCTCGGCGCGTTGCCGACACTGGGTTGAGCGGAGGACACATGAGCAACGAAAAGTACGAGCAAGGCCTGAAGATCCGCACCCAGGTACTGGGCGAAGCCTATGTGCAGCGTTCGATCGAGAATGCCGACGACTTCACCCGCCCGCTGCAGGAAATGGTCACCGAATACTGCTGGGGCCACGTCTGGGGACGTGAAGGCCTGTCGCTCAAGGAGCGCAGCATGATCAACCTGGCGATGATCTCGGCGCTCAACCGCCCGCACGAACTGAAACTGCATGTGCGCGGCGCCTTGCGTAACGGCCTGAGTCGTGAGCAAATACGCGAAATTCTGCTTCAGGTCGGTATTTATTGCGGCGTCCCGGCAGCCGTGGACAGTTTCCGGCTCGCCCGTGAAGCCTTCGCCGAAGCCGACGCCTCCAGTTAACCCCTCGGCTGTTTTGATGCCCGTCTGGCATGGACAGCCACCTTAAAGAGCGGACCCCATGAAACGCCTGCCACTCGACGACAGCTTCAAGGTCAATCGCAACCCCGTCACCCTGCGCGAAATCGTGCTGGATAAACTGCGAAGCGCCATCATGAACTTCCAGCTGCTGCCCGGCGATCGCCTGGTGGAGCGCGATCTGTGCGATCGCCTGGGCGTGAGCCGTACGTCGGTGCGTGAAGCCTTGCGTCACCTGGAATCCGAAGGCTTGGTGGAATTCGCCGACGCCAAGGGTCCGCGCGTGGCGATCATCACCCTCGCCGATGCCGTCGACATCTATGAACTTCGTTGCGTACTCGAAGGCCTGATCGTCCAGCTGTTCACCCTGCGCGCCAAGGCCAAGGACATCAAGGCCCTGGAAAAAGCCCTCGACGAGAACCGCAAGGCACTCAAGGACGGCGAGCTGCAACAGGTGATCGATTCGGTGCAGGGTTTCTACGACGTGTTGCTGGAAGGCTCAGGCAACCATGTCGCGGCCACCCAGTTGCGTCAGTTGCAGGCGCGGATCAGCTATCTGCGCGCAACGTCGGTGTCCCAGGAAAACCGTCGCGGCGCCAGTAATCACGAGATGGAAAAAATGGTCGAGGCGATCAAGAGCGGCGATCCGCTGGCGGCGCATCAGGCGTGCGTCGATCACGTGCGCGCCGCAGCCGCCGTGGCCCTTGATTACCTCAAGCGCAAACAGGAAGAGACCGGCGACACACCGCCAATCACCCTGCCCATCGCGCTGAAAGAACCGCGCATAGGTCACTGACATGTTCAGCCCGAGCTTTTGCCCGAAATGCGGTGGCGCTGACCTCGGTCAGCAGGTGCCGCCGGGCGATACGCACGAGCGCCTGATGTGCCGCGGCTGCGGCTACATCCACTATGTAAACCCGAAGATCATCGCCGGCTGCATCATCGAGCAGGACGGCAAATACCTCTTGTGCCAAAGGGCGATTCCCCCGCGCCCCGGCACCTGGACCTTGCCCGCCGGCTTCATGGAAAGCGGCGAAACCACCGAACAGGCCGCCCTGCGCGAAGTCTGGGAAGAAAGCGGCGTACGCGCGGAAATCGTCTCGCCGTATTCGATCTTCAGCGTGCCGAAGATCAGCGAGGTCTACATCATCTTCCGCGCCCTCGCGCTGGAGATCACCGGCCAGTACGGCCCGGAAACCCTCGCCTGCAAATTCTTCGCCCCGGAAGACATCCCGTGGGAGCAGATCTACTACCCGGCGATCCGGCAGATCCTCGAACGCTACATCGAGGAACGCCAGGCCGGGGTTTATGGCATGTACATGGGCAATGACGACAGCGGCAAGATTCATTTCATGCGTTGATCGTGCTGCCCGCGCCGTCTGATCGTTCCCACGTCGAGGCGTCGAACCGTCCGCGTGGGAATGCCTCAACGGACGCTCCGCGTTCGGCTGTGGAAGGGACGCGGAGCGTCCCGGGCTGCATTCCCACGCAGAGCGTGGGAACGATCAAAGCAAGCCGTTACGGCGCCATCCCTTCCACAATGATGATCTCCGCCCTCGCCCACTCCTCGCGATAGCTCTTCGCTTCCTGGTACGCCGCCGAGCGGTAGCACGCCACCGCCTGCTCGTAGCTGTCGAACTCAATCACCACGCTGCGCTGTGGTGTCGTCCGACCTTCCATCGCTTCGCTGCGCCCGCCTCTGGCTAAAAACCTCGCGCCGTACTCGGCGAACGCTTTCGGCGCGCGCTGGGTGTATTGGCTGTAGTGATCGGGATCGGTGATGTCCACGTGAGCAATCCAGTACGCCTTCATAGTGACCTCTTGGTTGATTTTGTATTATGGTATACCACGAACTTCATCCACATCGAGAGTCCAGCATGGCCTTCAACAGCATCGAAGAAATCATCGAAGATTATCGCCTCGGCAAAATGGTGTTGCTGGTCGATGACGAGGATCGGGAAAACGAAGGTGACCTGTTGCTGGCCGCCGACCGTTGCACGCCCGAGGCGATCAGTTTCATGGCCCGTGAGGCTCGAGGGCTGATTTGTCTGACGTTGACCGACGATCATTGCCAGCGCCTGGGGCTGGAGCAAATGGTGCCGAGCAATGGCAGCGTGTTCAGCACCGCGTTCACGGTTTCCATCGAAGCGGCGGTCGGTGTGACTACTGGCATTTCCGCAGCCGACCGCGCCTGTACGGTGGCCGCTGCGGTGGCGCCGAACGCACGCGCAGAAGACCTGGTGCAGCCGGGCCATATCTTTCCGTTGCGCGCCAAGGAAGGTGGCGTGCTGACCCGTGCCGGTCACACCGAGGCTGGTTGCGATCTGGCGCGGCTGGCGGGTTTCACGCCGGCCTCGGTGATCGTCGAGGTGATGAACGACGACGGCACCATGGCCCGTCGTCCGGATCTGGAAATCTTCGCGCGCAAGCACGGGATCAAGATCGGCACCATCGCCGACCTGATCCACTATCGCCTGAGCACTGAACACACCATCGAGCGCATCGGCGAGCGGGAACTGCCGACGGTGCATGGCACCTTCCGTTTGATTACTTTCGAAGATCGCATCGAGGGCGGCGTGCACATGGCGATGGTCATGGGCGAGCTGCGCCGTGAGGAACCGACGCTGGTGCGCGTGCATGTGATCGATCCGCTGCGCGATCTGGTGGGTGCCGAGTACAGCGGGCCGACGAACTGGACGTTGTGGGCAGCACTGCAACGGGTCGCGGCCGAGGGGCATGGCGTGGTCGTGGTGCTGGCCAATCATGAGTCTTCCCAGGCGCTGCTGGAGCGCATTCCGCAACTGACTCAGCCGCCACGGCAGTTCAGTCGCTCGCAATCGCGGATCTATTCAGAGGTCGGCACCGGGGCGCAGATTCTGCAGAACCTGGGCGTCGGCAAGCTGCGCCACTTGGGGCCGCCGCTGAAATATGCCGGGTTGACTGGCTACGATCTTGAGGTGGTTGAGAGCATTCCGTTCACCGAATAACCCCGTTTGCCAGATAGCCGGTACGGCAAAGTGCTTGCACAAAGTTTGGAATACCATAATATGATATTCCATAGACCGGACAATCAAAGAACCGTCCAGCTACTGCTCCCGACAGGCGGGCAACAACGCAAGCCCGCTCAAAAACACAACAATGAGGGCGTAAAAATGGTGTTGAACAAAGCTGCAACCGCGATCTTTCTTGCGGGACTGCTGAGCGTGACCGGTCAGGCCGCGATGGCCGCCGAGAGTGTGAACTTTGTCAGCTGGGGCGGTAGCACCCAGGATGCGCAGAAACAGGCCTGGGCCGATCCGTTCAGCAAGGCCAGCGGCATCACCGTCGTGCAGGACGGCCCGACCGACTACGGCAAACTCAAGGCCATGGTCGAAAGCGGCAACGTGCAATGGGACGTGGTCGATGTCGAAGCTGACTTCGCCCTGCGCGCCGCTGCCGAAGGCCTGCTCGAACCCCTCGATTTCAAACAGATCCAGCGCGACAAGATCGACCCGCGTTTCGTCAGCGACTACGGCGTCGGCTCGTTCTTCTTCTCCTTCGTCCTCGGCTACAACGAGGGCAAACTCGGCGCCAACAAGCCGCAGGACTGGAGCGCGCTGTTCGACACCAAGACCTTCCCCGGCAAACGCGCCCTCTATAAATGGCCGAGCCCGGGCGTGCTTGAACTGGCACTGCTCGCCGACGGCGTAGCCGCCGACAAGCTCTACCCGCTGGACCTGGATCGCGCCTTCAAGAAACTCGACACCATCAAGAAAGACATCGTCTGGTGGGGCGGCGGCGCGCAGTCGCAGCAACTGCTGGCCTCCGGTGAAGCGAGCATGGGCCAGTTCTGGAACGGCCGGATTCACGCCCTGCAGGAAGACGGCGCACCGGTCGGCGTGAGCTGGAAACAGAACCTGGTCATGGCCGACATTCTGGTGGTGCCAAAGGGCGCGAAAAACAAGGACGCGGCGATGAAGTTTCTGGCCAGCGCCAGTAGCGCGAAGGGCCAGGCCGACTTCTCCAACCTGACCGCCTACGCCCCGGTCAACGTCGACAGTGTGCAGCGTCTGGATTCGACGCTGGCCCCGAACCTGCCGACTGCCTACGCTAAGGATCAGATCACTCTTGATTTCGCGTACTGGGCCAAGAACGGTCCGGCCATCGCGACACGGTGGAACGAATGGCTGGTCAAATGAAAATGGCGGCCACCGCGTCCCGTCCCTCCACTGCCACCGGGAGCGCCGCGAGCGCTGCCGGCCTGGCATCCGGCAAGGCGAGTGCAATGGCGCAAGCCCCGTCCCTCAAGCAACGCTGGCGCGGCGCCGGCAATCTCGCGCCGGCGCTGTTGTTCCTCGGTCTGTTCTTTCTCGCACCGCTGATTGGCTTGTTGCTGCGCGGCGTGCTGGAGCCGGTGCCGGGCCTTGGCAACTATGAACAACTGTTCGCCAACTCGGCGTATGCCCGTGTGCTGTTCAACACCTTTTCGGTGGCGGGATTGGTGACGGTGTTCAGCCTGCTGCTGGGCTTTCCGCTGGCCTGGGCAATCACCCTGGTGCCACGGGGCTGGGGCCGCTGGATCCTCAACATCGTGCTGCTGTCGATGTGGACCAGCCTCCTCGCCCGCACCTATTCGTGGCTGGTGCTGTTGCAGGCTTCGGGCGTCATCAATAAGGCGCTGATGGCGCTGGGCATCATCGATCAGCCGTTGGAAATGGTGCACAACCTGACCGGGGTGGTGATCGGCATGAGCTACATCATGATCCCGTTCATCGTGCTGCCGTTGCAGGCGACCATGCAGGCCATCGACCCGATGATCCTGCAGGCCGGTTCGATCTGTGGCGCGAGTCCCTGGACCAACTTCTTCCGGGTGTTCCTGCCGCTGTGCCGGCCGGGTCTGGCGTCCGGTGGGTTGATGGTGTTCGTGATGTCGCTCGGTTACTACGTCACTCCGGCGCTGCTGGGCGGGGCGCAGAACATGATGCTGCCGGAATTCATCATTCAGCAGGTGCAGTCGTTCCTCAACTGGGGCCTGGCCAGCGCCGGCGCCGCGTTGCTGATCGTCATCACGCTGGTGCTGTTCTACGTCTACCTGAAGCTGCAACCGGAATCCCCGGTTGGCGCCAGTAACGCGAGGTAAGCCGAGATGCTCCTGACGCCCAATGCCATGAGTCGCCGGATGCGCTTCGGCCTGTATTTCACCACCGGGCTGATCGGCCTGTTCCTGCTGTTGCCGATCGTATTCATCGTCCTGCTGTCGTTCGGTTCGTCCCAGTGGCTGGTGTTCCCGCCGCCGGGCTGGACGCTGAAATGGTACGTGCAGTTCTTCTCCAACGCTGACTGGATGAGCGCGGCACTGGCCAGCCTCAAGGTCGCGGTGCTGACCACGATCTGCGCCGTCGCCCTCGGTTTGCCGACGGCCTTTGCGCTGGTGCGCGGGCGCTTTCCCGGCCGGGAAATGCTCTATGGCCTGTTCACCCTGCCGATGATCGTGCCGCTGGTGATCATCGCCGTGGCGGTGTACGCGCTGTTCCTCAAGCTCGGCTACACCGGGACGATGTTCGCCTTCGTCGTCAGCCACGTGATCGTCGCGCTGCCGTTCACCATCATCTCGATCATCAACTCGCTGAAGCTGTTCGATCAGTCGATTGAAGACGCGGCGGTTATCTGCGGTGCGTCACGCCTGCAAGCGGTGTTCAAGGTGACCTTTCCGGCGATCCGTCCGGGGATGGTGGCCGGCGCCCTCTTCGCCTTTCTGGTTTCGTGGGACGAAGTGGTGCTCAGCGTGATGATGGCCAGCCCGACCCTGCAAACCCTTCCCGTGAAAATGTGGACCACCCTGCGCCAGGACCTGACGCCCGTGATCGCCGTCGCCTCGACGCTGCTGATCGGCCTGTCGGTATTGGTCATGGTGATCGCCGCCGCGCTGCGCCGGCGCAACGAAATCAGCGCCTGAGCGCCCAGGAGTACGACATGAGTGCCGTGATCAAAGACGCATCCCAGCAGAACGACAAACCCCTGGTCAGCCTGCGCAACCTGAACAAGCACTACGGCGATTTCGCGGCCGTGGACAACATCTCGCTGGACATCAAGGACGGCGAATTCCTGACCTTTCTCGGCTCCAGCGGCTCGGGCAAAAGCACCACGCTGTCGATGCTCGCCGGCTTCGAAACCCCGAGCAGCGGCGAGATCCTGGTCAATGGCCAGTCGCTGGTGAATGTGCCGCCGCACAAGCGCGACATCGGCATGGTGTTCCAGCGCTATTCGCTGTTCCCGCATCTGTCGGTGCGCGACAACATTGCGTTCCCGCTGGCGATCCGCAAACTCGCCGCCGCTGAACGTGACAAGCGCGTCGATGCGATGCTGAAACTGGTGCAGCTCGAACAATTCGCCCATCGCCGCCCTTCGCAACTGTCCGGCGGCCAGCAGCAACGGGTCGCCATCGCTCGCGCTCTGGTTTACGAGCCACGCATTCTGCTGATGGACGAACCGCTCGGTGCGCTGGACAAGAAACTGCGCGAAGACCTTCAGGACGAATTGCGCCAACTGCACCGCCGCCTCGGCATCACCATCGTCTACGTGACCCACGACCAGGAAGAAGCCATGCGCCTGTCCCAGCGCATCGCGATTTTCAGTCACGGCAAGATTGTCGGGCTCGGCAGCGGTTATGACCTTTATCAGAATCCGCCGAATGCATTTGTGGCGTCGTTTCTGGGTAACTCGAACTTTCTCAAGCTCAAGGCGCAGGGCAATGCGGCGGCGAGTTTTGAGGGGCAGTCGCTGTCGATTCGCCTGACTGCCGGATTGCAGACCGGGCAGGATGTTTTGCTGATGGTGCGTCCGGAAAAGGCTTTGGCGTTGAGTGTGCAGCAGGCGATCGATGAACCGCTGGCGGCGGGTTGGAACGAGGTTTCGGCGAAGGTGGTCGAGGTGTTGTTTCTGGGTGAGAGTCAGACGTGCAGTGTGGTGACGTCAGGCGGGACTTCGATGACGGTGAAGGCGTTGTCGGCGGCGGGGATGCCGCTGAAGGCTGGGGATCCGGTTCGGGTGCGTTGGGCGACGGCGGATGCTTGCGTCTATACCGAGTGGGCTGAGAGCGATTTGAACAAAGCGGCGGGGGCTCATTAACACCGAGTCGCCTGCCCGCCCTCACCCCAGCCCTCTCCCGGAGGGAGAGGGAGCCGACCGAGGTGTCTTGCGCTGTACATCGACCTGAAAAACCGAGTCGATTGTGGATTTGGCACAGCATTCTGGTCGGCGGCGATTATGGATTCACTGCGGAGCTTTCAGGTCGGCGTACTTCTCGAATATTCCCCAATCGGCTCCCTCTCCCCCCGGGAGAGGGCTGGGGTGAGGGCCAGCGGCCGACTCGGTCTCACTTGATAGCCGCAAACCCCTCAATCTGATCAGGCCAAGCCGTCAACACTTCAAACCCGTCCTCCGTCACCGCCACCATATGCTCCCACTGCGCCGACAATGACTGATCCTTGGTCACCACCGTCCAGCCATCCGCCAGACTTTTCACATGCCGCTTGCCAGCATTGAGCATCGGCTCAATGGTAAAGATCATCCCCGCCTTCAGTTTCAAGCCCTGCTCCGGATAACCGTAATGCAGCACCTGCGGTTCATCGTGATAAACCTTGCCAATCCCGTGCCCGCAATACTCGCGCACCACACTGAACCCTTCTTTCTCCGCCAGCGTCTGGATCGCATGACCGATGTCACCCAACGTAGCGCCCGGACGCACCACGCGGATGCCGGCGCACATGGCGTCGTAAGTGGTCTTGATCAGATGCCGCGCCTCGGGCGTCGGCTCGCCGACCACGTACATGCGGCTGGTGTCGCCGAACCAGCCGTCCTTGATCACCGCGATATCGAGGTTGACGATGTCGCCGTCCTTCAGCACGCGCTTCGAAGGAATTCCATGGCAGACCACTTCGTTGACTGACGCGCAGACGGTTTTCGGGAAGCCGTGGTAACCGACGTTGGCCGGAATGGCTTTCTGCACATTGACGATGTAGTCGTTGCACAACTGGTCGAGTTGATCGGTGGTGACGCCAGCCTTGACGTGCGGCACCAGCATCGCCAGCACCTCGGCGGCCAGTCTGCCGGCCTCGCGGGATTGAGCGATTTCGGCCTGGGTGTTGATCTTGATCGGGTTTCTCATGCCTTTACCGCCTCTTTGACCGAGGCGTTCTGCGCGGCATCCGCCAGTGCGCAGACTTGCTGCAGATCCAGACCGCCCGACTGCTCGGCGCGAATCAGCAACCGGCAAATGGCGTGGTGATCAAGGTCTGGATACAGCTCGGCGAGCATGCCGATGCGCATCCAGTGTTCGGCCTGCGCGTTGATCGAGCGGCTGAGTGCGTTGCTGGAAATGCGCAGATTCTCGTGCATGTCCTCTGAAATCTTTACGATGCCCATGGCAATATCCGATACGAAGTGTATATGGATCGTATATTAATCGTGTGTCGCTCGGGATTGCAAACGCTGCATACCCGGTAAGTCGCTGAGAAAAAATCTTCCCGGCACCGGAGACTGGTTCTGACGAGCATCAATCAGCATTTTTCGCTGCAAGATTTTTACTACCGGATCAAGCGCTTCGTGACGCTGAAGACGCCCTTTCAATACTCGATGACGCCTGCGTATAAACCCCTGCAAATCACTTCCTGCCCCTCGCTGATTTCGTTCTATCGTTAGATCGAAATGGCAGTATTTCCGGCTGTTTAAAGGTTGCGACAGCTCAGGTCTGAGCCTATGTTGCACGCGAGCTTTTTCCCCGCGAATGGAACGCGATCAACACCACAAAGAGGTGAAGAGATGTCAAAGGATTCACGCCCTGCCGTACTTGGGCTGATCGGCAATACGCCGCTGGTACAAGTCACCCGCTTCGATACCGGTCCCTGCACCCTGTTTCTCAAACTCGAATCACAGAACCCCGGCGGCTCGATCAAGGACCGCATCGGTCTGGCCATGATCGACGCCGCTGAGCGCGACGGTCGCCTGCAACCCGGTGGCACAATCGTCGAGGCCACCGCCGGCAACACCGGTCTGGGCCTGGCCCTGGTCGGCCGCGCCAAGGGCTACCGCGTCGTGCTGGTGGTGCCGGACAAAATGTCCACCGAGAAAGTCCTGCACCTCAAGGCCATGGGCGCCGAAGTGCACATCACCCGCTCCGATGTCGGCAAGGGTCATCCCGAGTATTACCAGGATGTCGCCGCGCGTCTGGCCAAGGACATTCCCGGCGCGTTCTTCGCCGACCAGTTCAACAACCCCGCCAACCCGCTGGCCCACGAGTGCAGCACCGGGCCGGAAATCTGGGCCCAGACCGAGCATGACCTGGACGCGATCGTGGTTGGCGTTGGCTCGGCCGGCACGCTGACCGGCCTGACCCGCTTCTTCAAGCGCGTACAACCGGATCTGGAAATGGTCCTGGCTGACCCGGTCGGTTCGGTGATGGCTGAATACAGCCGCAGCAAGCATCTCGGCACCGCAGGTTCGTGGGCGGTGGAAGGCATCGGTGAGGACTTCATTCCGTCGATCACCGACCTGTCGAGCGTGCGCAGCGCCTACTCGATCAGCGACGAGGAAAGCTTCGATCACGCGCGCCAGCTGCTGAAAGCCGAAGGCATTCTCGGTGGTTCGTCGACCGGCACCCTGCTCGCTGCCGCGCTGCGCTACTGCCGCGAACAGACCGAGCCGAAGCGCGTGGTCAGCTTCGTCTGCGACACTGGCACCCGATACCTGTCGAAGGTCTACAACGACCAGTGGATGACCGATCAGGGCCTGTTGCAGCGCAAACGCTACGGCGACCTGCGCGACCTGATTGCCCGACGCTTCGAGGACGGCAAAGTTGTCAGCGTCGGCCCGGACGATACGCTGATGACCGCGTTCCAGCGCATGCGCCTGGCCGATGTTTCGCAACTGCCGGTGCTGGTGGATGGCAAGCAACTGGTCGGCGTGATCGACGAGTCGGACATTCTGGTGCGCGTACACGAAGACGCCTCCCTCTTCAGCAAACCCGTCGCCAGCGCGATGACCGACAAGTTGCAAACCCTCGCCCCCGGCGCCACGCTGGCTGAACTGGAAGCCGTGCTCAGCAGCGGCCTGGTGGCCATCATCGCCGACGCCTCAGGCTTCCACGGCCTGATCACCCGCGTCGACATGCTCAATCAATTACGGAGATCCCTGGCATGAGCCAGCATGACAAGAACGCCCGTCAACAAGGCTTCGCCACCCGCGTGATCCACGCCGGGCAAACGCCGGACCCGACCACCGGCGCGCTGATGCCGCCGATCTACGCCAACTCCACGTACCTGCAAGACAGCCCCGGCGTGCACAAGGGTTTTGACTACGGCCGCTCGCACAACCCGACGCGTTTTGCCCTGGAGCGCTGCGTGGCGGATCTGGAGGGCGGCACCCGGGCGTTCGCCTTCGCGTCCGGGCTGGCGACGATTTCCACCGTGCTCGAACTGCTCGACGCCGGCTCGCACATCGTGTCCGGCAATGACCTGTACGGCGGCACGTTCCGTCTCTTCGACAAGGTGCGTCAGCGCAGTGCCGGGCATCGTTTCAGCTACGTCGATCTGGCGGATCTGTCGGCGTTCGAAGCGTCGTTGCAGGACGACACGCGCATGGTGATCGTGGAGAGCCCGACCAACCCGCTGCTGGGTCTGTCCGACCTCGCCGCCATCGCCCGTATCTGCAAGGCGCGGGGGATCATCTGCGTGGCCGACAACACCTTCGCCAGCCCGTGGATCCAGCGTCCGCTGGAACTGGGTTTCGACATCGTGCTGCACTCGACCACCAAATACCTGAACGGTCACTCCGACGTGATCGGGGGGATTGCCGTGGTTGGCGACAATCCTGCGCTGGCCGAGCGTCTGGGCTTTCTGCAGAACGCAGTCGGTGCTATCTCCGGCCCGTTCGACGCGTTCCTCACCCTGCGTGGCGTGAAGACGCTGGCGCTGCGTATGGAGCGTCATTGCAGCAACGCACTGGATCTGGCGCGCTGGCTGGAACAGCAACCGCAGGTCAAACGCGTCTACTACCCGGGTCTGGAATCCCACCCGCAGCACGAACTGGCCAAGCGTCAGATGCGTGGTTTCGGCGGAATGATTTCCCTGGATCTGAACAGTGATCTGGCAGGCGCCCGGCGCTTCCTGGAGAACGTGCAGATCTTCGCCTTGGCCGAAAGCCTTGGCGGTGTGGAAAGCCTGATCGAACACCCGGCGATCATGACCCACGCGACCATCCCGGCCGAAACCCGCGCCAAGCTCGGCATCGGTGACAGCCTGGTGCGTCTGTCGGTGGGCGTCGAGGACATCGAAGACCTGCGTGCCGATCTGGCGCAGGCGCTGGCCAGCATTTAACGCCCGAAAACGTCAAAGCCCGCACAAGGCGGGCTTTGGTGTTCGAGTAGGCGGCCAGTGCTGGTCTCTGGCTTACAAGGTTTATCAGGCTTCTCACAGTACCGGACCAAATTGAAAGGGGTACGGTCTCGGCTGCTTCACACGGCATAAGGGCTGGATCTCAGCGCGGAGATCTTTCTAACCGTGTACCCTTCGGAACGCGCCCCACGTCCCCTTGCTATCCGCTTGCGCATCAGTCTGCGTCTTCGCCTACATTCTTGAGCCTAGCAAACACGCTGCATTGCGCTACGCGGTTTTTAGACTGATTGTTTTCAAGCGCAGGCCTGCAAGGAAGCTAACCGACTATCGCCTTCACGACCATTCAGCCTGCCTACCGCCAAGGGCGAACTATACTTTTCAGTTCGCTGTCCAGATTTCCTGTAAACCGTCGACACCCGTGCACCTTCCGGTGCCCCCGTGCCACTCACCAATCATCTGGTTGACCCCGGGCCGACGAGCCTTCCGCCAATGAACGAATGACGGGGAAGCTCGGTTGCTGTGTGGCTGATGGGGCGTGGAGAACATCATGAAGCACACGCTTTGGCCGGGCCTCGTCCTGGCAGTTGCGGCAACAGTGGCAATGCCCAGTGTCTGGGCTGCGCAGGCGCAGGCATTGGCGTCGGATGGGGCGGATCATGTGGGGGCGGGGGCCGTAGCCTCTGACGGCGCAGATCATGTCGGCGCTGGGGCCGTCGCCTCTGACGGCGCGGATCATGTCGGCGCCGGGACCGTCGCCTCTGACGGTGCAGATCATGTCGGCGCAGGCGCCGTTGCTTCTGACGGCGCGGATCATGTCGGCGCCGGGGCCGTCGCTTCTGACGGTGCAGATCATGTCGGCGCTGGGGCCGTCGCCTCTGACGGCGCAGATCATGTCGGCGCTCGGGCCGTCGCCTCTGACGGCGCAGATCATGTCGGCGCTCGGGCCGTTGCCTCTGACGGCTCCGACCACGTCGGCGCAGGCGCTCTCGCCGCCGATGGCGCAGACAAGGTCGGTGCCAACCGACTCGCCTACTCCCGCGCAGGCGTCGGTTCGGACCAGGTGGCTTCCGCCCTCATGAGCGGCAGCTATTCCGACCAGTTCAACAGCCCTCAATAACCGCTATCGGCGCAATCAGCCCACCGCTGGTTGCGCCGCACTAGCACATTTGTGCTAATCGACCACCCCGTTCCCTGGCGTTATATTCCCTCGCAACCCCCGACGCTCCCCAACATTGCCGCTGTGCAGTGCGCGGGATCGTTGTGCCTGGAAAAACAACAACACCAAGGAAGAAACACCATGAAACTTCAGCTCAGCCTCGCCAAGATTACAGTTCTCGGTGCCCTGCTCCTCGGCGCCAGCGGTTGCCAGACCGCCAAACCCACCGAAGACAGCATGCGCGAACGCGCCCAGACCGTCATCGGCCAACCGGTCACCAAGATCGGCAACATCCGCAACGACAGCACGCTGACCTACTACACCGCCTACACCGCCGCCGGCGAATACAACTGCGAGTTGCCCAGCGGCGCGATCATCGCGGTGGCGAGCATGGGCATCATGACGCCTCCGCTGTCCTGCCTGCCCAAAGGCGCGTCGCCGATTCCGTACCAGTAATCCGGCGCAGGAAAACCGTTCAACGCCTCTTCTCATCCGGTAAAGGATTCCGTTCTACCATGAAAACACTCATCGCCACCCTCAGCCTCGCGGCCGTCGTTCTCACCGGCTGCGCCACCCCCAAGCAATGGGAAGCCACCGGCGGCAGCAAGACCGACGGCGTTGTCCAGGTCTCCTATGAACTGGGGCAGTTCGAAAGCGGGCAAACCTCCGCCGCTCAAGGGTTGGCCACGGCTGAAGGCCGTTGCAAGGTCTGGGGCTACAAGAGCGCCGAAGTATCGGGCTCGGAGAAAAACATCTGCCGCACCATGGGTCAGTACAACTGCCTGCAAACCACCATCACGCAGGACTATCTGTGTAAGCGCTGACCGCTTCGGTCTGCCGGTCGCGCAGCGCACGCAGGGTCGCGCGCAGCTCGGCCGGGCGTACCGGCTTGGACAGAATGGCGATCTGCCGATCATGCAGGGCCGCCTGGATTTTTTCGATGTCATGCCCGGTGATGATCATGGCCGGGACCGCATAACCGCGCTGACGGCGAACCTCGTCTATGCATTCGATGCCGGTACTGTGGGATCCGAGATCATAGTCGGCAACGATGATGTCGCAGTCCGTGACCAGGCCCTGCCCGCTCAGCTCGGCCTGCACCACGCAACCCCAACGCTCGAGTAACGCCGAAGTCGCCAGCAGAACGTTGCGATCATCCTCCACCAGACACACCTTCAACCCCGTCAGCAACCCGACCTGTCGAGCCTCCTCCCGATTGACCGGCACCTGCGGCGGTGCGAGTGGCAGCCCATGCAAGGTCACCGCCGTGCCATGCCCCAGCCGTGAACGGATCGCGACGTCGACACCGATCAATTGCCCCAACCGCCGGACAATCGACAACCCCAGGCCCACGCCTTCGACGTCCTTGTCGCGCAACTGGCGAACCCGATAAAACTCCTCGAACACCTTGGGCAAATGCTCTTCGGCGATCCCGCTGCCCAGGTCATAAATCGCGATGGCCAACCCCGCGCCGCGCTTGCGCACACCGATCAACACCGGTCGGTGCGCACCGTATTTGAAGCAATTGGAGAGCACGTTCTGGACCATGGTCGCGAGCAGCGCCGGATCGGTGCGCACCCAGTGTTCGCAAGGCCGCAAGCGCAGTTCAACACCCGCCCAGCGTGCGGCTTCAGCGTTCTGCCGGATCAGATCCGTCAGCCATTCGCCCAGCTCAAGCGTTTGCAACCGGGGCAGAATCCGCCCGTTGTCGAGGGTGTAGAGATCGAGAATCGAGCGAAACAGCTGCGATACGTTGAGCAGCGAGCGGTCGATGCTGTCCACCAGCCGCCGCTCCTCTTCGCCCAGTCGCGACTCGCGCAGGCATGCGGTAAACAGGCCGATGGAGTGGATCGGCTGGCGCAGATCATGACTGGCCTGAGCCAGGAACCGTGATTTTTCAAGGTTGGCGGCGACCGCCTCTTCGGACGCCTTGCGCGTGCGCTCCAGCAGCAGGTGCGCATACACCGGAATCACCGTGCTGGTGATCATCAGCATCAACACCATGAACGGTTGCGCCTGCCAATACGGCGTCAACCGATAGACCGCCAGCAGCGCCAGCAACGCCAACACCGTGGCGATCGCCAGATAGCGCGAGCCGTAGCGCATGCCGTTGCCGAGATTGACCCAGACCATGACGGCGTAGATGGGCAGCGCCGCCTCGCCGCCGACCACCAGCCCGAAACTGGTGCCGGTGTAATCGTGGAGCATGCCGAAAATCCGCCGCGCCGGATAATGCCCCGGCCAGCGCACAATGGCCTGGCGCAGCACGACGGAGGCCAGCAGAAACAGGGAAATGTAGGTGACCACCGGCAGGTAAGTATCGAAGCGCTGGCCCGGCAAAAAACCGAGCACGGCCATGTAAACCAGCGCAATGCTGGCGATAATGATGCGCAGATTGGCCTGGTCAAGCTCGGTGTTCTTTTCGAACTTCATGGGGGAACGTCCTTGTGCAGCAGTCGTCATAAACGCACGAATCAACAGGCAATGCCTTCGCCCGATGCTAAGGTGCATGCCATGAGCAATGCAGACCCAGGGAGGGTTGCGCCATGGCGTGCCGAATCATCATAGCCGACGATCACCCGTTGTTTCGCGAAGCGCTGCTGCGCACCGTCCAGCGTCTGCTGCCCGAAGCCCTGATCGAAGAAGCCGGCGACCTCGACACCGTGCTCGCCCTGCTGCCGGTGGGCGATGAGCCTGACACCTTGATCCTCGACCTGCGCTTTCCCGGCCTGACCTGTGTGACCCAGCTCGCGGAACTGCGCCGGCGTTTGCCGCGAACCACCCTGATCGTTGTGTCGATGGTCGATGACGAGGCGCTGATCGGCGAAGTCATGGCGGCCGGCATCGATGGTTTTATCGGCAAGAACATCGCCCCCGACGAGATCGGTCAGGCGATCCGGGCGATTCGTGAAGGTGAGGTGCTGGTGAAATTCGCCCCGTCCGGCCTGCTGCCGCTGGACACCGGCACCGCCCTCACCCCGCGTCAGCAGGATGTGCTGCGGCTGATCGCCCAGGGCAAGACCAACAAGGAAATCGCCCGCGAACTGGATATTTCGCCGTTCACGGTGCGGATTCATGTTTCGTCGTTGTTGCGGGTGCTCAACGTGCCGTCGCGCGCCGCAGCAGCGGTGAAATACTCCGGAGCCTTGTAGCCGGCCTCCAGGTCAGCCGTGCGGGTGGACGGTCAGTGCGACCAGTTTCACCACAATCGGCCGGACCACGAGAATGCACAGAAATGCCACGGGCATCGCCAGTTTGTAGGCGTGCAGCGCATTGCTAAGGTAATCGGCATCAATTCCGAAATTGGAGGCGGTGATCACCAGCGACATCAGAAACGCCATGATGGTCGCCATATACAACGCAAATACGTACGGCATGGCACGGGCCGACAGCTTGCGCGGGCTGAATACTGTGGTTCTTGGGGATAGTCTCTGATTCATGTCAGTCCTTGTTGACCGAAGTGGATAGGCGCCGAGCACCCTAACAAGTCTGCCAAGCCGTAACTAGACTGATCGCCGTGAGCAATTTATAAACAAAATCTTATTAATTCATCCTCGCCGGGATCCACGCATGAACCTCTTGGGTGCAATCGATTGTTTTATCAAAGTCGTTGAGGCGGGATCGATTGTCGGCGCCGCCAAAACCCTCGGGGTGAGTGCCGCCGCCGTCAGTCAGACCCTTGGTCGCCTTGAGACTCACCTCGACACACGCCTGCTGCAACGCACCACCCGCAGCATGGCGCTGACGGAGAGCGGTTCGGTGTATTTCGAGAAAGTAAAACGTATCGCGCTCGATCTGGAGTCCGCGCAGAGCGCCATCAGCCACGCGCAGACGCAACTCCAGGGACACTTGAGTATCGCCTCCACCGCCGGGTTCGGGCGCCATGTACTGGCCCCGGTCATTGCCGGTTTTGCCGAACGCTACCCGCAGTTGACGCTTGAGCTCTCGACCACCGACCGCAAAATCAATCACCTCCACGAAGGTATCGACCTGAGTCTGCGCATCGAGCCGCAACTGGAAGACGGCATCATCGCGCGCAAGGTTGCGACGGTGCCGTTCGTGATTTGCGCCAGCCCTGACTACCTGCAAAAGGCCGGTCGTCCTTCTACTCCGGCGGATCTTCAACAGCACGCCTGTCTGGCGTTCCGCTATCCGCTGGACGGACGGTTACTGCGCTGGTGGTTCGTTGAGCAGGGTCAGCGCTTTGAGGCTGCGATCAATGCGACCGCCATCAGCGACGATATCGACGCCCTGGCGCAAATGGCTGCTCATGGTGCCGGAATCACCCGACTGGCGGAATTCGTTGCCGCGCCCTATCTGGAGAGTGGTCAACTGGTCTCTTTATTCGAACCGGGCGACGGCTCGACCTTTGCCGGCGCCGCGCCGCTCGAGATCTATGCCTGTGTGCAGGAGCGCGCCGCCATGACTTCCAAGGTCAAGGCCTTCACCGAATTTTTGCAGGAGTTCCTGCATACCCGCTGGCCCGCTCGATGAGGATCAAGGATCAACCTGCGCCATCAGTTCAGGCACCGATTCCTGCCGCTTCGCATAGCGCTGCGCCAGCACCGCGCAGACCATCAGTTGAATCTGATGGAACAGCATCAGCGGCAGAATCAGCACGCCAATCGCGCTGCCGGCAAACAACACCTGCGCCATCGGCACGCCAGTGGCCAGGCTCTTTTTCGAACCGCAGAACAGAATGGTGATGCGGTCTTCCAGACTGAAACCGAACAGCTTGCCCAGCACTGTGGACGCCAGCAGCACCAGCGCCAACAGAATGCAGCACACCACCACTAGCCCCAGCAGGTCGATCACCGGAATCTGGTGCCAGATGCCCTCGTTCACTGCCTCGCTGAACGCGCCGTAGACCACCAGCAGAATCGAGCCCTGATCGACGAATTTCAGCCAGTTCTTGTTGCGACCGACCCAAGCGCCGATCCAGCGGCGGGCGATCTGGCCGGCAATGAACGGCAACAGCAATTGCACGCTGATTTTCACGATCGCGTCGAGGGTCGAGCCGCCGTCGCCGTGGACGTTGAGCAGCAGCGTCACCAACAGCGGCGTGAGGAAAATACCGAACAGGCTGGACGCCGCCGCACTGCAGATCGCCGCCGGAATGTTGCCCCGCGCCAGAGAGGTGAAGGCAATCGCCGACTGCACCGTGGCCGGCAACGCACACAGATACAGCATGCCCATGTACAGCTGATCGCCGATCAGTGGCGACAACAACGGCTTGAGCGCAAGACCCAGTAGCGGGAACAGGACAAAGGTCAGGCCGAACACCAGCAAATGCAGGCGCCAGTGGCCGGCGCCGGCGATGATCGATTCCCGCGACAACTTGGCGCCGTGCAGGAAAAACAGCAGCGCAATGGCGATGTTGGTCAGCCAGCCGAAACCGGTCGCGACCTGGCCGCTGGCGGGCAGGAAGCTGGCCAACAGCACCACGCCGATCAGGGTCAAGGTGAAGTTGTCGGGCAAAAATCGTGGGCGCGTCATGGTTTGCTCATCCGGGGGGGTTGCCAGTACGTGGAAGCGACTCTAACGTGACTGCAAATTACCGACTAACGCCGAAGAACCCACAGATGCCGCCAAAAGGACACGACAAGAGCGTCAGACGCAGCATTCCCGGGCTGCCCAGCCTGCCGCGTCCGCTCTATGGGCGCACCGAATCGCTGCCCAATCGAGCGCTCACCCGCCGTCACAGTCATCCGTGGGTGCAGTTGTCCTACGCAATCCAGGGCGTGCTCGAAGTGCAGACCGCCGTCGGTCGTTTCGTTGCGCCGCCGGAGCGGGCGGTGTGGATTCCGGCGGGCGTACCGCATCGGGTTTTCAGTTCGCCGCACACGGAAATGCGCAGCCTGTACATCGATTGCAGCGTCGCCAGCTGGGCACCGGAGCGTTGTCATGTGCTCGGGGTCAGTGATCTTTTGCGTGAGCTGATTCGGGCCTTCAGTCAGATTCCTGTCGAATATGACCAGAGCGGCCCGCACGGGCGTCTGGCCCAGGTGATCCTCGATCAACTGGCCGATGCGCCGCCCATCGATCTGATGCTGCCACTGCCGCAGGACAGTCGCTTGCGCCAGATCTATCAGAGTCTGGAGCAACATCCGGAACAGCAGACCACCCTGGCGCACTGGAGCGAAAAGTTCGGCGTTACCGAGAAAACTCTGACTCGGCTGTTCCTGCGCGATACCGGTTTGACCTTCCGCACCTGGCGCCAGCGCCTGCGCCTGCTGGGTGCGCTGACACCGCTGGAACGCGGCGAACGCGTCACCGACGTGGCTTTGGCCTGTGGTTATGACTCGACATCGGCGTTTATCGCGGCGTTTCGCCAACAGTTCGGCGAGACGCCGGGAGAGTTTTTCCGATGAAATTAACCGATATTTATCGACTTTATACATGCCATTGGGCAAATTTCAGGGTAGAGTTTCGCCCATCAAGAACCTTTGACATCTTTCGACGATAACAATGATCAACCACCCTTTAGCGAACCTGTCGGCGGTAACAGCATGATCGAAGTCACTGAAGTTTCCATTGCCCAATTGCGCGCGGCGCTCGAGTCCGGCCAGACCACGGCGGTTGAATTGGTGCAGGCCTATCTGGCGCGCATCGACGCCTATGATGGCCCTGAAACCGCCACTGCGCTGAACGCGGTGATCGTGCGTAACCCCGACGCACTGAAAGAAGCGCAAGCCTCGGACGCCCGTCGTGCCAAGGGCGAAACCCTCGGTCCGCTGGACGGCATCCCGTACACCGCCAAGGACAGCTATCTGGTCAAAGGCCTGACCGCCGCGTCCGGCAGCCCGGCTTTCGCCGATCTGGTGGCACAGCGCGACGCGTTCACCATCGAGCGCCTGCGTGCGGGCGGCGCGATCTGCCTGGGCAAGACCAACATGCCGCCGATGGCCAATGGCGGGATGCAGCGTGGGGTTTATGGTCGCGCCGAAAGCCCGTACAACGCTGATTACCTGACCGCGCCGTTTGCTTCGGGATCATCGAACGGTGCCGGCACTGCCACCGCTGCCAGCTTCTCGGCATTCGGTCTGGCGGAAGAAACCTGGTCGAGCGGTCGTGGCCCTGCCTCGAACAACGGGCTGTGCGCCTACACGCCTTCGCGCGGGGTGATTTCGGTACGCGGCAACTGGCCGCTGACGCCGACCATGGACGTGGTGGTGCCCTACGCCCGCACCATGGCCGACCTGCTGGAAGTCCTCGACGTGGTGGTCGCCGAAGACACCGACACCCGTGGCGACCTGTGGCGCCTGCAACCCTGGGTGCCGATCCCGAGCGTCGCCTCGGTGCGCCCGGCTTCCTATCTCGATCTGGCAGTGAACAGCGATGCACTGGCCGGCAAACGCCTGGGCGTGCCGCGCATGTACATCAACGCCGACCCTGATGCCGGCACCAGCGACGAGCCGGGCATCGGCGGCCCGACCGGGCAACGCATCAACACCCGTGCCTCGGTGATCGATTTGTGGAAACAGGCCCGTCAGGCCCTCGAAGCCGCCGGCGCCGAAGTGATCGAAGTGGATTTCCCGCTGGTCTCCAACTGCGAAGGCGATCGTCCGGGCGCGCCGACCGTGTTCAATCGCGGCATCGTCTCCAAAGAGTTCATGCACCACGAACTGTGGGACCTGTCGGCCTGGGCCTTCGATGATTTTCTGCGCGCCAACGATGACCCGAAACTCAACCGTCTGGCAGACGTCGACGGGCCGAAAATTTTCCCGCACGACCCGGGCACCCTGCCCAACCGTGAAGGCGACCTCGCCGCCGGCATGGACGAATACGTGCGCATGGCCCAGCGCGGCATCACGCCGTGGGATCAGATCCCGACGCTGCCGGACGGCCTGCGCGGCCTGGAGAAGACCCGCAAGCTCGATCTCGAAGACTGGATGGATCGCCTCGGCCTCGACGCCGTGCTGTTCCCCACCAACGCCGACGTGGGCCCGGCCGACGCCGACGTCAACCCAGCCTCGGCGGACATCGCCTGGAGCAACGGTATCTGGGTCGCCAACGGCAACCTCGCGATCCGCCACCTCGGCGTGCCGACCGTCACCGTGCCGATGGGCGTGATGGCCGACATCGGCATGCCGGTGGGGCTGACGTTTGCCGGGCGCGCTTATGACGATTCGACACTGTTGCGCCTGGCGGCGGCGTTCGAAGCGACCGGTTCCAGGCGTCTGGTGCCGCCGCGTACGCCAGCACTGGCGGCAGGCAAGTAAATGCAAAACGGCGGGATCGATTGATCCCGCCGTTTTTTTATCGTTCTGCCAGTTCTTCCAGCAAATCCGCCGAAGGCACAAAGAAAAGGCTGCCAGTGACCGCCGTGCTGAAGTCCAGCAACCGGTCGTAGTTGCCCGGCGGCTTGCCGACAAACATGTTCTCCAGCATCTGTTCCAGCGGCTCCGGCGAACGCGCGTAGCCAATGAAATAAGTGCCGAACTCGCCTGCGCCAGGTCGGCCGAACGGCATGTTGTCGCGCAGGATCTTCACCTCTTCGCCGTCCTTGGTGATGGTCGTCAACGCACTGTGGGAATTGCTCGGCTTGACCGTCTCGTCCAGTTCGATATCGGACAGTTTGGTGCGCCCGATCACCCGCTCCTGCGCTTCGACCGACAATTCGTTCCACGCCTTCATGTTGTGCAGGTACTTCTGCACCAGCACGTAACTGCCGCCACTGAACGGCTGATCTTCATCGCCCACGAGGGTGAAATGCTCGGCTTTGCGACCGACCGGATTTTCCGTGCCGTCGACAAAACCGATGATGCTGCGCATGTCGAAATAGCGGAAACCCTGTACTTCGTCGGTCACCGTCACGGCGCCGTCCAGCGCCGACATCAACTGCGTTGCCAGCTCGAAACACAGGTCCATCTGATCGGCACGAATGTGCAGCAACAGATCGCCAGGCGTGGAGACGGCGCGCCGCCCTTCTACACCGAATTCGCGAAAGTCGTGCAAGGACGCCGGGCGTGGACTGCCGAACAGACGATCCCAGGCGTTGGAAGAGAACCCGCAAACACAGGACAGGTTTCCCGAAGGGACACGCTTGCCGACCGAGCGCGTCAGCCCCGCGACATCGGCGCACCAGCCGCGGACTTTTTCGGCGGCCTCGGCCTCGGCGTTGAGGGTCGCCACGATGAAGATGGCAGCGCTGGTGATCGGGCTGCAGACGGCTTGAGGATCTGGCGTTTCGATGATCGTGACTCCCAAGGGATGATGGACTAACTCGAAGGGAGGTTAGCAAAGAAGCACTGACTGAAATACCTTCCGTCACCCCGTTGCCAAGGCAGACACTTCGTTAATAACGAACAATACCCACGAAATAAACGATTTTTCTTTGTCGGAAAGCTCCTACTAGCATGGCCCCGTCTACCCCGAAAAACATAAAGACAGGGAGAACGGCATGCACCCCATCAACATCGGCGAACCCTGGATGTGGGTCGCCTTCATCGTTTTTGTCCTCGCCATGCTGGCCGTCGACCTGTTCGTCTTCGGTGGGCGCAAGGCGCATCGGGTCTCGGTACGGGAAGCCTCATCCTGGGTGTTCGCCTGGTGCATGCTGGCGATGGCCTTCGCCGGATTGCTCTGGTGGTATCTGAACGGCGAATTCGGCCCCGAAATCGCCAAGGTCAAGACCCTGGAATTTCTCACCGGTTACCTGATCGAGCAGTCGCTGTCGATCGATAACATGTTCGTCTTCGTGATGATCTTCAGCTACTTCGCCGTGCCGCCGGAGTTGCAACGCCGGGTGCTGCTGTACGGCGTGCTCGGGGCAATCGTGATGCGCGCAGCGATGATCTTTGCCGGGGTGTGGCTGGTGTCGCAGTTCACTTGGCTGCTGTATGTGTTCGGCATGTTCCTGATCATCACCGGGATCAAGATGCTGGTGTTCGCCGAGCAGCAACCGGACCTCGATAACAACCCGCTGCTGCGCTGGGTGCGCGGGCATCTGCGAATCACCAACGGCTTTCACGGCGAGCGGTTTTTCGTGCTGCAGAACGGTGTGCGCTGGGCCACGCCGATGTTTCTGGTGCTGGTGCTGATCGAGGCCAGCGACCTGATGTTTGCGGTCGACAGCATCCCGGCGATTTTCGCGGTGACCACCGATCCGTTCATCATTTTCACCTCGAACATCTTCGCGATCATGGGCCTGCGGGCGCTGTACTTTTTGCTGGCGGACATGGCCGACCGCTTTCATCTGCTCAAGTACGGACTGGCGCTGGTGCTGGTGTTCATCGGCGGGAAGATGACGGCGATGCCATGGTTTCACATGCCGGTGGAGTGGTCGCTGGCGATTGTTGGCGGGCTGATTCTGGCGTCGGTGGTGCTGAGTCTGATGCTGACGAAGGACAAGTCGCCCGAAGAAAGTCAGGCGAAATAACAGTCGGGGGAGCAAACGTGGTTCGCTCCCCCGGTTTTGGGACTATTTGTCGGACTTGATGCTGGTCCACACTCGGGTCCGCACCCGCTCCAGTTTCTGCGGCAACGGTTGCACCACGTACAGTTTCTTCAGCGCTTCGCTGGTCGGCGTCAGGTTCGGGTTGCCGGTAATTTCCTTGTTGATCAGCGGCAGCGAATCCTTGTTGGCATTCGGGTAGCCGAGGAAGTCGCTGATCGAAGCGATGACTTTCGGATCGAGCAAGGTGTTGAGGAACTCGTGGGCCTCTTCGACGTTCTTCGCGCTCTTCGGAATGGCGAAGGTGTCGAACCAGATCGGCGCGCCTTCCTTCGGGAGGCGCCAGTCAACCACCACGCTGTTGCCCGCCTCTTTGGCGCGGTTGCCGAACTGGTAGAAGCTGCCGGAGTAACCGATGGCCACGCAGATATCGCCGTTGGCGATGTCGGTCATGTACTTGGCCGAGTTGAAGTAGGTGACGTAAGGGCGAACCTTGAGCATCAGGTCCTTGGCTTTCTCATAGTCGGCCGGGTTCTGGCTGTTCGGGTCCAGGCCCAGGTAGTGCAGAGCCAGCGGCAGGATTTCCGACGGCGAATCGAGCATCGCCACGCCGCAGGATTTCAGCTTTTCCATGTTCTCCGGCTTGAACACCAGATCCCAGCTGTCCACCGGCGCATTCTCGCCGAGAGCAGCCTTGACCTTGGCAGGGTTGAAACCGATCAGCACCGTGCCGACCATGTAGGGCACGCCGTACTGATTGCCGGGATCGTTGGCGTCGAGCAACTTGAGCAGCGCCGGGTCCTGGTGGCTCCAGTTCGGTAGCTTGGACTTGTCGAGCTTCTGGAACACGCCAGCCTTGATCTGGGTATCGAGGAACTGGTTCGACGGCACCACCAGGTCATAGCCGGAGTTACCGGTCAGCAGCTTGGCTTCGAGGGATTCGTTGGTATCGAAGGTGTCCCAGGTCACTTTGATGTTGCTTTTGGCGGCGAAATCCTTGGGCACCGACGGCAGAATGTAATCCGCCCAGTTGTACACCCGCAGTTCGCGCTGTTCGGCCTGTACGGCGCTAGCCAGCAGCGTCAGCCCGAAAACAGTGGCGCCCAGAATGCGTTTCATCGTGACCATGTTGTGTTTCCCCGAATGCAGCGTGAGTCGATGGTTTTTATGTTCTGTACACGGCAGCGGCTTGCAAATCAGCCAAGGGCAAGGAAGGTGCAGCATCTAGTTGTGGCTTCGATTCTTCCTGACAGCGTAGTCGCAGCACAGTAGCCGGTTGGCCAAAAGGGGATTGAAATGGCCAATTTGCGTGACCGCCGGGGTGCGGAAACAACAATGCCCGGCGAAGTGCCGGGCATTGTTTGAACAGCTTGCGAACGCTCAGTCGGTAAAACCCAACCGCGCCGCCCTGCTCTGCTGAGTCTGGCCACGGGTCGCGAGGCAGTAATACAGCGGGCACGTCACGATCAGGCCGACCAACCACGACAAGTCAGCACCTTCCACGAGATTGGCGTACGGCCCGACATACAACGATGTGTTGGCGAACGGCAGCTGCAAGAGGATGCCGATGAAGTAGGCAATGATCGCGTGCAGGTTGAAGCGCCCATAAATGCCACCGTCGGCGCGGAAGATCGAGGCGATGTCGTAACTGCCGCGCTTGATCAGGTAGAAGTCGATCAGGTTGATTGATGTCCACGGTACCAACACCAGCAGCAGCGCCAGAATCAAACCGATGAATTCGGAAATGAAATCCGCCGACGCGCCCAGCGCCACCACGCAGCAGCCCGCCAGCACCACGCTCGACAAGATCACTCGCACTTTGATGCTCGGCGTCCATTGGCTGGCAAAGGTCTGGATCGAGGTGATGATCGACAGCACCGCGCCATACAGATTCAGCGCGTTGTGGCTGATGATGTTGAGCAGGAACAGCACCATCAGAATCGGCCCCAGCCAACCGGTGGACTGCTTGACCGCCGCCATCGCCTCAGTGCCTTCCGGCGTCGCCAGTACCGCCACCGCGCCGAAGGTGAACGACAGAATCGTGCCCAGTGTGGCGCCCAGATAAGTCGCGATAAATGGCTTGCTGATCCCGATGTCCGCCGGCAGGTAGCGGGAGTAGTCGGAGACGTACGGCGAAAAGCTGATCTGCCAGATGATCCCCAGCGATACCGTCGCCAGCCATCCCGAAAGATTGAAGCTGCCACGGGTAAAGAAGTCCGCCGGCAACTCATGGGCAAAGATGTAGATGAAACCGGCGAGCAGCGCGCTGCCCATCACCCAGGTGCCGATGCGGTTGAGCGTGTGAATGAAGTTGTAGCCCATCACGCCGATGGTCGTGGCGCTGAGGGCGCCGATCAGAATGCTCAACGGCGCCGGCACCGACGGCGCGATGCCGACGATGGACTTGCCGGCCAGCACGATGTTGGAAATGAAGAAGCCGATATAGATGATCGCCGCGAAGAACACGATCAACAGCGCGCCGTAACGCCCGAACTGACCCCGACTCTGGACCATCTGCGGAATGCCCATGCGCGGGCCTTGCGCCGACGCCAGGGCGATCACCACCCCGCCGATCATGTGCCCCAGCGCAATCGCCAGCAGCCCCCAGAACAGGTCGAGATGAAACACCTGAACCACCATGGCGCCGGTGACGATTGGCAGTGGCGCAATGTTGGTGCTGAACCATAGGGTGAAAAGGTCGCGGGCCTTCCCGTGGCGTTCCGCGAGTGGGACGTAGTCGACCGTGTGATTCTCGATCAACGGATCTTGCCGGGACATCTGGGACATAAAAATGAACTCGATTGGGTCTGTTCTTATCGTTGTATGAAGCCAAACCGGGGGTGCTTCGTGGCCACCCCTCAGATGAAGACCATATTATGGTATTCCAACATTTTCACAAGACTGATCCGCTGTTTACGACGGCACCTGATCCGGCATCCTCCCTGATAGCCAGCGTTCACGGCTAGAGCAAAGCCCCGTAAATGCTGAGTTTCCGACGGATGAACCACGTTTATCGTTTCACCAAAAAAGCGCTTGCAATCGATGTATTACGGTATACCATCAGACCCATAAACACATAAAAACACGCTTCACCGCACTCGAGGATTGACCAATGATCGATGCTGCCGTCTACAAACAAGTCATGGGCTCGTTCCCGTCCGGCGTTACCGTCATCACCACGCTGGATGACGACGGCCAGATCGTCGGTCTGACCGCCAGCGCTTTCAGTTCGCTGTCCATGGACCCGGCCCTGGTGCTGTTCTGCCCCAACTACAGTTCCGACTCCTACCCCGTCCTGATCAAGAACAAACGCTTCGCCATTCACGTGTTGTCCGGCGGTCAGCAGAGCGAAGCCTACGCCTTCGCCCGCAAAGGCAAGGACAAGGCGCAGGGCATCCAGTGGACGCTGAGCGAACTGGGCAACCCGATCCTGGCAAACGCGACGGCTATCATCGAATGTGAGCTGTGGCGCGAATACGAAGGCGGCGACCACGCGATCATGGTCGGCGCGGTGAAAAACCTCATCGTCCCTCAGCAGGACGCCGGCCCGCTGGTGTATTGCCACGGCAAGATGGGCGCCCTGCCCGCCTTCGCCTGATCCGCACGATTGCACTTAAACAGGCCGGCAAGCGACCGGCCGACCACAAGAGATTCGAGGTAGCGTCATGAAATTTTCCCTGTTCGTACACATGGAGCGCTGGGACGAAAGCGTCAGCCACCGTCAACTGTTCGAAGACCTGACCGAACTGACGTTGATGGCCGAGGCCGGTGGTTTCAGCACCGTGTGGATCGGCGAACACCACGCGATGGAATACACCATCTCGCCGAGCCCGATGCCGCTGCTGGCCTACCTCGCGGCCAAGACCACCACCATTCACCTGGGCGCCGGCACCATCATCGCGCCGTTCTGGCATCCGCTGCGGGTCGCCGGTGAATGCGCGCTGCTCGATGTGATCAGCAACGGCCGGATGGAAGTCGGCCTGGCGAGAGGCGCCTATCAGGTGGAATTCGACCGCATGGCCGGCGGCATGCCCGCCTCCAGCGGCGGTCAGGCGCTACGGGAAATGGTCCCGGTGGTGCGCGCGCTGTGGCAAGGCGACTACGCCCACAACGGCGAGATCTGGAAATTCCCCACCTCCACCAGCGTGCCGAAACCGATCCAAAAGCCGAACCCGCCGATGTGGATCGCCGCCCGCGACCCGGACTCACACAACTTCGCCGTCGCCAACGGCTGCAACGTGATGGTCACACCGCTGATGAAGGGCGACGAAGAAGTTCTCGATCTGAAGAACAAGTTCCAGACTGCGCTGGACAACAACCCGGATGTGCCGCGTCCGCAATTGATGGTGCTGCGTCATACCCACGTGCATTCAGTGGATGACCCGGAAGGCTGGAAGGTCGGCGCGAAAGCCATCTCACGTTTCTATCGCACGTTCGATGCGTGGTTCGGCAACAAGGAAGTGCCGGTTAATGGTTTCCTCGCCCCGAGCCCGGAAGAGAAATTTGCCGGGCGTCCGGAGTTTGAGCTGGAGAGTCTGCACAAGACGGCGATGATCGGTACGCCGGAAGAGATCATTCCGCGGATCAAGTACTACCAGGAACTGGGGGTCGATGAGTTCAGTTTCTGGTGTGACAACAGCTTGCCGCATGCGGAGAAGAAGAAGTCGCTGGAGTTGTTTATCAAGCATGTGGTGCCGGCGTTCAGATAGACCTGCCACCCGGTATATGAAAACGCCCCGAGATGTTCGGGGCGTTTTCATTTGGGGCGTCAAGGCAACGATGGCTCTGTTGGATCAGGCAGAAAGAAGCGCGCTGTCAGCCAGCATGTCGCCATTGCCGTGACGAACAGCACGACCATTGCGAACATCTCATCCGAAAAGGTCGCTCTCTTTACATCCGATACAACGGCCAGAACAAACGGCGTCACCCATAAAGTGGCCAACGCGGCACCCGACAGAGCAATCACTGAACAGGATCGACCCGTCCGTTTGACCTTCATCAGTGCAATCACCATCGCGAACAGCAAAAACGGTACAAGAAATACCACTTCGGCGAGCAAGGGGCCGAGGAACGGCATCAACATCAACTCCCCTCCCACGACCTCTCCCATCAGCCGTGGGTTCATGGCCAGATGGAAGATCGTTGCAAGGGTCTTGATGATGCTTGCGATAAACCCTGGAACCAGTGGGCAGAGAAGAAAGGCCAGGAACACTTTCAGACGCGGGTATTTTTTTACTTCACTCAAATCCTGGATCCTTTGCGCACAAACCGGGACACACCACGTATCGAAATATCTCTGAACGTGGTCTGCCCTATTTACGTTTTGTATTCAGAAGAGAAAAAACACAAGCATGTACAAAAACATCGCTACTCCCGCCAGCACCGCTCGGTGCATTGGATCATCTTCAGGGCCCATTCCTCCCGGCCCAATCGTGACCCATCCATCGCGCAAGTAATTGTAGACCGCTTGACCAAACCATATCTGTCCCAAGACCATCGCAAAGAAACGCTCCCGGTCCCCGTTGAACCGTATAAAGCCAGCGACTAATGCGACCACCAGTAATGTCAGACCAATTACATGTTTGTACCGTTTGAGCTCTCCCAACATTTACTTGTCCTTAAAAAAATCCAGCGTTCTGTCCGCAAGCTTATCCCAGGTATTGGCCATGCCGAGAGTATTCGAAGCCTTGCTGGCTACCTCCTTCGAGAAACCACTGGCGACAACAAATTTTTCGAAACCGGCACTTAGCGCTGTGCTCGTCAACGCCTTGTTAAAATCCTCAGGCCCCTTCAAATAGCCAGATAACAACCCTGCCAGCGTTGATCCGTTGGACAGCAGAGTGGCTGTCAAACCTGCAGCCGGGACTGATGCAGCGCCCATGAACCATCCGGCATTGCTCAATGCTTCGATATTGGCGGCGCGTATCCATTGAAGGGTTGCCGTATCACCAAAGTCGATGTTGGCCCCCGCTGCAAGACAATCCGTGCTTGCACAAGAATGATAGCGCGGGGTGTAGGTGTTGCCATCGATGACAACAGGTACTCTGTACCCGCCTTTGTCATCCATGGGATAACCTGTCAATGGATCTCTTTTACCCGGTCCGTCAGGCGTCTTCGACCAATCATGCTTGTCATTCAGAGAGCCGAATCCGGTTTGGGCCGTTAGCGTCCAACCGTACGCGCCGGTATTTTCTTTGATAAAGGCAATAATGTCCCTGTCAGCAGGTGCAAAGTTCTGCAGAAACATCCCGTTGCCCAAGTCTATCCAATTACCACCGGTATCGTAGATTCCGCCACTCGGCACGACTATGTCTGTTGCGGGTGTGATATTCGTACCATTGACAGAAGACAATCTCAGTTGAGCTTCAATTTGCTCAACCGTGTACTTTCCACCACTCCGCGCGGCCAATTGTGCAGCAAGGTCCTTATCTTCCTTGTGTAGTTGACGGTTGAACTGCGTAGCAAACTTTGTGACCCATGCCGCATTCGCCAATGTGTTCGCAGTGACGTTTTCTTGAACCGAACCGGCCAGTACTCCAATGATCTGGGAACTCATTGTCAGGAGGTTTGGATCGCCTTTAACCAGGTTGTCCAAATAACCAATCAATGCTTCGTTTGCACCAGCGGCCAACGCACCGGTTGCAAAGTCCCCTCCGGTGGCCTCGGCCAGGAGCCCTCCTACCATGGCGTGAATGACAACCTTGGTCGCAGATCCGTCATCGATTACATCCTTGGTGAGATCACCTACAAGGTTGAAGCTGACGGCTGCCAATGTATTGAACAACGCTGTTTTCAGTACATCGCTGACGTTTGGATCCCCACCCAAAGCCTTGTTAATCAGCGCAGACGTACCGCCCTGCAATACTTGACTTCCAGCGAATTGCCCCACGCCCGTCCAGGTGGTCAATGGAGGTGAAATCACTTTATTGGTAACCGGGTCGACTTTTATGCCTGTCAGGTCATTCAAATAAGCGGAGGTCAACCCCGCGGTGAAACCGGAAACAACATATCCCTGAAGTGCTTCGGAAGAAGTAACGTCGGCAAATACAGCTCCAAGATCACCACCATTATTGATAAAGCTGACCGATGCATTTGTCGCGGCTCCGGAAGCAACGGCAGCAATACCAGCTGCCCAGGCAGTTCCTACTGTCCCGCTCAAGGCACCGAGAACCGCCGGCCCAACCACTGCGGCCATGACGATCGCGATGATCATCTGCGAAGCCGGGCCCAGACCCGAATTGTCATATTTGAACGACTCGTGAATTTCCTTCACCAGCCGCCAGTCAACGTCACCCCGTGTTTCAGCGTCTTTCAACCAGGCCAGTTGTGGATCGGCTTTGACCATCGTGTCGATGGTTTGACTAACCGAACAAAAGGGGACAGATTTATTAAATTAAATGAATCTGTCCCCTTTTCTATCCAATTTTGGCCGAGTCAATTCAAGTCCGGCCATTGTGCAAGATGGCTTTCCATTGATGCCATTAAAAAGTCTGAAAAGCTATTCCAAGCTTTAATGCTCGAACTTTCCCCTTCAAAAAATTGAAATACTGGCGGATCATCAGAGACGGGTAGGAAATAATTAATTTCATATCCTTGATGCATGCAGAACACCTTAGCATCCGCAGGCAAAAAACCAGAGAGATTTAACTCATCAAGCAACTCTTCCGCTTCAAACTCCAGGTCAAGTAATCTTGGATAAAATATATCTACACCAGAAAAAATCTTACCAGCCGAACGTCCCGCAATCGTCAAAAAATCACGATATGCCAACGGAATTTCACAACCAAAATGTTGCTCAACTGATGCAATATCCACTTCGGAGCAACCAACAAGATTATGCTCTGAAATCACTCCTCGCAGCACTAACCCGTGAAAAATATCCCGAACGCTCTTCATCTTGGCCTTCCTGTTTTTCCAAACAAAAGGGGACAGATTTATTAAATATAATAAATCCGTCTCCTTTTCTCTAAATAGATCAGCCCCCCTTTTCTCTTTCTCTTTTTTTCTCTCCGACCTAATAACGAATCCACTTTCCTGTAGGTATTAACGCTGGACCAGCGGGATCAACCAAATAAAGCCATTCTGGCTCATGACCAACCGTACCGATCAAAACACCTAACGTTTCAGGATGATCGGGCATCGCACCTGAATGGATTGCACCAACATAACTACCTTCACCGTACGAATTGCGTAACTGATAACGTAATGAACCATCAGCATTATAAATCGCGGCATTGTTTGGGTACCCAAAAAACCATGGAGCCTTGGAGCATTTGAATTTGTTAGGTTTTTGCTCAAACACCACCAACACTCCTGTTCTATCAGGGAGTATGTAGGGAATACCAGCAGCAAGGAATGGGACCTCTTCACCATCCTCAACGACTATAAAAGTCACCATATCTACCACTGGACTAACCTTTACATACTTAAGGTGTTTCATTTCAACTTCAAAATCAGTCTTGCATCCCTGCCAGTCGTAGAACTCTTCAAAAACTGTTCCATCAGCATGGACTATCTCATTCCGAACACAGAAAACAAGATCATTCATTTCAATAACCTCAAGCTATCAACATCAACATCATATAATTCAGGATTTGTCCGAGGAGTTTTATCCATGAAATTAACTTGATGCGCACCACCTGAAAGTCTAACTTTTTGATCTGCGTCCCACATATCACCTGCAGCTCCCTCGCGAACCCCCACTCCCGGCTTCACGGTAAATTCAACCTTGTACAAACTTCCCGTTTTAAACTCGGTAAAAAAAGGGGACAGATTTATTAAATCAAATGAATCCGCCCTCCTTTTTTTCCTTTTCTTCTTACTTAGCTATAAATGATAACCAAAAAATCAAAAATAAGAACCAATCAAACCCTCTGAAATATCATCACATAACAACCGTAAAAGGTGAAACAAGGTAGAGCCTAGCTTTCAAAAAAGGGTTCACTTGAAGAAACACTTCCATATGCCGCACAACAAATATCTACCCGACCTCCATCAGCACTAACGGTATCAGCTAGCCCGCATTTCATGCCAGCAACGGATGCGGCTGCATAATTTGCTGGCAAACCAAAATGCGCTACCTCAAAATCATCTATAAGAGAGCCTTCATAGACTGCAGAATTCGGTGAGTGGTTAACAACGTTTACTCTAAATTCTCCAGCTGCCGCTAGGTAATGCAATCCAAGCATCGCGTACAAGGTCCTGGCCCCTCTAGGCTCCATGGACAAAAAAGGGGACAGATTTACAATTAAATAAATCTGTCCCCTTTTTTTATTCCTTTTTTTATTGCCTTTTTTTATTTTTGGCTTTTTATTGGAATTGATCCGTTGAAGTCAAGATCGCCTGATGTAGGTATAAAACTGCTTACTTCTGCACCAACGAACCAATTAAAACGCTAATACTATTCGTAAATCTTGGATGCAAACAATATTTTTGCAAATGTCTGCCAACTAGGGGTGAAGGCTTCCTCATCTCCAGAGTTCATTGCATATAAATTCATTGCTCGAATCCAAGCTTCCATTGCATCCAAAAACCTTTCCAGCGTAGGGTTTTCCCACTCGCCTGAATTCAACTCCAAGTCTTCCTTAAGCCCACAAATAAAATCTGCAAACTCCTCTCTTGTTTTAATATTCTCAATCATTTTATCTAAATCCACAAGTCACCTATTTACAAACCCCACGAACACAAATTATAGAGCCGTTGTTTGGTGTAGTCATCTTCCTTCCAATTTCCTTGAAAACAAAAGGGGACAGATTTATTAAATCAAAAGATAAATCAAATAAATCCACCCCTTTTCTTTTGTTCCTTTTTCTATTTTTATTAATTAGTTATAAATTAATAAAAAAAATTAAAGATAAGAACCAATCAAACCCTCTGAAATATCATCACATGACAACCGTAAAAGGTGAGCCAAGGTAAAGCCTAGCTTTTCAAAAAAAGGTTCACTTGAAGAAACACTTCCATATGCCGCACAACAAATATCTACCCGACCTCCATCAGCACCAACGGTATCAGCTAGCCCGCGTTTCATGCCAGCAACGGATGCGGCTGCATAATTTGCTGGCAAACCAAAATGCGCCACCTCAAAATCATCTATAAGAGAGCCCTCATAGACTGCAGAATTCGGTGAGTGGTTAACAACGTTTACTCTAAACTCTCCAGTTTCCGCTAGGTAATGCAATCCAAGCATCGCGTACAAGGTCCTGGCACCTCTAGGCTCCATTGCTTCAAGCACTATGCTTCGCACTCCAGCCAGTTCAGCCCGGTCATTTACACCAGCGAAATCAGACTTATGAGCTCTGAACCATCTACAATCAGAAACATGAGGCTCATCGCACCAAAACCGAAATTTACCCAGTCGCCCAAAACCACCACTAACAATCATTGCTGCCCCCAAAACTTTAACCAATTAGGATTGAAAGACCCAGACTCAGCAGCGTTAATAGCATTGATAACATCTGGGTGATAAACACTGTATGGTGAAACCTGGTATTTACCAAGTGCCCCTTGGTGCGCAGAACTATAGTCCAAGCCCTTATTCATCATGGTATATTCAGACAACTCATGAATATAGAAGCTCGCATCTGCACCTTCTATTGGTCGCCCTTCAGCTAGCGCTGCCCGCAGCCTATTAACCATCAATTCATTCTCTGGTACAACCCCAAACTTTTCCAAATGGCTCTCTACTATATATAAGCCTCTATCAGAAACATTTACTTTTCGCTCCGTCAGTTTACCAAGGCCTGTTCCGCCATTAACACCTTCGAGGAATGCACCAGTCCCCTTAGCCCCGCTACCCAGTTGCTCAGCTTCAAGTGGCTCGGCCAGATTATCCCCAGTCTTCGGTTTCAGTCCATTTCCCCCCGAAACCAGTACCGAAGACCCGGTCCTCTCCAGATACTTCGCTGCCCCCTTCAACAACGCCATTTCCAGCGCAGCTTTCGCAGCCTCCGTGCCGTAATCACGAAGCGGATTTACATCACCGGGATATGTATCACTGCTGAAGGACGCACTTACTCTGTCGCCCTGCGTGTATTCGTAAGGTGCAAACAGTCGGCCAGTGGCTTCCCAGCCATCCCTGAAGGAAACGGCCCCCCCCAATGCGGACATTGCTGGCAGCGTGCAACCAACCACACTCACACAGGCCGGGCTTAAGGCTACCGCGCCCCCGTAACCGGTTACAGCACCCACAGCGCCAAAGATCGCTTGTCGCGCAGCAATTGAGCGCTGAGCGCTTTCTTCATTACGCCCGAGTGCATCGTTGGCCTGGTCCCACTTTGAGTACTCGTCAAACGCCCCTGATGCGAGCAGAGCGTCTTGCGCCCCCTTGAAGCCTTTGCCGGCGGTTTCTAGATCCTTGAACTCCTGATAATTCGGATCACCCGTTGGTATTGACTCACTGCAATGAACCAACGCACATGCAGCCGCTTTGAGCTCATATGCTTTATCCGGCGACTCTTTCTGCAACTTCTCCAGCGCTACGGTTTCTTTCAGATGGAGCTGACGGTTGTACTGGTCAGCCATCAACGCGACCCAGGCCCCCTTATTGACATCCCCCCCCCGCCAATCCAGCGGCGGTCAAACCGACAATTTGAGAAAAGGCCTGGCGTAACTCGGGTTTATTTTCGAAAGTGGAGTTCAGAACGCCAGCCATTGCCTGATTGGCACCCGCCGCAACTGCACCGGTCTTGAAATCGCCCCCAGTGGCACTGGATACAGCGCCGCCAAACAACGCATGCATGGCGGTACGAGCAATACCACCCTCTTTCCACATCGCCATGCCGACCGAATCGCCCGCTTCTTTTGCTTCTTGCCAATGACTCTGGGCGTACCCTCCAACAAAGTTGAACGCTGTAGCGGCTACGACATTACCGGCCTGCGCCACCAGACTCTGTTGCAGATTCTGGCCGAGACTGCCTCCTCCAATAGCCGTCTTGATTGCCCCCGCAGCGAGCCCCTGTGCCCCGGCATGAATTGCGAAACCACCAATGCCCCCGACCGTATTAAGGTCGAAGCCTTTGGTCAGGTTATTGAACGGTACTGTTTTGCCTCCCAGATACGGGTCGATTACCCCTTGAGTAAACGCACCGGTTGCTCCCGCAATTGCGGCATTCCTGAGGCTTTCTTTGCTGAAGGTGTCTTTGGCAACTGCACTTAACTTGCCCTTATTGCTGATCGCACTATTGGCCGCGGTCGTCTCCAACGAAACGAAGGCCAGATTTGCAGCGGTCGCATAAATGGTCCCTTCCGCCGCTCCAACCAGCGCAGCCCCTGCCCCTCCCGTCACTGCCGCCAGCAGGATGGCTAATATCAACTGCGCACCAGCGCCAAGCCCCGAGTGCTCGTATTTGAAACTCTTGTGTATTTCCTCCACGCGATGCCAGTCGATATCGCCCCTGGCTTCCGCCTCCTTCAACCAGCCCAGTTCAGGATCCGTAGCGACCATCGCATCAACGGCTTGGCTGACAGTCTGTTCATTCAGCTTGCGAACATCGATTTTCAAACCATCAACGGCATGGATGGTCAGCTTTCCTTTTGCAACCAAAGCACTTTGGCGCAACGTTTCGTCTGTGTTGCCTTCCCCTTTCATCGAAGTCCAGGCAAGGCTGTCGCTGCTTTTTACATGGCTTTCATCATGGAGATCCTTCACCCCTTCGAAGTAAATCTGCCCACCACTGTCCAGCGTGATGCCCTTGCCACTTTCAAGCTTCGCCACCTGATAGCGCTGATCCCCCTCGCTGACCAGCGTGAGATTGCCGCCAGTCTTGATCTCGCTCCCCACATGAGTGACCTGGGTAACTTCGTCGCGCTGCATTTTCTTGGCGCCGAAACCACCCTTCTCTTTCATGTCGTACAGGGTGTAGTCCTTGTTCTGCGCGGCCAGCAGACTCAGGTCATTACCCGCATACACATAGGCTTCATTGCCCGCGCTGATCTTGCTCGCCACCAACGTGGTATCGCGACCGGAAGTGGTTTTTACGTCGCCGCCCGCAATGAACTCGGCGGCTTTCTGGACGGTGTGGTTGTCTTCTTCGTGGACGCGTTTCTTGCCACTTTTGCTGTTGGTCTCGACATTGTGTTCGTCGCTCGCCGAAGCCATATTCAAGTCTTGTTTCGCGTCGGCAAGCAGATCGCCTTTGGCTTCTGCAGTACTGGCAAGGACGTTGATGTCACGACCGGCGTCGAGCTTCAGGTTGCCGCCACTTTTCACGCTGGACGCGAGGTTTTCCACGGTTGTGGTGACGGTCGAGCGATGTCCGCCGTTCTCGATTGTGTGGATCTCGTTGACGTTCTGAACCGCCAGTAAGTTGATGTCGCGGGTCGCGCTCAGGTCTGCATCGGCGCCGCTGGTGATCGTGCCGGAGTTGGTCAAGTCACGGCCGGACTTGATGCTCAACGTATCGCGGGCGCTGATGTTGCCGCCGTCATCAAGGGAAGTGCGCAACCCCTGCCCCGGGCTGTAAGTCACGGCGGTCCGGTCGTTGACAATGTCACCCTTGAGGGTGCTCAGACTGACCTGATTACCGCGAATATCACCGGCCAGCGCATTGCGGATGCTGTCGGTGGCCATCAGGCTCAGGCGTTCGGTGGCCTCGACCAGACCACCGCTATAAAGGCTGCCTTTGACGTCTGCCGTGAGGTTATTGGTGGCCCGCAGAGTCCCGACGTTGACCAGGTCGTTGCCGGCGATCATTTCCAGATCACGCCCCTGAATCAGGCTGCCGCCGCGCACGTTGCGCGACTCGGCCTGCGCCAGATACAACACTGGCACCAGTACTTTCTGGCCATTGACGACGCGCTCTTCCATCCAGACGATGTCATGCGTCAGCGCCGCCACCTGCTCGGACGTTAGGGCGACACCCACCGCCAGATTCAGCTCGTTTTTGCTGGCGAGCGCGTTGTCCATCAGGTAACGGAATTGCTCGTAATCGTTGTTCAAGCCACCGGCCAGAAAACGCTGGCCGGTCTGAGCCAAGACGGCATCGCTGATCAAACGCGATTCGTAGCGGCCATCGCCGAGGCGACGGGCAGCCTCATCTGCGCTGAAATTGAGTTTGCCCAGCAGGTAGTCCGAGCTCATGAATGGCGCGGTCTGAGTCAGCTCCGGATTGGTTTCGATCAGGTAGCGGCTCTGCGGATTCGGGCTCTGCACGAACATGCCGTACGGGCCCTTGGGCAGCCTGAACGTCGACGATGCCGTCGGGTCTACGGGGGTAAACGGAACGCCCTTGAAGTCGATGGGTACGAAACTGATTTGCTTCACGCCATCGGCGTCCAGGCGCTCGATCCGCGTCACATCCCTGGCCACCTGAGCGTCCGCTGGGCCGCTGCGTTTACCCAGGTTGATATTGAGAACCCCGACACCCAAGGTCTGATCGCTGTCCAGTTTGCCGGTCAGCTGATCGTAGGTGTTGTCGTGCAGCGTACCGTTCTGAAGGTTGTTGCTCACGTTCAGGCTGACGCTACCCCCGGCCTGCAGGGTTCCCGCATACACCGTACTGCCAGCGTCCTGCCAATGGATCTCGACCATGTCAGGATGTTTGAACCGGCTGTCCATCGTGGTTTCAACCAGTTCCTCGAAACGGGCTTCATCGAAATGTCCCGCAGCGGTGGCTGCGTTGAACGCGGGGACATCAATGAACTCCATCCTGTCCCACAGACTATTGTCGATGTGGCCAGGAGTTCCGATGATCTCTGTCGAGTAGCCGTCACGAGACTTGGCACCTTGGTTGAGCAGATTGTCTGCGGTCAGGCTGAGGTTGCCGTTGGCAGCCATCAGGCTGTAGCGGTTTTCGACATTGCCGCCATGAATCGTCAGGTTTCTACCGGCGACAAAACGCGCAGCGGTCGAATCCTTGAGTACGACATCCCTGTAGGTTCGGTTGATCGTAATAGTGCCGCGCTTCCAACCATCGTGACCGCCACAATGCTGGCCACACACCCAACTGATGTCGCCGGAGTTCAGCCCATGAGAGTTCTCGAAAACCGCTTTGGCGTTTTCCACCGACACCGCATTGATGTCGATATCCCCCTCGCCCTCGACCGTCCCCGACAAGTTGCTGAACAACGCAGCACGACCACCACCCACGGCGTCGACCGTGAGATTGCCCCGGCTGTAGATGTCGCCGTAATAGTTGCTCAGGCTGCTGCCATGCAACTTCATCGTGCCGCCGCTGAACAGCAGCGTATCGGCTACGTTGGAGATGCCGTTGGCGGCGTTGAATTCCAGATTGCCCTGGGCGCCCAAGGTGCCTTTGTTGTTGATCTGTGCAGCCGTCACCGTAAGGTTCTGGTTGGCGATCAGCCGACCGAGGTTGTCCAGCGTGCCGCGCAAGGTCATCACGGTATCGCCACCGCTGACGAGTCGACCGTCCTGTTGAATCACGTCGTTGGCGTTGATGGTGAGTTTTTGTTGAGCCGACACTCGACCACTATTGATCAAGCTGCCGCCAAGGGTCAGCGTCAGGTCGCCATCGCTGAGCAGTTGCCCGGCGTTGTTCAGATTGGCGACATTCAGGTTCAGCGCCGAAGCACTGGCGATGCGATCCCCGACATTGAGGTTCAAATCCTGCGAACTGGTGTAAGTCAGCCCACCATTGAGTTGCCAGGTGCCCACACCATTGACCGCCGCAACATCCCAGACGCCTTTACCCAGACCGGTGAGGCTGCCCTGCGTGCCCGTCAGGTTATTCAGATCCAGGTTGAACAGCCCTTGCGCGGCGTGACGCACGCTGCCGCTGAGGTTGTTGAGCTGGATGCCGGCGAGTTCCAGATCCTGACTGCCGATCTCGATGACGCCGTTCTGGTTGTTCAGGTTGCCGGTCAGTTTGATCTGGCTGGACGCTCCGCCCAGTGCGCGAATCTGCCCGCCAGCGCTGTTGTTCAGTTGGCCGCTGATCAGTTTCAGGTCCGTGCCCGACTCGATCAGTCCGCCCTGATTGAGAATCTGACTGACCGCCTCGAGGCCCAGTCGATTGCCGCTGATTTCGCCGCCTGCGTTGTCCAGGGTGGCCCCATCGAAAACGACCTGGTCTTTGCCGAATAGCTTGCCGGCGCGGTTGGTCAGACGTGTCACCGTCAACTTCAAATCGCCCAGCAGGCTGGAGATCAAACCGGCCTTGCCGTTGACTGCGCTGTTGTCGAGGTCGGCGCTGGTGATGTCGAGGGTGTCGGCCTGCAGCGTGCCCCCCTGGTTCTGCAGGTTGCCGGTGCCCAGCGCGAGTTCTGCGTGGCTGCCATTGGCGAGGATCGCGCCCTGCTGGTTCAGCAGTGTGCTACCGACGATTTTCAGACCATCGCTGCCTGCAATGATCTGGCCCGCGTCACGGTTGTCGATGGTCGTACTGGTGATGTCCAGACGCTGGCCGCGCAACGTGCCGCCGCGATTGTCGAGTTCGACCAATTGGTCGAGCAGCACGCGTTGCTCGCCAGCATCGACCACGCCCGTGACGTTTTTGAAGACCCCGGCAATTTTCAGCGCAATGTTGCCGCCCGTGCCGACGATGCCGCCCTTGTCGCTGTTGTTCAGTCGGGTCGCGGTGACTTCGAGGGTTTTACCGAGCAGGACACCGGCACTGTTGTCGACCGTATCGCTTTCGATGTACAGGTCGGCGTCGCTCTGGATCCGGCCCTTTTGATTGAGCAGTTGCGATTGACCGGCGACGGCTTGCTTGAGAATCAAGCGGGCACCGTCAACACCTGCCGCCAGCAGACCGCTGTCGCTGTTATCGAGGCTGGTCGCTTGCAGGTCGAAGCGATCGCCGATCACCCGTCCACCACGGTTGTCGATGTGGCCATTGCGAGCGACCAACAGCAATTGTTGCGCAGCCACCACGCCTTTGCGGTTGTCGACACTGTCGGCGTGAATATCTACATCACCCTGGCTTGTAGTCGGCCCAAGGCATTGTTCAGGTGCTTGTTGACGACCAGCGTGAGCTTGCCGGTTTCGGCACTGATCGCACCTTTGTCATTGTTGGTGAGATTGTCCAGCGTCGCACCGACAACACCGCCGAGCAGTTGGCCATTGGCGTTGCCCAGATCGCGTGCGGTCAGGTTCAGGGTCGTTTTGCCCTGAATCAAGCCCTGAGTGTTGTCCAGGTCTTCGCTGGACAGCACGCTGTCGTCGGATGAAATCGTGCCTTGGGTGTTGTCGAGCTTGCCGCGACTGGTCAGCTCAAGGGTTTTACCGGTCAGACTGGCATTGCGGTTGTTGATGCTCTGGGTAGCGACGCTCAAGTGTTTCGATGCCTGCACCTTGCCGTCGTGGTTATCGAAATCCTGATCCAGCGTCAGATCAACATTGCCGTTTTCGGCACTGATGACACCCTTGCTGCTGTTGTCCAGCCGAGTGCCGGTGATCCGGATCGAATCGGCGGCCAGCGTGCCGCCCTGATTGAGCAACTCGGTGCCCGAAGCGGATCAAGCCACTGAGGTTGACGATAGCCGGGACGTTGAACGCGAGACTGGTTTCGCCGTAGATCCGTGCGTCAGCCCCTTGGTTGACCAGGCGAGTGGCGCTTAGGGCGACGTCTTTGGCCTGGACGATACCGTTCTGGTTATCGAAAACACCTGCGGCACTCGCGCTCAGCGAGCGACTGGCCAATACACTGCCACGGTTGCTCACCGAGCCGCTGTTGATGGAAACATCGCCATTGCTGTTACGGCTGTTATCCGCATTCACTCCGGCTTCGATCACGCCGGCGTTGGTCAATGTGCCGCCGTTGGTCAGGCGAACGCTGTCCCTGGCGGCAAGGCTTTGCTGGTTGACCAGATCCTGTGCGGTTTGCACAGCCAGTTGCGTGCCCGCGTAAACGGACTGCCGGGCTTCGAGAGCCTTGGCCTTGATGTCGACCGCATTGCTGGCCGTGACTTTGGCCAGCGTCAGTTGGCCATTGGCGTCAATCTGGATATCACCGGCGCTGGCCGCCAGTTCGCCTGCCAGTTTCACGCCGACACCGGTCTCGGTCCCGACCAGTTTGATTGCCCCGGCGTACATCCCGCCGAGTGCCGAAGAGTCGATCGCCAGTTGCGGCTTGGCGCTGCCGTCATCGGCACGCGCCGTGGCGCTCAGCGTTTCGGCGTTTACATCGTTGCGACCGGTGGTGATGTTCAGGCGTTTGGCGTGGATCTGCGCGTTGATCTGCGCACTGCGGGTAATGATTTCGAAGCTGTCGACGGCGCTGGCATCCAGACCTTTGCCATCGATGGAAACGCTGCCCTGATCGACCTGGAAACGATCCAGCCGACCCGCGCCATCGAGTAACGGTTTACCGGTGGTGAGGGTGACGCGTGGTGTATTGATGAAGCCGCAACCGTTACAGCTGATGCCGTACGGGTTGGCGACGATCACCCGCGCTGACTGCCCCGCCACTTCGGTATATCCGCGTAACTGGCTCGGACTGCCACCGTTGACTTCGTTGAGGATGGTTTGCGCAGCTGCTGCGCCCACATCGGTTGCCAGAACATGACGTTGGCCAGCAGGAACGCCAGTCCGCGTTTGGGCATGCCCCAGAAGTGTTCACGGTTTTTTACGGCAGCAGAAGGCTGACTGGCCAGAAAGGCCAGTTGGCGGAACTCCATAGCAGAATCTCGGAAAGGGCAAAAACTAGAGGAAGAAATCCACGCGGAAATAGATCGGCGCTTCGCGCTCGGTCAGCACGTCAGGGCGTTCCAGGGAATGGGCAAAAGTCACACTTGCTGCCACGTGTTCGCCACGCGCAAACAGCTCCAGCGAGTTGCTCGACATGCGCCCGTGTTGCTCGCCGTTGTAACGGTCGCCACGAATCACGCCCTGGTCGTAGCCGAGGCTGGTGCCGTATTCGGCGAACACCGGGCGCAGCCATTCGGCGTTGATCGGGCGCGACCAGCGCAGGTCGTTGCGCCAATAGCCGCCGCTGTCGCCTGACAGCGATTGATCCTTGTAGCCACGGATCGAAGACGACCCGCCGAGGCTGGTGCGCTGCGGGCTGAACAGCACGTCTTCGCTGCGCTGGCCGGTCATCAGGCTGCTGAAGCTGAAGGACTCGCCCCACACTTTGAATGGCTGCAGATAGCTCAGGGTCGCGGTGTACTTGCGATAGCGCGCGTCGGGCTCGCCGGGACCCGGATCGTGGCTGCCCTGAGCGTCGAATGCACCGATACCTTCCTGCATGCCGGCGTCGAAGTTGACGAAGGCGCTGCCGACACGACGTCCGTGGTTGAAGCCGAACTGCGCTTCGCTGATGCGGTTGCTGCTCAGCTTGAGCTTGCTGTCTTCGATGAAGTTGTTGGTGCGCAGATACGACAGGCCGGCGTTGAGGGAGGTCTTGCTGACAGAGTCGCGATGGATCACCCGCTCGGCGCGCAACTGATGGTTCTCGCTGTCGCCGGTCTGCTTGAAATTGTAGCCGTTGGCAGCGATCTGCGAGCGGTACTCACTCTGGCTGTAGGTGTAGCTGAAGTTCCACCAGCCCCACGGCAGGTTGTAGTTGAGCATGGCGTTGTTGGAGGTGTGCTGGTGATCGGTCATCGCGTCGTGACCACCGCGCAGACTCAACTGGTCAGCCAGACCCAACGGGCTGTCCCAATCGAACGTGGTGCCCCACTGCTGTTCACCGGTGCTGCGCTGGCCGTCGTTGCTACGCGACAGCCCGGCGCGCCATGGTTTCTGCGGGGTGTTGGTGACCAACACCTCACTGCCGCCAACGTTCTTGCCTGGCGACAGCTCCATTTGGGCCTGGTTGGAAGGGAGGCGATTGAGCTGATCGACCATTTGCTCGATCTCGCGCAGGTTCACCAGTTCGCCGGCCTTGCCGGGAAACGCCATCGACAACTCACGCTCCGAAAGCTTGCTGTTGTCGGCGCCTTTCAAGCCCTCGAGTTTGCCTTCCACCACCAGTACTTTGAGATGTCCACCGGACAGATCCTGCTGTGGCAGGTAAGCACGGCTGGTCACCCAACCCTTCTCGATGTAGTGATCGGTGATGACCTTCAGCACTTCATTCAGCTGAGGCACACCGAGGCACTGGCCGAGGTAGGGTTTGAGCAAACGGCTCTTGTCGCTCTCCGACAGGCTGTCGGCGCCTTTGAGCTCGATGTCGTTGATCTGAAAGCAACGCGTGTCGGTGGGGGCTTCCGGCTGCGCCGGTTTGGCCTCTTTGCCAGGTAGATCCTTGAGTTCTTCGAGCCGTCGCTGCTGCTCTTCGAGCAGACGGTTCTGGCGTTCGCGGATCAGGTCGGTTTCACCGGGGGTGGGTGCTGCAAGTGCGGTTTGGAGCGGAGAAAGGCATAGCAAAGCCAGGCACAACCTCGCCACGAGGGCGGGTGAGGACATGTTCGATCCCTCGAGACGGAAAGCGATATCAGAATAGTGGCACCATGTTAAAGAGCCACTATTCTGACGTCAATTTAAGGATTCACCGAAATAGTGTGGCCGACGAGCGGCATCGGTGAAATCGTCCGACTCCGACAGAGATGCAGGATGTTTCGTAGATCAACCAAGGAAAAACGGTCACCAAATCAGAGAACGTTCCGAAAAACGAAACATCCGACAGACCCCGCTTACTTCACCTCAGTGCTCAACCGCCAGTTTCGTCGCCACATCTTCCGGCGCCAGCACCCGACCATCGGCCGACAGCAACTGAAGCTTCCTGATCGGCTGACGCTTTTGCGCATCTACCATCACCGACCCGGGCTCGCCAGGCTCGAACATGAACTCCCCACCCCACTGCGACAACGCAACGATCACGGTTTGCAACGCCCGGCCTTTTTCCGTCAGCACGTACTCCTTGTAGGCGCTGCCGTCGGACGCCGGCACCAGGCGCAGGATGCCCCGCTCCACCAGCCCTTTGAGCCGCATGCTCAACATGTTCTTGGCGATTTCCAGGCTCTTCTCGAAATCGCTGAAACGACTGATGCCCTCCAGCGCGTCGCGGATGATCAGCAACGACCACCAGTCACCGATCAGGTCGAGTGTCCGGGCAACCGGGCAGATGTTGCCCTCCAGGCTTTTGCGTTTCATCCAGCGCTCTCCAGCAAAACGGTCATCAAATCGTGGTTGCATCTTACAACTCTGACGCCCGCAGGCGTCTACGCTGATCGGCTGGCGAAACTTAGCACCTGCGTACAAGTAGACCAGACACTTAACCGCGATAGTCAGCGATGCCATCCCGGCAACCACACACGCCCCGACATAAGGAGTTTTCATGAGCACCTTCACGACCCAAGACGGCACCGAGATCTATTTCAAGGACTGGGGCAGCGGCAAGCCCGTGCTGTTCAGCCACGGCTGGCCGCTGGATGCCGACATGTGGGAATACCAGATGGAATACCTGAGCAGCCGTGGCTACCGCACCATCGCCTTCGACCGCCGCGGCTTCGGCCGTTCCGAGCAGCCGTGGACCGGCTACGACTACGACACCTTCGCCGATGACATCGCGCAACTGATCGAGCACCTCGACCTGCGTGACGTGACCCTGGTCGGCTTCTCCATGGGCGGCGGCGATGTCAGCCGTTACATCGCGCGTCACGGCAGCGAGCGTGTCGCCGGGCTGGTGTTGCTGGGCGCGGTGACCCCGGTGTTCGGCAAGAAACCGGACTTCGCCGAGGGCGTCGACAAGTCAGTATTCGACGGCATCAAGGCAGGTCTTTTGAAGGATCGCGCGCAGTTCATCGCTGACTTCAACACGCCGTTCTATGGCCTCGATAAAGGTCAGAAAGTTTCGGACGGCGTGCTGACACAAACCCTGAACATCGCCCTGCTGGCCTCGCTCAAAGGCACCGTGGATTGCGTCACTGCGTTCTCGGAAACCGACTTCCGTCCTGACATGGCGAAAATCGATGTAGCGACCCTGGTAATCCATGGTGACGGCGACGTCATCGTGCCGTTCGAAACCACCGGCAAACGCGCCGCCGAGCAAATCAAGGGTGCCGAGCTGAAGGTTTATGCCGGTGCGCCGCACGGGTTTGCCGTGACCCATGCGCAGGCACTGAACGAAGACCTGCTGGCGTTCCTCAATCGTTGAGTTCGATGTAAATCAAGCGCCAACTGAAAAGGGCCGTCGACACACCTGTCGACGGCCCTTTTTTTCGTTGTCCCGGATTCCGGTGCCAGGGCGAACTCCTTTGTTTACGGGGCTTTCAGGCCTCTGCATCACGTTTTTATCTTCACATGCCAGCTTAATAATATTTTACCGATAACCACCCCCTCCCTAGTCTGATCCCAAGCACAGAGAACAGGTCGACAGCGACCTGAATCCAACGGCCTCGTGAGAAGGGATCAGAGATGACCACTGAAATAATAAAAACAGACACGCTTGTTGTCGGCGCCGGTCAAGCGGGTGTGGCCATGAGTGAACACCTGAGCAAACTCGGTGTGCCGCACCTCGTTCTGGAGCGCAACCGCATTGCCGAACGCTGGCGCACCGGGCGCTGGGACTCGCTGGTGGCCAACGGTCCGGCGTGGCACGACCGGTTTCCGGGGATGGAATTCGATGATGTCGATCCGGACGGTTTCGCCCACAAGGAACGCGTCGCCGACTACTTCGAAGCCTATGCGAAAAAATTCAACGCGCCGATCCGCACCGGCGTCGAGGTAAAAAGCGTGGTGCGCAATGTCGGACGTCCTGGCTTCACCGTCGAGACCTCCGAAGGCGTGATCGAAGCCGCCCGCGTCGTCGCTGCAACAGGTCCGTTCCAGCGTCCGGTGATCCCGGCCATTGCGCCAAAAGATGAGCGTCTGCTGCAAATTCACTCGGCCGACTATCGCAACCCGCAACAACTGCCGGCCGGCGCAGTGCTGGTGGTCGGTGCCGGTTCGTCGGGCGTGCAGATCGCCGATGAATTGCAGCGCTCGGGCAAGCAGGTTTACCTCTCGGTCGGCGCCCACGACCGCCCTCCCCGCGCTTACCGCAACCGTGATTTCTGCTGGTGGCTGGGCGTGCTCGGCGAGTGGGACCAGGCCGCGATGAAACCCGGCCGCGAGCACGTGACCATCGCCGTCAGCGGCGCCCACGGTGGCCGCACCATCGACTTCCGTGGTCTGGCCCATCGCGGCATGACCCTGGTTGGCGTCACCGAATCGTTCAGCGACGGCGTGGTGACTTTCAAACAGGACCTGCGCGACAACCTCAAACGTGGCGACGAGAACTACCTCGCGCTGCTGGATGCCGCCGACGCCTACATCGAACGCAACGGTCTGGATCTGCCGTTGGAACCGGAAGCCCGCGAGACTTATCCGGACCCTGAATGCGTGAAAAACCCGCTGGCCGATCTCGATCTGGCCGCCGCCGGCATCACCTCGATCATCTGGGCCACCGGGTTTGCCGTGGACTATTCGTGGCTGAAAGTCGCCGCTTTCGACGACAACGGCAAGCCACAACATCAGCGCGGCGTGTCCAGCGAATCGGGTGTGTATTTCCTCGGTTTGCCGTGGCAGTCGCGGCGCGGGTCGTCGTTCATCTGGGGCGTGTGGCACGACGCCAAACACGTGGCCGATCACATCGCCACCCAACGCAAATACCTGGCCTATCGCGATGCCGAACAACGCGAAGCCGCGCTGCACAACCACGCTGTCGACACCGTCGACGCTTGATTTCCCTCTTCAATCCCGGCGCCCGTCGCGCCGGGTCCGATTTCGTCAGGAGCCTCACATGAGTCAGCCAACCCACACCCGCATTCGCATGTTCAACACCAAGGACACCTACCCGAACCAGACCCTGGACAACGACCTGTGCCAGGCCGTGCGCGCCGGCAACACCGTGTATGTCCGTGGCCAGGTCGGCACCAATTTCGACGGTGAACTGGTCGGCCTCGGCGACCCGCGCGCGCAGACCGAACAGGCCATGCGCAACGTCAAGCAACTGCTGGAAGAGGCCGGCAGCGACCTGAGCCATATCGTCAAGACCACCACCTACCTGATCGACCCGCGCTACCGCGAGCCGGTGTATCAGGAAGTCGGCAAATGGCTGAAGGGTGTGTTCCCGATCTCCACCGGGCTGGTGGTGTCGGCTTTGGGTCAGCCGCAGTGGCTGATGGAGATTGATGTGGTTGCGGTGATTCCCGAGTAATTCGACCTTAGCGAAAGGAGGCCACACATGACATTTTCCATCGCCGCCCGCTGCCCCGAAACCGGTCAGTTCGGCATCGCCATCAGCTCCTCCAGCATCGCCGTCGGCGCACGCTGCCCGTGGCTGTTGCCGGGGGTCGGCGCGGTGTCGAGCCAGAACATCACCCTGCCATCGCTCGGCCCGGAAGTGCTTGCCCTGATGGAACAAGGCCTGGCACCCGAGGCTGCACTGGACAAGGTGCTGACCCGCAACGGCTACAGCCAGTACCGGCAGATCACGGCGATCAATCACCTCGGCCAGACCGCACATTTCAGCGGCGCGCAGACCCTCGGCGTGCACAACGCCGTGTCCGGCGAACAATGCGTGGCGGCCGGCAACATGCTCGCCGGGCGCTCGGTGATCGAAGCCATGGTCAGCGCGTTCGAAGAAGGCGAAGGTCAATTGGCGGATCGCCTGATCAACGCCCTGCACGCCGCCCAGGCCTTGGGCGGTGAAGCGGGCCCGGTGCATTCGGCGGCCGTGGTCGTGGTCGGTGAACTGACCTGGCCCATCGTCAACCTGCGGGTGGACTGGGCCGATGAAGACCCGATCGGGCAATTGCAGAAACTCTGGGACGCCTATCGTCCGCAGCTTCAGGACTACATCGACCGCGCCCTGGATCCGGCCAAGGCGCCGGGTTATGGAGTTGCCGGAGACGACCGATGAGCGACAGCGTCGCGTTGCTCAAGACGCTGGTGGGGTTCGACACCACCAGCCGCGAGTCCAACCTGCAATTGATCGACTTTGTGCGTAGCTACCTCGAAAGTTTCGATGTGCCGTGCGAACTGATCTACAACGATGAGCGCAGCAAGGCCAATCTGTTTGCCACGATCGGCCCCGCCGATCAGCCGGGCATCGTGCTGTCGGGGCATACCGATGTGGTGCCGGTCGATGGCCAGCCGTGGACGATGCCGCCGTTCGAACTCAGCGAGCGCGACGGCAAGCTTTACGGTCGCGGCACCGCGGACATGAAGGGCTACATCGCCTGCGTGCTGGCGCTGGTGCCGTCGTTGATCGAAGCACCGTTGCGCCTGCCGGTGCACTTTGCCCTGTCGTACGACGAAGAAGTCGGCTGCCTCGGTGTGCGCTCGCTGCTCAAGGTGCTGGAGCAACGTCCGGTCAAACCGCTGCTGTGCATCATCGGCGAGCCGACCGAGCTCAAACCGGTGCTCGGGCACAAGGGCAAACTGGCGATGCGCTGCGATGTCCAGGGTCACGCCTGTCACTCGGCTTACGCGCCACTTGGGGTCAACGCCATCGAATGCGCCGCCGAGCTGATCGGCGAGCTGGGACGCATCGGCCGACAGCTCAAGGATGAACACCTCGATCCGCGTTTCGACCCGCCGTACTCCACGGTGCAAACCGGCGTGATCAGCGGTGGCAAGGCGTTGAACATCGTCCCCGCCGATTGCCGTTTCGACTTCGAAATCCGTGCCCTGCCCTCGCAGGATCCGGCGTTGGTCGCGCAGCAACTCAAGGCCTACGCCGAGCAGCAAATGCTGCCGCGCATGCGAGCCGTCAGCGAGCAGAGCGATATCCGTTTCAGCGAATTGTCGGCCTATCCGGGGCTCGCAACCGATGCCAGAAGCAAGGCTGCGGAACTGATCGCCACGTTCTGTGGCTCGGACGATTTCGGCACCGTGGCCTTTGGCACCGAAGGCGGATTGTTCGACGCGGTGGGGATTCCCACGGTGGTGTGCGGCCCCGGCAGCATGGATCAGGGCCACAAGCCGGACGAGTTTGTCAGCGTCGATCAGCTCACGGCCTGCGATGAAATGCTGCATCGAATGTTGGCGTCTATTCGCCTTTGAAAAACCGGTCTGGCTGCCGGTTTCAAATCCGCAGCCGAGCCGCAATAACACCGACAGACAGCTGCTCCGATGGAGGTCAGCTGCGTTGTCGTTCATGGCTCTGAAACAACCGGAACAGAGCGTTTTCCGCTGACCGGAGAGCCTCGTTTTTTTAACGCCTGAAGCAACAAAACTACTAATTTATCTCTGCCCTTTCCTTGCCCATGATCACCCCAACAAGAAATGCGCCGTCCGTGCCGGCGCTCACTGAAGTACGTCCACGTACTCGTCCTTGCCTTGGAGTTCGTCATGACCACCTCTGCATCAACGTCTGCACCGCTCATTGAAAAACACACGATCGGCTACGTGCCGCCCGAAGATCGCCACGGAAAGGTTCGGGATCTGTTCACCCTCTGGTTCGGCGGCAATATCGCGCCGTTGCCCATCGTCACCGGCGCTCTCGGCGTGCAACTGTTTCACCTGAATCTGGTGTGGGGCATCGTCGCCATTCTGGTCGGCCATCTGGTCGGCGGTGTGCTGATGGCGCTGCACTCGGCGCAAGGCCCGCAGATGGGCATCCCGCAGATGATCCAGAGCCGTGCGCAGTTCGGCTCCCTCGGCGCGCTGCTGGTGGTGTTGATTGCCGGCGTCATGTACATCGGCTTCTTCGCCTCCAACATCGTGCTCGCCGGCAAGTCCCTGCATGGCGTGGTCGACAGCGTTCCAGTGCCGGTCGGCATCGTCATCGGCGCACTGGGCTCGGGGATCATCGGAATCATCGGCTACCGCTTCATCCACGTGCTCAACCGCATCGGCACCTGGGTCCTGGGAATCGGCATCGTGGTCGGCTTCGGCTACATCCTCACCCACATCCAGACCGATGATTTTCTCACGCGCGGCAGCTTCAACCTCTCGGGCTGGCTGGCAACGGTGTCGCTGGCGGCGTTGTGGCAGATCGCGTTTGCGCCTTACGTGTCGGACTACTCGCGTTACTTGCCGGCGAACGTGCCGGTGGCGGCGACCTTCTGGACCACCTATCTGGGATCGGCGCTGGGCTCCAGCCTGTCGTTCGTGTTCGGCGCCGTCGCGGTGCTGGCAACCCCGGTGGGCATGGACACCATGGACGCGGTGAAACTCGCCACCGGCGCCATCGGCCCGCTGATGTTGGTGCTGTTCCTGCTCAGCGTGATCAGCCACAACGCCCTCAACCTGTACGGCGCGGTGCTGTCGCTGATCACCCTGGTGCAGACCTTTGCCTACCGCTGGATTCCAACCGCCAAGAGCCGCGCAGTGATTTCGATCATCGTCCTGCTGGCCTGCTGCTTCGCTGCGGTCGGCGCCTCGGCGGACTTCATCGGCCACTTCGTCGACATGGTGCTGGTGCTGTTGGTCGTACTGGTGCCGTGGACCGCGATCAATCTGATCGACTTCTACGCCATCCACAAAGGCCAGTACGACATCGGCTCGATCTTCCAGGTCGATGGCGGCATCTACGGCCGTTACAACCCGCAGGCCTTGCTGGCTTACGCGATCGGTATCGCGGTGCAGATTCCGTTCATGAACACGCCGCTGTACGTCGGGCCGGTGTCGGCGCACATCAACGGCGCGGACCTGTCGTGGCTGGTTGGCCTTCTGGTGACCTCGCCGCTGTATTTCTGGCTGGCGACCCGTGACAGTGCTTATCGTCGGCGGCTGACCTCCGGGAAACTGGCGGGCAGTCTGTAAGCCATTCGTTCTGCGCTGACACACGAAGGCCCTCGCAAATGAGGGCCTTTTTTGTTTTGGATGGGGCCGCCTATTTCGCTTTGAACGCCTCACGCCGTGCCTGCCGTTCGGCGGCGTACGCCTCTTGCGGCTGGCTGATCAGATCCTCACGGCGCAACACTTCGCCGCAGTGATCGCACACCGGCCCAAGGCCCGCGCTGTGATTGCAGTTCTTGTGGGTCATGTTCACCGCCAGCCCTTCTTCCGGTGACTTGCACCAGGTTTCTCCCCAGGCGCGCAGCGCGATCACCACCGGGTAAAACGCCTCGCCCTTCGCGGTGAGGTGGTACTCGTAGCGTTTCGGCCGCTCGTTGTACAAGCGGCGCTCGACCAGTCCGTCCGCCTCCAGGCTTTTCAGACGGGCGGCGACCATCTGCGGCGTGCCGCGGGTCTGGGCCAGGATCTCGTCGTAGCGATGGCTGCCCATGAACAATTCGCGCAAAACCAGCACCGTCCAGCGGTCGCCGACGATCGACTCGGCCCGGGAAATCGGGCACAGCGTGTCGGGAAGACTATCGTTTACAGCCATCAGGGCTTGCCTCTTTCACAGTTACTATGATTATCATATCAACATGATGCGGGAACAAGCCCTGAGCATCGATCACTCTCATTGCCGGAGTCCATCGTCATGTCGAAACCTCTCTATCCGCTCGACAGAACCGCCTACCTGCTGGTCGATCCGTACAACGATTTTCTCTCCGAGGGCGGCAAGATCTTTCCGCTGCTCAAACCGATGGCCGAACAGAACGGCCTGCTCGACAACCTGCGCAAACTCGATCGCGCCGTGCGGGCCCTGCCGATTCCGGTGGTCATCGTACCGCATCATCGCTGGGTCAAAGGCGACTACGAGAACTGGGACCATCCAACCCCGACCCAACAAAAGATCATGCACATGCACCACTTTGCGCGCGGCGAATGGGGCGGTGAATGGCACCCGGATTTCGCACCGAAGGACGGCGACATCGTGGTTCAGGAACACTGGGGCTCCAGCGGTTTCGCCAACACCGACCTGGATTTTCGCCTGAAACAGCAAGGCATCACCCACGTGATCATCGTCGGCCTGCTGGCCAACACCTGCATCGAAGCCACCGCGCGCTATGCATCGGAACTCGGCTATCACGTCACGCTGGTGCGCGATGCGACCGCCGCGTTTAAAGAGGAAATGATGCACGCCTCCCACGAACTCAACGGCCCGACCTTCGCTCATGTCATCACCACTACAGACGAACTGATCGCCAACCTTCAGTCGCAAGGTGACGCAAAATGACTCTGACCGGCCACATGCTGATCGGCGCCGCTGACGTCCCCGCCACCGAGGGCACGATGAAGGCGCTGAATCCGGCAACCAACACGCTGATCGAACCGGAATTCGCCTTCGGCGGTGCAGCGCAGGTCGATCAGGCGGCAACCCTCGCCGACGCGGCCTTCGACAGCTACAGCCACACTTCGCTGGCCGAACGTGCGGCGTTTCTCGAAAGCATCGCCGACAACCTAGACGCCGTACGCGAAGAATTGGCCGCCCGCGCCGCGCTGGAAACCGGCCTGCCTCAGGCGCAGCTCGAAGGCGAAGCCGCCCGGGCCGCGACCCAGTTCCGTCAGTTCGCCGAGGTGGTGCGCAAGGGGCGCTTTCTGCAACTGGCGATAGACCCGGCGCAACCTGATCGCCAGCCGCGACCACGGATGGATCATCGCCTGCAGAAAGTCGCCATCGGCCCGGTGGCGATCTTCGGTGCGAGCAATTTTCCGATCTCCTATTCGGTAGCCGGTGGCGATACTGCGTCGGCACTCGCGGCCGGTGCGACGGTGATTCTCAAGGCGCATAACGCACATCCCGGCGCATCGGAAATCCAGGCTCGCGCTATCCGCAAAGCGGTGCAGTCGCATGGCTTGCATGAAGGGGTTTTCTCCATGGTGCGCGGTGGCGGCAATGCGATCGGTGAGGCGCTGGTCGATCATCCTTTGATTAAAGCGGTGACGTTCACCGGTTCAGAGGTGGGCGGCATGGCGCTTTATCGCCGCGCGCAGTTGCGGCCTGATCCGATTCCGGTTTTCACCGAAATGACCAGCGTCAACCCGACGTTCATTTTGCCCGCAGCGCTGTCCGCGCGTGGCGGAGAAATCGGCGATGGCTTTATCGAGCGGATGCTGGTGAATGTCGGGCAGGCCTGTCTGTGTCCGTCGATTCTGATCGCGATTGAAGGCGAAGGTCTGCAAGCGCTGCGCAATGCGATGATCAAACGGGTCAGCGAAGCGCCAGCGCGTACGATGCTGACGCCGGGGATTCACGGGTCATACGTTAACGGCCTGGTGGCGATGGAAAGCGTGGGGGCGAATCTGGTGGCGGTCGGCGCGCCGTCGGATGGCCAGTTTGAGGGCCGCTCGGCGTTGCTGGAAGTCGGTGGTCAGCACTTTCTCAACGAAACCGCACTGGCCCATGAAGTGTTCGGCCCGGCTGCACTGCTGGTGACGGTCAGCGATGAGGAAGAACTGCTGGCAGTTGCCCGCACGTTCAAGGGCCAACTGAGCGCAGCCATTCACCTTGAAGACCGCGATCTGGATCTGGCCCAGCGTCTGCTGCCGATCCTCGAACGACGCACCGGACGCATCGTGGTCAACGCCTTCGCCCATCCGCAGGAAGTGACCTTCGCCACCGTACACGGCGGCCCATTCCCGGCCACCTCGGACAGCCGCTTCACCTCGGTCGGCATGACCTCGATCGAGCGCTTTTTGCGGCCGGTGGCGTATCAGGGCTTTCCCGATGCATTGCTGCCGGAGGTGTTGCGCGACGCCAATCCACTCGACCTGCCTCGCAGCATCGACGGCCAATGAAAAATGCCCGGTTCGGCGAATCACCGAACCGGGCACGCTTTTCAATCAAATGAGCAGGTCTTCATGGAGAAGACCCGAACCCAGAGCGTCAATTCTCTTCTGCACGCACCACACCGCGCTCCTCCAGCAAACGCACAAACATACTCAGACTGCGCGACACCGTGCCCCGGCGCCACACCAGCCACGTCGTCAGATAACGAAAATCCGACGCCAGCGGCCAGACGCTGACCGTCGCGCAACCGGGCATGCTCTGCAGCATGCTGCGCGGCATCAATGCCAGACCGGCGCCCGCGCTGACGCAGGCGAGCATGCCGTGATAGGACTCCATTTCGAAGATCTTGCCGGGCACCGCAGCGTCGGTGCTGAACCATTTTTCGAAGTGATGGCGATAGGAGCAGTTCGAGCGGAACGCATAGATGTTCTCGCCATTCACGTCCGCCGCGCGCTGGATCGGCCCGTGGTGAAGCGGCGAGATGACGACCATTTCCTCTTCGAACGCCGGAATGCCCTCCAGCGCCGGGTGCAAAACCGGGCCGTCGACAAACGCGGCCGCCAGGCGCCCGGAGAGCACACCGTCGATCATCGTCCCGGACGGACCGGTCGACAGGTCCAGATCGACCTTCGGATGTTGCTGGTTATAGGTCGCCAGCAAACCGGGAATCCGCACCGCTGCCGTACTTTCCAGGGAGCCCAGCGGGAACGCGCCTTGCGGTTCCTCGCCAGCCACCGTAGCTCGCGCTTCCTGCACCAGATCGAGAATACGCCGCGCGTACTCGAGAAAACTCCAGCCCGCCGGCGACAGGCGCAAGCGGCTTTTCTCACGGATGAACAGGTCGACGCCCAGGTCCTCCTCCAATTGCTTGATGCGCGTCGTCAGGTTCGACGGCACGCGATGGATCTGCGCCGCCGCAGCGCTGATGCTGCCGTGCTCGGCAACGGCCTTGAAGATTTCCAGTTGCACCAGATCCACAGTCATTCTCCAATCGTGAAAGAAACGCTCTTTATTATTCAGTTTCCAGAAACCAAACGCCACCCTACTCTGAGCGCATCCACTGACCTCGCAGGACGATGCCATGAGCCCGATTTCCAGCCAGACCCACGCTATCTCGATCAATCCCGCCACCGGCGAGCAGATCGGTCATTACGCCTTCGAATCCGCCGACGCCCTCGATGCTGCACTGACCCGCGCGGCGTTCGGCTTCAACAAGTGGAAACGCAAACCGCTGCAGGATCGCTCCCGCGCCCTGACTGCGCTGGCCGGTGCCCTGCGTGACAGCAGCGAAGCCATGGCGACCATGATCACCCGGGAAATGGGCAAGCCGATCGCCCAGGCCCGTGGCGAAATCGAGAAATGCGCCAAGCTCTGCGAGTGGTACGCCGAACACGGCCCGGCCATGCTCAACGCCGAAGCGACCCTGGTCGAGGGCGGCAAGGCACGTATCGAGTACCGTCCGCTCGGCCCGATCCTCGCCGTGATGCCGTGGAACTTCCCGATCTGGCAAGTGCTGCGCGGCGCCGTCCCGGCGCTGATCGCCGGCAACACTTACGTGCTCAAACATGCGCCGAACGTGATGGGCAGCGCCTATCTGCTGCGCGACGCCTTCACCCGCGCCGGTTTTGCCGATGGCGTGTTCGAAGTGATCAACGTCACCCCGGAAGGCGTTTCGACCGCCATTGCCGATTCGCGCATTGCAGCCGTAACCCTGACCGGCAGCGTCCGCGCCGGCATGGCCATCGGTGCACAGGCCGGTGCCGCGCTGAAGAAATGCGTACTGGAACTGGGCGGCTCCGATCCGTTTATCGTGCTCAATGACGCCGATATCGACGAAGCCGTGCAAGCGGCGGTGATCGGTCGTTACCAGAACTCAGGGCAAGTCTGCGCCGCCGCCAAACGCCTGATCATCGAAGAAGGTGTGGTCGAAGAATTCACCCGCAAATTCGTCGAAGCCACCCGCCAGTTGAAGATGGGCGACCCATTGTCCGCCGACAACTACATCGGCCCGATGGCCCGTTTTGACCTGCGTGACGAACTCGATCAACAAGTGCGCGACACCCTGGAAGAAGGCGCCACCCTGCTGCTCGGCGGCAGCAAAGTAGAAGGTTCGGGCAACTATTACGAGCCGACCGTACTGGCCGACGTCACCGACCGCATGACTTCGTTCAAGCAGGAACTGTTCGGCCCGGTGGCCTCGATCATTACCGCTCGCGACTGCGCCCACGCTGTAGCGCTGGCCAATGACAGCGAGTTCGGCCTGACTGCCACGATCTACACCGCCAACGTCGCCCTGGCCCAGCAACTGACCAGCGAACTGGAAACCGGCGGCGTGTTCATCAACGGTTACTCCGCCAGCGACCCGCGCGTGACCTTCGGCGGCGTGAAGAAAAGCGGTTTCGGCCGCGAGCTGTCGCACTTCGGCGTGCGCGAGTTCTGCAATGCGCAGACGGTGTGGCTGGATCGCCGCTGATCCAATGAAAAAAGCCCGGAAGCGTTTTGCGCTTCCGGGCTTTTTCATTTATGCCGCAGCCTGTTGGGGTTCCGACACCGTCCGATCTTTGCTTAATAGCCCCAGCACCACAGCCGCCGACACCAGGGTGATGATCGTCAGGATGTGCAGCAGATACTGGAACGCCGAGGCGTAACCCTGCACCAGCCGTTCGTTAGCCAACCCCGGAACCGTGTTGATCGCATGGGCCATGTCGCCGGTGGTCACCCGGTGCGCCGTCTCCGCAATCAGCGCGGTGTCTGCACCGCTGGCTACGGCTTGCAGATCGGTATGCAGCAGCGAGGCAAGAATCGCCGCGACACTGGCCAGTGCAATCCCCTCACCCGCCACCCGTACCGTGTTGAAAATCCCGGCCGCCATGCCGGCGCGCTCTTTCGGCACCACGCTGACCGACAGTCCGTCCATCAAACCCCACGGCAGACCCGCACCGATTCCGATCAATACCATCGGCACCACCAGCGCAAATTTCGGCTCGCCGACGTCGTACAGGCTCAGCCAGTGCAGCCCCACGGCGGCAATCAAGAAGCCCACGCCCGACAGGATGCCGGCCGAGACAAACCGGGTCATGGACGCCGCCAGCATCGGCACCACCAGCATCGGCGCCGACAGCGCCAGCAACAGCAGACCGGCATCGATTTCACTCAAGCCTTCGACGCCGATAAACCGCAGCGGCAGCATGACCACCAGCACGATGTAGCAATAGCAGGTGCCGACCGGCAGCATCTGCACGCCGACGAAGCGCGGAAAGCGGAACAGCGTCAGATCGAGCATCGGACGTTTGACGCGCATTTCGATGCAGACGAACAGCGCCAGCAACAGCGCCGAAGCACCCAGCAGACCAACCACCAACGGACTGCCCCAACCGCTCTCGGGTGCCTGAATCACACCGAACGTAAACAGCGCCAGCATCGAACTGAATGTCACGGTGCCCGGCCAGTCGAGACCGCTGGCGTCGGGGTCGCGGGTTTCGCGCATGCGCGGCAGACCGAAGACCATCGCGATCACACCGATCAGCGCGGTGAACACAAAGATCGCGCGCCAGTTGAACGCCTCGATCAACGCTCCGGCCACCAACGGGCCGAACGCGAGACCGATACCAAACGTGGTGCCGAGCATGCTGTACGCACGGGTGCGCGCATGACCTTCGAATTCCTGCGCCAGCGCCGCCGAACCACTGGCCAGAGCCGCCGCACCGGCCACGCCCTGAACCGCTCGCAATACGTCGAGCCAGAACACCGAAGGTGCCAGGCTCTGGGCAATCGACGCGGCGGTGAACAACAGCATTCCGCTGGTGAACAGGCGCTTGCGTCCATAGACATCGGCCAACGCCCCTGCTGCCATCAGCAAACTGCCAAACGACAACATGAACGCATTGGTGATCCAGGTCAGCGCCACCGGGCTGCCGCCCAGGTCACCGCCAATGGCCGGCGTTGCCACCGCGCCACCAGTGAAACTTAACGGAAGGACCAGAGCCGACAGGCAAATGGCTGCGAGGATCAGCAGCTTGTCGCGCGCGCCCGTGTGTTGGGAGACGTTTGTCATGATTTCATCCAATGAAAAGAAAATCAGGCTGCGATCAATAGAGCGCAGCCTGCGATAGCTTCAACGAGGGGCCAGGTCAGTCCTTGAAATCCGTGGACAGCGCCAGCTCATTCCACTCGGCCAACTCCTGCGCCACCAAGCGGTTCTTCGCCTCGATCCGTGCAACCGTGTCGCTGCCTAGCGCCAGCCGCTGCGGCGGATTCGGCGCGTTGACCAGCGCCAGCATCGCTTCGGCAAACTTCAGCGGATCGCCCGGCTGGGCATGGTTGGCCGCTTCGGCAAACGTGCGCATCTTGCCGACGGTTTCGTCGTAGTCCGGCAGCACCAGCGCGGTCTTGATCAGCGATTGTTCGTCGAGGAAGTCGGTGCGGAAGAAGCCCGGTTCGACCACCGTGGCATAAATGCCCAGCGGCGCCAGTTCCTGATGCAACGCTTCGCTGATGCCTTCCACTGCGAACTTGGTCGAGCCGTAGACACCCCAGCCCACGTAGGCCTGATAACCGCCAATCGACGAGATGTTGATGACCCGTCCGCTGCGCTGGGCGCGCATGTGCGGCAACACGGCGCGGGTGACGTTGAGCAGGCCGAACACGTTGGTGGCGAACAGGCGCTCGGTTTCGCTGGCGCTGGTTTCTTCGACGGCGCCCAACACGCCAAAGCCGGCATTGTTGATCAGCACGTCGATGCGGCCGAAGCGCTTGATGCCCTGTGCCACCGCTTGATGGGCTTCCTCTTCGCGAGTGACGTCCAGCCGCACCGCCAGCAGGTTCGGGTGATCGCCGAGGCGGTCGGTGATGTCTTGCGGGTTGCGGGCGGTGGCAATCACCGCGTCACCGGCACGCAGGGCCTGTTCAGCGATAAGGATGCCAAAACCACGGGAAGCTCCGGTAATCAGCCAGGTACGCATATCAACTCCTCCTGTCGGTGACCCTGGCGAGATTGCCGGGCCTTCTTGATGAGTTGAGTCGACTTTAAGGCCGTGCTACTGATGTGATAATCCCAACAAATTTGCATGACTTTGTGAAAGGTGTTCACAAATGAAAAACCCGTCCACGGCGGATCTGTCGATCTTTCTCTGCATCGCCCAGCATCTGAATTTCAGCCGTGCGGCGGTGGATCTGGGCCTGACACCGTCGGCGCTGAGCCATTCGTTGCGCGCTCTGGAAAATCGCCTGGGCGTGCGCCTGTTCAATCGCACCACTCGCAGTGTGGCGCTGACCGAAGCGGGCGAGCGGTTATATGCGCGGCTGAAACCGGCATTTCGCGACATCGACGACGCGCTCGAAGACCTCAATCACTTTCGCGACAAACCTTCCGGCAACCTACGCATCACTGCGGGGCGCCAGGCCTGCGAACTGGTCCTGCTACCGATTGCCGGGGCGTTCCTGCAGGCCTATCCGGACATCCGCCTGGAAGTGGTCGAAAGCGATGCGCTGCTGGATATCGTCGCCGCAGGTTTTGATGCCGGGGTGCGGTTCGGCAATCGGCTGGAGGCGGACATGGTGTCGCTGCCGATCGGCCCGACCTTGCGCTCGGTGGTGGTCGCCTCGCCGGCATTTCTCGAGCGGCACGCCGCGCCGCAAAAACCCGAGGATCTGCACGCCCTGCCCTGCATCCGTCACCGCTTTCCCAGCGGCGCGCTGTATCGTTGGGAATTCGAACGCGGTGGCATCGATCAGGAAATCGAAGTCAACGGCCCGCTGACCCTGGGCGATGTCAGCCTGATGGTCGGCCCGGCGTTGCAGGGCTTGGGACTGGCGTATGTGTTCGAGGACATGGCCCGCGAGCACTTGGCAAGCGGGCGGCTGGTGCAGGTACTGGCGGACTGGTGCCCGTACTATCCCGGCCTGCACCTGTATTACCCGAGCCGGCGCCATGTACCGGCGCCACTCAAGGCGTTTATCGACTTCGCCCGCCTTGCCCGCGATGGCAAAACGGGCTGAGCCGTTTTACAGATACTTCAACCAGGCAATGTCGCGGCGCCGGGCCTTCAATGCCGAGAACCAGCGCACGGCCGGGAACAGCGCGACCGCCAGCACCATCGCCGCCAGCCACACCGCCGCCACCGACGAGAAACCGAAATACGTGCCCTGATTGAGCCCGAACAGCGCCACGCCAATCAGGTACAGCACCTTCAGCGCATACAGGTGCAGCAGGTAAAAAAACATCGGTGCCGAACCGAACACCGTCAGCCAGCGAATCCAGCGTCGATCCTGCGCGCGTTCGAATACCAGCAACAGCAGCAGCCCGACACTCACCGTCAACGTGATGAACAACAGCGACGGCGGGTATTTGGTGATATTGAAAAAGCTCATCAGGGTTTGCAGACCGCTGTCACCGAAGGCCCAGGGTTTCTCGCCGTAACCGTTGACCAGCCGCAGCGCCACAAAGCCCAGCAAACCGGTGATGCCACTGATCAACAAACGGCGCTGACGCACCCCGGCATCGGCCGCACGAGCGAACCACGGCCCCAGCGCGTAACCCAACCCGATCACGCCGATCCACGGCAACAACGGGTACGAGGTACGCAGACGCAAGGTCTCGCCGGCCTCGATCCAGCCCCGGTCATGCAGGATCGCCCACGGTATGTGCAGCGCCGACTCCGCTGCGAAGTGCAGTCCGTCGAGCAGGTTGTGCCCGGCGATGATCGCCAGGCTCAGCGTCAACAACAGCCAGCGTGGCAGCCAGACCAGCAGCGACAGCGCGATCATGCTCAGGCCGATCGCCCAGATCACTTGCAGATAGATCACGGTCGGTGGCAGCTGGAACGTCCAGGCAAAATTCACCAAAGTGAATTCCAGCACCACCAGAAACAGCCCGCGCTTGAACAGAAAGGCACTGACGTCAGCCTTGCCGGCGTACTTTTCCCCGAACAACCATGCCGATAAGCCGGTCAGCAGCACGAACACCGGCGCACACAGATGCGCCAGGGTGCGACTGAAGAACAGCGCCGGCTCGGTGCTGGCGATGTCCATCGGGTCGGTGACCTGACGATGCAGCAGAAAGGTTTCGCGCACGTGGTCCAGCAACATGAACAGAATCACCAGGCCACGCAGCGCATCAATGGACAGCAACCGGCCAGTCGCCGAGGGGGCAGAACGGGGAACCGCAATCGTCATGGAAGTATCGCAATCGAAAGGTTGATCGATGCAGCCGCCCGAAAGCGGCCGTAAAATTTGCGTTACCTTATAACATGAAAAACCGATCTAATCGCTAGCGGTTCTCAAACAGCGATCACGCGGTGCGCAGGGTTTCCAGCACGACCTGCAACGGATGGCGCAACTGTCGATCGGCCTGGCGCTTGACCTGACTGCGGCAGGAATAGCCGGTGGCCAGTGCTTCGCCCTTCTCCACCGGCGCCTCGATCTGCTTCGCCCAGGATTGCTCGTAGATCACCGCCGAGGTCTCGCGATTACGCGCTTCGTGCCCGTAAGTGCCGGACATGCCGCAGCAACCGGTGGCCTGGGTCGCGAGCTTCAGGCCGACACGCTCGAACACCTGCTCCCATTGTCGGGTGGCGGCCGGGGCGTTGGTTTTCTCGGTGCAGTGCGCCAGCAGGCGGAAGGTTTCGTCGCGGCGCGTTCCGACTTGCTCCGGCATGATCTTGAGCAGCCACTCCTGCACCAGCGCCACCTCCGGGCATTGCTCCATTCCCGGGACTTTCAGATATTCCTGGCGATAGACCAGGGTCATGGCCGGGTCGAGCCCTACCAACGGCACACCGATCTCGGCCAGCGCGCGCAATTGCCCGGCATTGCGCAACGCCGCGCGGTTGAACGCCGAGAGGAAGCCCTGCACGTGCAGCGGCTTGCCGTTGGCACTGAACGGTGCCAGGTAGACCTGATAACCGAGGCGCGAAATCAGCTCGATCAGATCCGCCAGCAACGGCGCCTCGAAATACCGGGTGAAGGCGTCCTGCACCAGCACCACGCTGCGTTCGCGCTGGGCTGCAGACAGCGCCGACAACACCTCGACCGACGCTGGCTGAACCTGCCAGCGGCGCATCGCCGCGTGGAAATCGAAACGGCTGAGCAATGGCACATCAACCATGCCGCCAAGACGTTCGATCAAGCGCCGGCTGAACGAGGCGCCCATCAAGCCGTTATAGAGAAACGGAATCCGCGCCATGTACGGAATCGTGTACTCCAGCGAAGCAATCAGATAATCCCGCGCCGGCCGCAGATAACGGGTGTGGTACAGCTCAAGGAACCGCGAACGGAAGTCCGGCACGTTGACCTTCACCGGGCACTGCCCCGCGCAGGACTTGCACGCCAGGCACCCGGCCATGGCGTCGTACACCTCGTGGGAGAAGTCCTGTTCCTGCGCACGGCTGTTACGCCAGCGCTGCAGCAACGTGCTGAAAAACGGCGGACGGCGACTGGCATCGGCCAACACGTCGACCCCCGCCTCGCCCTGCAACCGCAGCCATTCGCGAATCAGCGAGGCGCGGCCCTTGGGCGATTGCGCACGCTGGCGGGTGGCTTTCCACGATGGGCACATGGCGTCGTCGGGATCGAAGTTGTAGCAGGCGCCGTTGCCGTTGCAGTGCATCGCTGCGCCGTAGTCCTGCCAGACCTTCTCGTCGATCTGCCGATCGAGTTCGCCGCGCAGGGTCACTTCATCGATCTTCAGCAATGCCGCGCCGGGAATATTCGGCGTAGCGATCTTGCCGGGATTGAACTGGTTGAATGGATCGAACGCCGCCTTCAAGGCTTGCAACGCCGGGTACAACTCACCGAAGAACGCCGGCGCATATTCCGAACGCAGGCCCTTGCCGTGTTCGCCCCACAGCAGGCCGCCGTAACGCTGGGTCAGCGCGGCGACGCCGTCCGAAACGGGACGCACCAGTGCGGCTTGCTGTGGGTCTTTCATGTCGAGAATCGGCCGGACGTGCAGCACGCCGGCATCGACGTGACCAAACATGCCGTACTGCAATTGGTGGCTGTCGAGCAGGTCGCGCAACTCGGCGATGTACTCGGCCAGGTGCTGCGGCGGCACGGCGGTGTCTTCGACGAACGGCTGCGGCCGCGCTTCACCGGCGACGTTGCCGAGCAGGCCCACCGCGCGTTTGCGCATGCCGTAGACGCGATTCACCGCCGCATGCCCGACGGCCAGCGTATGCCCCAGGCGTTCGACCGTGGCGTCGTTGCCCAAGTGCTGGACGAAGGCTTCGACCCGGCGTTGCAGCTCCTCGGGATCGTCGCCGCAGAATTCCACCAGGTTGATCCCCAGCGTCGGCCGCTCGGCGCTTTCCGGAAAGTACTCGGCGACGCCGTGCCAGACGATGTCCTGCATCGCCAGCAACAGCACTTTGGAGTCCACTGTTTCAATCGACAGCGGCTTGAGCGCCATCAGCGCCCGGGCATCGCGCAAGGCATCCATGAAGCCGGCGTAGCGAATGTTCACCAGCATCGTGTGCTTGGGAATCGGCAACACATTGAGTTTGGCCTCGACCACAAACCCCAGCGAACCCTCGGCGCCGCACAGCACGCTGTTGAGGTTGAAACGATTGTCGGCCTCGCGCAGGTGCGCCAGGTCGTAGCCAGTCAGGCAGCGGTTGAGATCGGGGAAGGTTTCCCGGATCAGCTCGCCCTGCTCATCGATGATCTGCCGCGCACAGCGATACACCTCGCCGGCCCGGCCCTCGCGGGCGCATTCCGCTGTCAGCTCGCTTTCTTCCAGCGGGCGACCGTGCAAGCGCTCGCCACCGCGCAGGACCATGTGCAGTTCCAGCACGTGGTCGCGGGTCTTGCCGTAGGTGCAACTGCCCTGGCCGCTGGCGTCGGTGTTGATCATGCCGCCGACCGTAGCGCGGTTGGAGGTCGACAGTTCCGGGGCGAAAAACAGCCCGGCGGATTTCAGGGCGGCGTTGAGTTGATCCTTCACTACGCCGGCCTGCACCCTTACCCAACGCTGTTCAACGTTGATTTCGAGAATGCGGTTCATGTGCCGCGACAGGTCGACGACTATGCCGTCGGTCAACGACTGGCCGTTGGTGCCGGTGCCGCCACCGCGAGGGGTGATCACCACTTTCTGGTACGCCGGTTCGGCGATCAGACGGGCCAGCAGCGCCACGTCGTCGGCGTCACGCGGGAATACCGCCGCTTGCGGCAAGCGCTGATAGATCGAGTTGTCGGTGGCCAGCACCACGCGGCTGGCGTAGTCGGCACTGATTTCGCCACGAAAGCCGCTGGTTTCAAGGGCTTTGAGAAACTGTTGGTAGTCAGTGTTCAACGGGGTGGAAGGCGACAGCTGAGCAATCATCGGAAGTGCAATCTCGGTCAAAAACGGGCCGTGTGGCGGTGAACAGTTGTGCGCAATGAATGATTGCGTCACGCTCCCGCCATCTCATAGGCCTTATGTTCATTGCAGAGCGACGCCGGGACAACCGTAAAATCGACCCGCAATCCATGACTAAAACGAATGAATCCGCGAACCCTCACTCCCTCGATGTCGTTGCTGCTGGCATTTGAAGCCGCCGCACGCCATGAAAGCTACACCCGCGCCGCCCACGAACTGTCGCTGACCCAAAGCGCGGTCAGCCGGCAGGTGCAGATTCTGGAAAAGATGCTCGGCATGCGCCTGTTCAGCCGTGAAGGCCGGCGGGTGATTCTCACCGACGTCGGGCGCATGTATCAGCGCGAACTGTCCGAAGCCCTCGGCCAGATCCGAAGTGCGACCTTGCAGGCCATGGCGTTTGGCTCTGGCATCCACAGTTTGCGCCTGGCGACCCTGCCGACCTTCGGCTCGAAATGGCTGCTGCCGCGCTTGAAGGATTTCTACACCGCGCACCCTGGCATGACCGTTCACCTGCATTCACGCATCGAGACGATTGACTTCGACACCAGCGAAATCGACGCGGCGATTTGCGTCGGTGGCGGTGACTGGCCGGGGCTGACCGCTCACCGCCTGCACACCGAAGAACTGGTGGTGATCGCCAGTGCGCAGCTGTCCGATGCCGAACGCCGTGCGGCCGACAAGGACATCGCCGGGCAACTGCTGCTCAACGTCAGCAGCAACGCTCAGGCCTGGTCCGAGTGGTTCAGCCATCATGCCCTGCCCCATCGCAGCATGCGCATTGGCCCAAGTTTCGAGATGACCTCGCACTTGATCCAGGCCGTGCGCGCCAATATCGGGATCGGGCTGGTGCCGAGGATTCTGGTGGAAGATGAATTGCACAACGGCGAGCTATTGCAACTGGGTGAACCGATCAGCAGCCGGCGCAGCTATTACCTGGTGTACCCGGCGCGCAATGAGTCGCTGGCGTCGCTGAAGGCGTTTCGCGACTGGTTAATGCGCACGCTTTGAAACAATCGAGGGCGCCGTTTGGCGCCCTCTGGTTTTGCTCGATCAGAATCGCGGCTTCAGCGCTTTCCAGTCAGGTTTATAGCGTTGCATCTGCCGCACATCATCGCGCTGGCGAATGCCGCAGGTCAGGTACTGGTCATGCAGCTTGCCCAGTTGATCGTGATCCAGTTCCAACCCCAGGCCCGGCGCACGCGTGATCGTCACGCAGCCATCGACGATCGGCAGTTTGCCGCCCTTGATCACCTCTTCATCCGGCTCCTGCCACGGATAATGGGTGTCGCAGGCGTAGTCCAGATTTGGCACGGCGGCCGCCACGTGCGCCATGGCCATAAGGCTGATGCCCAGGTGTGAATTGGAATGCATCGACACGCCGAGGCCGAAGGTGTCGCACATTTTCGCCAGGGTCTGGGTGTCACGCAGGCCGCCCCAGTAATGGTGATCGGCGAGAACAATCTGCACGCTGTTCTGCGCCACGCTGCGGCGGAACTCGTCGAAGTCAGTGACCACCATGTTGGTCGCCAGCGGCAGCCCGGTGCGTTTGTGCAGCTCGGCCATACCGTCGAGACCCGGGGTCGGATCCTCGTAATACTGCAGATCATCACCCAGCAACTCGGCCATGCGGATCGAGGTTTCCAGCGACCAGTTGCCGTTGGGATCGATGCGCAGCGGATAACCGGGAAAGGCCTTTTTCAGCGCCTTGATGCACGCCACTTCGTGCTCCGGCGGCAACGTGCCGGCCTTGAGCTTGATGCTCTTGAAACCGTACGCCTCGATCATCCGCGCCGCCTGGGCGACGATTTGCTGCTCGTTCAGCGCCTCGCCCCAGTTGTCCGGTTTGTACGGTGAATCGACGTGCTGCGCATACTTGAAAAACAGGTAGGCACTGAACGGCACTTCGTCGCGCACCGCACCGCCCAGCAGATCCACCAGCGGCACATTCAGGTAACGGGCCTGCAAGTCGAGAAACGCCACTTCGAACGCCGAATACGCATTGCTGACGGCCTTGCTGGCGTGGGAACCGGGCGCCAGTTCGGCACCCGCCAGACTTGCCGGTTTGTGGGTGGCAACCGTGGTCTGAACGATCCGACGCAGCTGATTAAGATTAAACGGATCGAGACCGATCAACTGCGACTGCAACTGTTGCTGGATCGCCAACGCCGGGGCATCGCCATAGCTTTCGCCGAGGCCGATGTAGCCGTTGTCACTCTCGATCTCGATGATCGAGCGCAGGGCGAACGGTTCATGGATGCCACTGGCGTTGAGCAGCGGCGGATCACGGAAAGCGATCGGAGTGACGGTTACGCGAGTGATTTTCAAAATGACGCTCCTGTTGAGTCGAAATCAGTGGCTCGCCACCGGGTTGGCCGTCGGCACAACGGCAGTTTCGGGTTCAGGCTTTGCCGGGGTTTTGCCTTTGGCGCCTGGCGCCATGCGGGCGAAGAAGATCACTACTGCTGCCACCAGCGAAGTTGCGGCCAGGCCATACAGGCCGCCTTCTATGGAGCCGGTGGTCTGTTCAAGAAAACCGAACGCGGTCGGCGCAACGAAGCCGCCGAGGTTGCCGATGGAGTTGATCAGCGCGATCACCGCCGCTGCGATACGCGCATCGAGATAGCTTTGCGGAATCGGCCAGAACAGTGCCGAAGCAGCCTTGAAGCCGATGGCCGCAAAACAGATCGCGACGAAGGCGAAAATCGGCCCGCCGGTGGTGGACATGAACATGCCGAACGCGGCGATCACCAGAGTCAGCGCGACCCACGCCTGCTGGAATTTCCACTTGCCGGCCAGCGCCGCAAAGCCGTACATCGCGACGATGGAAATGATCCACGGCACGGAGTTGAGCAACCCGACCTGGAAGTCGCCGAGATTGCCCATCTTCTTGATCATGCTCGGCAGCCAGAAAGTGGCGCCGTAGATGGTCAGGGCGATGGAGAAGTAGATGAAACAGAACAGCGCGATCTGCCGGTCCGCCAACAGTTTGAACATCGATGGTTTGGCGACGTGGGTCGCTTCGCGGGCACGTTGTTCCTCGGCGATTGCCATCACCAGCGCTTCACGCTCCTCCTCGCTCAGCCACTTGGCCTGGCGCGGATGGGATTGCAGCCAGAACCAGACAAACCCGCAGAGCACCACCGACGCAGCGCCTTCGATCAGGAACATCCACTGCCAGCCGTGCAGGCCCAGACCGCTGATGTGCAACAGCGCGCCGGACACCGGGCCGGAAATCACCGAAGCAATTGCGGAACCGCTGAGAAACACCGCCATGGTCTTGCCGCGCTCAGAGGCCGGCAGCCATTGGGTGAAGTAATAAATGATCCCCGGGAAGAACCCGGCTTCGGCAGCGCCCAGGATGAAGCGCAGCACGTAGAAACTGGTTTCGCCTTTGACGAACGCCATGGCCATCGCCGCTGCGCCCCAGGTGAACATGATCCGCGTCAGCCAGGCGCGGGCGCCATAGCGTTGAAGAAGCATGTTGGACGGCACTTCAAACAAGGCGTAACCGATGAAAAACAGACCGGCGCCAAGGCCATAGGCAGCGACGCCGATACCCAGATCGGTTTCCAGATGACTGCGCACGAAGCCGATGTTGACCCGGTCGATGTAGTTGACGATGAACATCACCACGAACAACGGCAGCACATGGCGCTTGACCTTGGCGGCGGCGCGGGCGAGTACCGTGATGTCCGGCGGACTCTGGAGGGTTTTCAAGGGGCGACTCCCGATCTTTGTTTTTGTAGGGATGGCCTGTTCAGGCGTAGAGCGATCATGGACGGGGTGATTGATCCCGTCTAATCTAACTTGGCATTCGATTGATACCTGGATTAGATCAATGTTCGAGCTGACCCAACTGCGATGCTTCACCACCGTCGCCACCGAACTCAACTTCCGCCGTGCCGCCGAGCGGCTGAACATGACCCAGCCGCCACTGAGCCGGCAGATCCAGTTACTGGAACATCACCTGGGCGTCGAACTGTTTACCCGCAGCACGCGCAGTGTCGCGCTCACCGCCGCCGGCCGGGCGTTTTTCATCGAAGCGCAGAATCTTCTCGAACGCGCGCAACAGGCTGCCGTCACCGCCCGGCGCTTTGCCGAGGGCGATATCGGTTCGGTGAACATCAGTTTTGTCGGCAGCGCGGTGTACGAATTTCTGCCCAAGGTCATCGCCGAGGCGCGCCTCAAGCAGCCGCAGGTGAAGATCGACCTGACTGAAATGAACACCTATCAGCAACACGAAGCCCTGCGTGCCCGACGCATCGATCTGGGCATCGTCCGCGCGCCGTTGCTCGAGCCTGGTTACGCCACCGAATGCCTGGTGCGCGAGCCGTTTGTGCTGGCGGTGCCGAGCGGCCATCGACTGGCGGAGGCAGACGACGTTTCAGTGAAGGATCTGGATGGGCAGCCGTTCCTGATGTATTCCCACGCGGCCTATCCGCCGTTCAACGAATTGCTCACCGGCATGCTGCGCTCGGCCCGGGTCGCCCCGGATTACGTGCAATGGCTGGGGTCTTCGTTGACGATTCTGGCGCTGGTCAATGCGGGCATGGGCCTGGCGCTGGTGCCGCGTTGCGCGACCAGTGTGGTGTTCAGGAATGTGGTGTTTCGCGAGATCGATCTGGGCGAAGGGGTGCAGAGCGAGCTGCATCTGATCTGGCGGGAGAACAACGACAACCCGGCGTTTGCGATGTTGCTGGAGGGCATTCGCCGGGCGGTGAAGGATGGATGGGGTTAGGAATGGGCTTGCGGATATGGAGGGTATTTCGGCGGTGGAGGTGCCTTTGATGCCTCGATCAATGGTTTCTCCAGCCGCTTTCCGTCCGGCCCTACAAAAAGACGCTTTATATGTGGCGGTATTGGTTGTGATGCTCTGGCGGTCATGATGAACCCTCTGATACAGGGCTGAATTCAACCCATTTAACCCTCGTGGAATCTATCAGCAAAAATTCCGCACTAATAGGCACCTCCGTTCCATCTTCGTTGATCCAGCAGGGATACTGCATCACAAACTGCCCGCTGGTTGACTCGGGTGGCCAGTCCACCGGCCAGCCCAGGACGCGCCTTTCATCATCCAAATGCAGGGTGATAACGCGATCATATTTCGCAAATGCGCTGAACCATTGACTGGGGTAGGAAGATTGTTTCGTGACGTTTCTGCTGCGCAACCAACCATGTAACTTGCCATTCGCTGACAGGCAACAGGCCAACAACCCGAGTACCAGCGACGCAAAAAATGCCCACGACGCTTCAGCCTTCGCATCCCACTTTCCTATGGAAAACCCCTCCTCCCCCACCCACACACAAAC
>NZ_JBWKZE010000031.1:0-76743 GCF_059424205.1 Pseudomonas sp. GW456-12-1-14-TSB6
GATCGTTCCCACGCACCGCGTGGTAATGCAGCCCGGGACGCTCCGCGTCCCAATAGCGGACGCAGAGCGTCCATTGAGGCATTCCCACGCGGACGGTTCGACGCCTCGACGTGGGAACGATCATTGACGGTTGATCAGCTTTCGGCGATCAACCAGTCCATCTGCCACCCACCCTGGGTCTGCCCAAGTTTCCTGGACAGCCACGGCAGCAGCTCACGCAATTCTTCCTCCAGCCCCCACGGCGGATTGGCAATCGCCAGTCCGGAGCCGTTCAGGCTGTTCGGCGTATCCAGTGGATGCACCAGCAACTCGACCCGCAGCAGCTTCGGCGCACCGGTGCCGGCCAGATCCTGATAGAAACGACGCAGTGCGCGCTGATCCTTCACCGGATACCAGATCGCCGCGACGGTCTGGCGCATCCGGCCGATGGCCTCTTTCATCGACGCCGCACAACGCTGCATTTCATCGAGCTGTTCGAACGGCGGATCAATCAGCATCACCGCGCGTTTCTCCTGCACCGGCAACATCGCCCGGGCGACATGCCAGCCCTCGCCCAGATGCACTTTGACCCGACGATCACCGGCCATGTTGTCCTTGAGCAGGACGCCGTCTTCGGGGTGCTTCTCGTTGAGCATCACCCGATCCTGGGAACGAGTCAGACGCCGCGCCAGCTCCGGCGAGCCCGGGTAATAACGCAACTGGCCATCCGGGTTCATCTCGTGCAGCACCTTCATATAGTCGGCGGTCAGCGCCGGCAGATCCGGCTGATCCCACAACCGCGCGATGCCTTCCAGGTACTCGCCGGTACGGTTGGCCTGATCGCCCTGCAGGTCATACAGACCGATGCCGGCGTGGCTGTCGAGATAGGCAAACGGCTGCTCCTTGCGCGACATCAGGGCGATGAGGCGGGTCAAGGTCAGGTGTTTGAACACATCGGCGTGATTGCCGGCATGGAAGGCGTGACGATAATTCATGGCTGCTCCTGCGAGGGCCGTGAAGTTTACCTTTTACCGGGCGGCAAGTCAGGGGCTCGCAGCTGAGTGGCGTGCCGCTGCACTAATGATCGTTCCCACGCTCTGCGTGGGAATGCAGCCCGTGACGCTCCGCGTCCATGGGGTATCAGCCCCAATTGCGGTGGACGCCTGGAACGCGGTGCATCCCTGGAGGCATTCCCACGTAGACGGTTTGACGCCTCGACGTGGGAACGATCGAGTCAGGACGGTATGGCGTGTAGGCGTTTGCCAATCACATCCAAGACATCACAGCCGTCACGCAGCGGAATTACGCAGAGTTGGGCGAAGTCGCTGAGGATGACCGAGTCGCACTCGACCGAGCCGCGCATGCACATGTTTTCCAGGACCTGAATCACGGCGCGGATGCGGTAGTTGGCGGCGTCCATCAGGATGTCGAGCGGGGCGTGGGTGTCGATGAACAGGGTGGGCATGTCGTTGCAGTTGCTGGTCAGCGCCATGAGGCGGTTGTCGGGGTGGGGGATGAAGGGTTCGTAGGGTGGATCTGGATGAAGCGTGCTCATTGTTTAATCCTCTGGTAGTGAAAGAGGCGCACACCGTTTCCCTCCTACAGGATTGGGTGGCAGCCATGCGCGGGGTAGGAGGACTGAGACCAGAGCACTCAGCCACGCCGAAGCGTGCCCGCGCATAACCGCCGCAAAAGATCTTACGGTCGAGCGAAGACTGCCGCAAATCGGGCAACGACGCTTATGCACTGCTCTGAAATCAGGGCTCCTACGCCCTGTCTCCACACTTGCGGAGACAACCAAAGACTATCCCCGCACCACCTCGCCCACCAGTTCACGCAAACCGCCGCAACTCGCAGGAAACGTCCGAAGCCTTTGCCCGGAAATTTCACTCTGACTCGTCCCGCAAGTAGTCCAGCAATGCCGAAGCCGACGATTCGTCCGACGCTGAAACCGCAAAAAACCTGACAACCTTGCAGCGCAAGACATCGGCGGGAAGCGCCTCGAACAACGCCGGTTGTTCCTCGCTCAACCACTGCAAGGCATTGTTGATTCGGGCATCACTACCGAATTGCGCCAGCAGCTTTTCCGGCACCGACCACCAGGGAAACTCCCGACCCGAGACCCGCGCCCTGCCCCCGATCTCGACGGCCTGACCGTTGATCAAGCCTCGCGTGAGAACCGGCAGCAATTGCCCGGCATCCACCTCGGACGACTCAAGGATCGGCAACAAAAACCGCCCATCCCAAAAGCGGAAGAACACCGCTTTCCCGTCCGGCATCAGCACCTGGGTCAAACTGCGAAAGTGCTCGACCACCGCCTCAAGCCCCGCCGAAGAAACCGCCAGCCAACTCCAGTCGCGAGACTCCGTGGTCGCCACCCAATCCAGAAACTCACTGCCCGCGTCGACGATTCCCACGTAGGGCATCACCGCATCCCACTCGGTATAGATCGTATCCGCCCAAACAGGGCTAGGTGCCGACGCAAACTTCGAGCGTTGCCAAACTTTGAACGGCTCGGCGATGCTCGCATTGCAGAAGATGGCGAAGAGTTGTTCAGCACTGTCAAGGGGGTGGGTTTGAAGCCAATTTCTAACAGAATCGTCTCTCATAAACCTATAACTGCCAGTCATTCAATTTCATTCAATCCACCCCATAAAGTTCGTAACCAATAAAAAAACAACCATCACTACGAAACTTCCAAATGCCGATAAATACACAAAGCGAATCAAACGCAACAAACCCTTCGGAAAATTCAGTAAGTCACTCCCATCCAAAGCCCCCCCCTTGATTGCCCGGGATGGCAGGAGCAGGTACGAGCCTATGCACGCCAACATGAAATAAGCACCCAAAACCCCACCACTCAGAGGCTTACGCACTGACACGCCTTGCGAATTACTGAGAAAACGAAAAATCGCCTCCTTTCTGAATAGAGCCAGATAGACCTGACCGACAACAGATATGAAAGCAAGACCAAAGAACACTCCGCCAAAAGTCAAAACGAACCAGATTTCATCAGCCTTCGTCATGTGCCGACTCCCTCATAAATGACCTCACCAACCTTTTCACCCAAAATCTCGCCACCCACTCCCCCTCCAAAAGTTCCAGCCCCGACCAGAACCAATGAGCAAAGCACCCCACCTGTTCCTGCAGTACCCAGGCCAATGCCAACGCATACAAGAGAGCCCGCGATACCACCACCGAGGCTTCCCCCAAATGCACCGGCAAATTTCGCCGTCTCGGTGAACTTCACTTTCCTGCAAGCTTCCTCCGTACCTAGCCGGCAAGTCTCCCTGACCTTTAACCCCGAAGCCGTCGCCCCCAGACCAACCCCAACCCAACCACCTAACTTGATCACCTTGCTGGCCTTACTTACGCCTTGAATATGCGTTGCGTATCCGGGAATCTCACCCGCAATACCAGCCTTGCTCCAATGGTGAACGAGACTCCGGCTGGAAATACCCAACGTTTTTTTCAGGTTTGGATGATCGGGCAAACCAGCCGTTTTACGCACTAGCGGGCTAAGACTGCCATCCAGCTGCGCCATCAACTTTTTGCGCTTGGAAAAGAAATCAGCGCCCTGAAGCTTTCCGTGTTTATCAAAGGTTTGCTTATGCAGTATCTCCAGCTCTGCCAGCGTCTTGCCAAGATTGTCCAGATGATTACTGAACATCGCCGAGCCGATCCCCACGGCCGTCGAACCCTGAGATAAAAACGACTGAATCTCACCGTGATGTCGAACCATAAACTCAGCCTCCGCATCACTCATTGGCGTCAGCGCCGCATCAACCTTCTGCGCCGCCTCCATCAACAACGCTTCTTCGCGCGTGCACTGCGTATTACGTGGATCACTCAGGACAATAAGTTGACCGGGTTTTGCGTATTGCGTGAGTTGTGGATTAAGACTGCGGAATTTATCCAGCACGGCAGGATCCGGCTGCGGGAACAACGTTGATTCAAGCGCTGCCCGAGACATTCCCTGTTCAACAATATGAAAGCCCGGCTCAACGCCGGAAGGCGTCGGCCGGGCCGAGGGCTTTGGGGAGTCGGTCAAGCTACTCGGGGGCAGAGTCGGAGTTGGGCACACACCGTCCTTGCAGCGCTCGCATTCTTCACAGAAGGGCGCATCACCTTTCAGGCTCATGATTTGCGCAGCAGTCAGAATCGCAGCCGGGGCCGCCACCAGTTTCTCCGGCAACCCCGGCACTGTCGGCGCCGCACTCATCGCCGCCATCGGCGCACCACCGACAACGATCGGTACGCTGCTGAAGATCCCGCCGGGGCCGATGTTGATCCACTGCCCGCCCGCCTGAATCGTCGCGCTCGCGCCGCCGTCGATCACCACTTGCTGACCGGCGCTGACGTGGAATTGAGCACTGGCGTTGATCGCCTGATTGCTCACGCGGATGTGCCGGTCGCCGGCCACCGTAAGGTGGTCGTCCTGCCTCACCTCGGTCTGGCGCTGGCCGTGGGTGATGCGCTGCTCATCGGCTTTCAGCTCGTGTTTGGCGAGGCCGGTGACGACAACGCTGCGCTGGTTATCCACCTGCACCTGTTGATCATTCAACACATGCTGCGTCCAGTTTCGCTGGGCCCGCAGGTAGATTTCCTCGGCGCCTTTGCGATCCTCGATGCGTAATTCGTTGTAGCCCCCGCCGCCGGGACTGCTCTGACTGCGGAAAATACTGCGGGTCTTGTCGGCCGGCAGATCCAGCGGCACCGGCGTCGCTGCGTTCGGCAGGCAACCCATGACCAGCGGTTTGTCGGCATCGGAATCGATGAACCCCACCAGCACTTCCATGCCGACCCGCGGTATCAGCACGCTGCCATAACGGTCGTGGGCCCAGCCGCTGGCGACCCGCAGCCAGCAGCTGGAATGCTCATTGAGCTCACCGTCGCGATCCCAGGCCAGTTGCACCTTGACCCGGCCATACTCGTCGCAATGGATTTCACTGTCTTTCGGGCCGGTGACCACGGCCGGTTGATAGCCGAGCATCCGTGGTTTTTCCGGGCCCATCGGCGGGCGGAAGAACACGTCCCACGGCGTGGCGAGAAAGGTATTACGGTAACCCTGGAATTCATCACCGTCGCTGGTGACCGATTCCTCCAGCACTTGCGGCTGTCGGCCATGGTGTTCGAGAGAGGTCAGCAGCCAGAGGTCGTTCAAATCCTGGCGCGGATGCTCGGTCAGTTGCAGGAAATGTCCACTGACCAAGGCAGATTGATCGCTGCGGCCCTCGGCCTGACGATAGTCGGCGACATGCCGCTCAAGGGTGCGCTGGGCCAGTTGCTTGCCGGTTTCGCGCTCGGTGAACTGGCCGGGAAAGTGGTAATCCTCCAGCACCGGGCGCTGCTCGCTTTCGGCGCGACTTTGCAGCGCCAGCCGGGGTTTGGTGAAGTCGTAATCACGCCGGGTGACCACGCTGGTGCGGGTTTCCACTCGAACGGTGAAGCGCTTGATCGCCGGCGCCGCCGCAGCCATGCCACTGCCCGGCAGGTACAGCGTCGGCTCGGCCAGACGCGGGAACACCGTTTGGTCATCGCCGAACACCAGCAGATGCCCGTCCGGGCTGTGCTGAAAATGGAAATGAATGCCGACTTCGGCACACAGCCGCTGGATGAACGCCAGATCGCTCTCGGCGTACTGCACGCAATACTCACGCGACGGGTAATCGCTGCCGAGGCGAAATTCGAAGGCATCGCGCAGGATCGCGTGATCCTTGAGGATCTGCGTAACGATCTGCGGCACGCTTTGGTGCTGGAAGATTCGCTGATTGATCCGGTGACCCAGATAGGCCAGACGCGGAACAAGACTGACGTGATAGCGGGTCAGACGCTTGCCGGAATCCCCCTGCCCGACCCGATAGATCTGACCGTGGATACCGGAACCGTCTTCATCAAAACTCAGAAAAGCCTGACAGTGCAGCAGGCTTTCCAGATCCAGGTCCGGCCGCTCACTGACCAGTTCCAGGTCAAAGCGGAAAGGTTGGCTGATGGCTTCCTTGCCCGTGAACTCAAGGACTTTGAGGTCAAACTGGGCGCCTTCGACGGTCAACGTGAAACGCGGTTGATTGGCAGGCGCGAACATCCGATGTCTCTCTGCAGATTGAGGGCGGGCGATTCTGCATGAGGGGCAAGGGGTGCAGGTTGGGTGACTGAAAAATCAGATTTTCCCTACTTGAAACTTCGATCTCCCCTTCAAGAATCAGCGCATTCGACTACAGACTCTGCCTTCAGAAAAATCGCAGGCAATAAAAAACGGCCCGCTTCCTGGCAGGAAGCGGGCCGTTTTCTTGTGAGCCTCAGCTCATTCCCATCACTTGTTCAGATGGAAATCCTTCTCGGCCGCTTCAAAGCGCTGAACCATGCCGGCGCTCGGCTGGCCCATCAGGCTGACCAGGTAGATCGCCAGGCTGGCGAAGATGAAGCCCGGGATGATTTCGTACAGACCCAGCAGCTCGAAATGCTTCCACACGATCACGGTGATCGCGCCGACCAGGATGCCGGCCAGAGCGCCGTCACGGGTCATCTTCTTCCAGATCACCGAGATCAGCACCACAGGACCGAACGCTGCACCGAAACCGGCCCAGGCGTAGGACACCAGACCCAGCACACGGTTGTCCGGGTTGGCGGCCATCGCGATGGCGATCAGTGCAACCAGCAACACCATGGCACGACCGACCCAGACCAGCTCAACCTGCGAAGCGTTCTTGCGCAGGAAAGCCTTGTAGAAGTCTTCGGTCAGGGCGCTCGAGCACACCAGCAACTGGCAGCTCAGGGTGCTCATCACGGCAGCCAGAATGGCCGACAGCAGTACACCGGCGATCCACGGGTTGAACAGCAGCTTCGCCAGTTCGATGAACACACGCTCGTGGTTCTCGGTCACTGGACCCGCGACTTCCGGGTGCGCCGAGAAGTAGGCGATACCGAAGAAGCCCACGGCCACGGTGCCGCCCAGGCACAGGATCATCCAGGTCATGGAGATGCGACGGGCGTTGGCGATCGATTTCACCGAATCAGCAGCCATGAAGCGCGCCAGGATGTGCGGCTGGCCGAAGTAGCCCAGACCCCAACCCATCAGCGAGATGATGCCGATGAAAGTGGTGCCTTTGAGCATGTCGAAGTTGCTCGGGTCCTGTGCTTCGATGGCCAGGAACGTGGTGTCGACGCCGCCGGTAGCCAGCAGCACGATGATCGGCGTCAGCAGCAGGGCGAAGATCATCAGGGTGGCTTGTACGGTATCGGTCCAGCTCACCGCGAGGAAACCGCCGACGAAGGTGTAGGCAATCGTCGCCGCAGCACCGGCCCACAACGCGGTCTCGTAGGACATACCGAAGGTGCTTTCGAACAGGCGGGCACCGGCCACGATGCCGGAAGCGCAATAAATGGTGAAGAACACCAGAATCACCACCGCCGAAATGACGCGCAGCAGACCGCTTTTGTCTTCGAAACGGCTGGAGAAGTAGTCCGGCAGGGTCAGCGCATCGCCGTTGTGCTCGGTTTGAACACGCAGACGGCCGGCGACGAACAGCCAGTTCAGGTAGGCACCGACGATCAAGCCGATGGCGATCCAGCTTTCGGACAGGCCGGACATGTAGATGGCGCCCGGCAGGCCCATCAGCAACCAGCCGCTCATGTCGGAAGCGCCGGCGGACAATGCCGTTACCACGCTGCCCAGGCTGCGGCCACCCAGAATGTAGTCAGAAAGGTTGTTGGTGGAGCGATAGGCCATGAAGCCGATCAGCACCATTGCTGCGATGTAGATCACGAACGTGATCAGGGTTGGATTGCTTGCGCTCATTACGTACGTGCCCTGGCTTTGTTTTTATGTAGCGGCGGCGGTTGCACCGTTTGCAGACTGATGCCTGACAGACGATTCGCACGGCCGCGCATTTATGACCAATGTTTCCCCAGGAAAGCCATTGGCCGGTGCGTCGGGTTTCCCCGGTTGCACCTTGGGCGCGAATCCTATGCAACAAAGCAAAACAGGTGCAACCAGTTTCTTGAGAATTAGTTGCACCCAGTCGGATTTATCCTACGGAAGTGGCTTTTTGCTCCCTTTTAACGCAGTGACAACGCTTTTCTATAAGCAAAAGCACCAAGCAAGAGCAGCACTTTCGTACCAGAAATTATTTCCTGACGAGCTGCAGAATATTCCGACAAAAAAGGGTTGCACCCGGTTGCACCTGTTTCGGCTCGCGGCTAATCTTGCCGCCAGCTGTTGTCGCGCAACTGCGGCACCTATGAGGATAAAAATATGGCTACCACCACCCTTGGGGTCAAACTTGACGACCCGACCCGCGAGCGCCTGAAGGCCGCCGCAACCTCGATTGATCGCACACCGCACTGGTTGATCAAGCAGGCAATTTTCAATTACCTGGAAAAACTCGAGGGTGGTGCAACCCTGACCGAGCTGAACGGTTTGTCCGCCAAGGACACCGACGACGCAGGTGAAGTCCACACCGATCACGCTCACCAATGCTTCCTCGAATTTGCTGAAAGCATCCTGCCGCAATCGGTGCTGCGCGCCTCGATCACCGCCGCTTACCGTCGCCCCGAGCCGGAAGTGGTGCCGATGCTGATCGAGCAGGCGCGCCTGCCGGCGCCGATGGCCGAAGCCACCAACAAACTCGCCGCGACCATCGCGGAAAAACTGCGTAACCAGAAGAGTGCCGGCGGTCGTGCAGGCATTGTTCAAGGCCTGCTGCAGGAATTTTCCCTGTCGTCCCAGGAAGGCGTGGCGCTGATGTGCCTGGCCGAAGCGCTGCTGCGGATCCCGGACAAAGGCACTCGCGATGCGCTGATCCGCGACAAGATCAGCACCGGCAACTGGCAGCCGCACTTGGGCAACAGCCCGTCGCTGTTCGTCAACGCTGCGACCTGGGGCCTGCTGCTGACCGGCAAACTGGTATCCACCCACAACGAAGCCGGCCTGACTTCGTCCCTGAGCCGCATCATCGGCAAGAGCGGCGAGCCGATGATCCGCAAGGGCGTCGACATGGCCATGCGCCTGATGGGCGAGCAGTTCGTCACCGGCGAAACCATCGCCGAGGCCCTGGCCAATGCGAGCAAGTTCGAAGCCAAGGGCTTCCGTTATTCCTACGACATGCTTGGTGAAGCGGCGCTGACCGAACACGACGCCCAGAAGTACCTGGCCTCGTACGAACAAGCCATTCACTCGATCGGCAAAGCGTCCCACGGCCGTGGGATTTATGAAGGCCCGGGCATCTCGATCAAACTGTCGGCCCTGCACCCGCGTTATAGCCGTGCCCAGTACGAGCGCGTGATGGACGAGCTGTACCCGCGCCTGCTGTCGCTGACACTGCTGGCCAAGCAATACGACATCGGCCTGAACATCGACGCCGAAGAAGCTGACCGCCTGGAGCTGTCGCTGGATCTGCTCGAGCGCCTGTGCTTCGAGCCGCAACTGACCGGCTGGAACGGCATCGGTTTCGTGATCCAGGCTTACCAGAAGCGCTGCCCGTACGTGATCGACTACGTGATCGACCTCGCTCGCCGCAGCCGTCATCGCCTGATGATCCGCCTGGTGAAAGGCGCGTACTGGGACAGCGAAATCAAGCGTGCCCAGGTCGAAGGCCTGGAAGGCTATCCGGTCTACACCCGCAAGGTGTACACCGACGTTTCCTACATCGCCTGCGCCCGTAAACTGCTGTCGGTGCCGGAAGTCATCTACCCGCAGTTCGCTACGCACAACGCCCACACCCTGTCGGCGATTTATCACATTGCCGGTCAGAACTATTACCCGGGCCAGTACGAATTCCAATGCCTGCACGGCATGGGCGAACCGTTGTACGAGCAGGTTGTAGGCAAAGTTTCCGAAGGCAAGCTGAACCGTCCGTGCCGCGTGTACGCTCCGGTCGGCACCCACGAAACCCTGCTGGCGTACCTCGTACGTCGTCTGCTGGAAAACGGCGCCAACACCTCGTTCGTCAACCGCATCGCCGACCAGTCGATTTCGATTCAGGAACTGGTGGCCGATCCAGTTGCGCAGATCGAGCAGATGGCAACCGTGGAAGGTGGTTTCGGCCTGCCGCACCCGCGCATTCCGCTGCCGCGTGACCTGTATGGTTCCGAGCGCGCCAACTCCGCCGGCATCGACATGGCCAACGAACATCGTCTGGCCTCACTGTCCTGCGCCCTGCTGGCCACTGCGCACAACAACTGGAAAGCCGCGCCGATGCTCGGTTGCGCCTCCAGCAACGAAGCGCCGGCACCGGTGCTGAACCCGTCCGATCTGCGTGACGTGGTCGGTCACGTGCAGGAAGCCACCGTCGAAGACGTCGACAACGCCATTCAATGCGCCCTCAACGCCGCACCGATCTGGCAGGCCACCCCGCCGGCCGAACGTGCCGCGATTCTGGAACGTGCCGCTGACCTGATGGAAGGCGAGATCCAGCCGCTGATGGGCCTGCTGGCCCGCGAAGCCGGCAAGACCTTCGCCAACGCCATCGCCGAAGTCCGCGAAGCGGTCGACTTCCTGCGTTATTACGCGGTGCAGGCACGCAACGATTTCAGCAACGACGCCCACCGCCCACTGGGCCCGGTGGTGTGCATCAGCCCGTGGAACTTCCCGCTGGCGATCTTCAGCGGTCAGGTTGCCGCCGCACTGGCCGCCGGTAACCCGGTGCTGGCCAAACCGGCCGAACAGACTCCGCTGGTCGCCGCACAAGCCGTGCGCCTGCTGCTCGAAGCCGGGATTCCGGAAGGCGTGCTGCAACTGCTGCCGGGTCGCGGTGAAACCGTCGGCGCCGGTCTGGTGGGCGATGAGCGCGTCAAAGGCGTGATGTTCACCGGCTCCACTGAAGTCGCCCGTCTGCTGCAACGCAACATCGCCGGTCGCCTCGACAACCAGGGCCGTCCAATCCCGCTGATCGCCGAAACCGGTGGCCAGAACGCGATGATCGTCGACTCTTCGGCACTGACCGAACAGGTGGTGATTGACGTGGTGTCGTCGGCCTTCGACAGCGCCGGTCAGCGTTGCTCGGCCCTGCGCGTCCTGTGCTTGCAGGAAGATTCCGCCGATCGCGTCATCGAAATGCTCAAAGGCGCGATGGCTGAAAGCCGTCTCGGCAACCCGGAGCGTCTGTCCGTGGACATCGGCCCGGTGATCGACGCCGAAGCCAAGGCCGGTATCGAGAAGCACATCCAGGGCATGCGCGACAAAGGTCGCAACGTGTACCAGGTGGCCATCGCCGACACCGAGGAAGTCAAACGCGGCACCTTCGTCATGCCGACCCTGATCGAGCTGGAAAGCTTCGACGAGCTGCAACGCGAGATCTTCGGCCCGGTGCTGCACGTGGTGCGCTACAAGCGTAAAGAGATCGACCAGTTGATCGCCCAGATCAACGCCTCCGGTTACGGCCTGACCCTCGGCGTGCACACCCGCATCGACGAGACCATCGCCAAGGTGATCGACAACGTCAACGCCGGTAACGTCTACGTCAACCGCAACATTGTGGGTGCGGTGGTCGGCGTCCAGCCGTTCGGTGGTGAAGGCTTGTCGGGTACGGGCCCGAAAGCCGGTGGCCCGCTGTACCTGTACCGTCTGCTGTCGACGCGTCCTACCGATGCCATCGAACAGTCCTTCGCTCGCGGTGATGCTGCCGTGGCGCCGGACGTTCGTCTGCGCGACGCCATGAGCAAACCGCTGACCGCCCTGAAAGGCTGGGCCGACAGCAACAAGTTCGCCGATCTGAGCACTCTGTGCGTGCAGTACGCAGCGCAGTCGCAAAGCGGTATCACTCGCGTACTGGCCGGCCCGACCGGCGAGAAGAACAGCTACGCGATCCTGCCGCGCGAGCACGTGCTGTGCCTGGCGGACATCGAAGGTGATCTGCTGACCCAACTCGCGGCGGTACTGGCTGTAGGCGGTTCGGCAGTCTGGCCGGAATTCGACACCAGCAAGGCATTGTTCGCACGCCTGCCGAAGGAAATTCAGGCGCGGATCAAACTGGTTTCCGACTGGAACAAGGACGACGTGGTGTTCGATGCGGTTCTGCATCACGGCCATTCCGACCAGTTGCGTGCGGTCTGCCAGCAGATTGCCAAGCGTCCCGGCGCCATCGTCGGGGTTCAGGGCCTGTCCCAGGGCGAGACCAACATTGCGCTGGAGCGTCTGGTGATCGAGCGCGCGTTGAGCGTCAACACCGCGGCAGCAGGCGGTAACGCCAGCCTGATGACCATCGGCTGACTCTCGCGAGATCGTTCCCACGCTCCGCGTGGGAATGCAGCCCGGGACGCTCCGCGTCCCATCGGTGTCAGACTTGAAGTTGGCAGCGCGGCTGGAACGCGGAGCGTCCCTTGAGGCATTCCCACGCAGAGCGTGGGAACGATCAGCACAGGAACATAGAAATGGGCGCCCTCACCGGCGCCCATTTTTTTGGCCTCTCCATCACCGTTATCAATCTTCCTGTTCAGCCTTTATTCGCACGCCTAGACTCGGCCCATTCCAAAAAAAGGTAGGCCGCCATGTCCGAGACGCTGCTCAGTTCCCGCAATCTGGCTTTCGAGCTGTACGAAGTCCTCGATGCCGAGGGCCTGACCCGGCGCGAGCGGTTTGCCGAGCACAATCGCGAAACCTTCGATGCCGCCATCGGCACGGCACGCAACATTGCCGAGAAGTACTTCGCGCCGCACAACCGCAAGGGCGACGAGAACGAACCGCGCTACGAGAACGGTCAGGCGATTCTTATTCCCGAGGTGAAACCGGCGGTGGATGCCTTCCTCGAGGCCGGATTCCTCAACGCGGCGCGCAGTTTCGACGCTGGCGGCATGCAACTTCCTACACTGTTGTCCCAGGCCTGCTTTGCCCACTTTCAATCGGCCAACGCGGCGTCGACTTCCTATCCGTTCCTGACCATGGGCGCGGCCAACCTGATCGAAAGCTTCGGCACCGAAGAGCAGAAACAGCGCTTCCTGCAACCGATGATCGACGGCCGCTTCTTCGGCACCATGGCCCTGACCGAGCCCCACGCCGGCTCGTCGCTGTCGGATATTCGTACCCGCGCCGAGCCTGCGTCCGACGGCACTTATCGCCTCAAGGGCAACAAGATCTTCATTTCCGGCGGCGATCACCCGCTCTCGGAAAACATCGTGCACATGGTGCTGGCCAAACTGCCGGACGCACCGGCCGGGGTGAAAGGCATTTCGCTGTTTATCGTGCCGAAGTTTCTGGTCAACGATGACGGCAGTCTGGGCAAACGTAATGACGTGTTGCTGGCCGGGCTGTTCCACAAGATGGGCTGGCGCGGCACCACGTCAACGGCGCTGAACTTCGGCGATAACGGCGAGTGCGTCGGCTATCTGGTGGGCAAGCCGCATCACGGTTTGAGCTACATGTTCCAGATGATGAACGAGGCGCGGATTGGCGTCGGCATGGGCGCGGTGATGCTTGGTTATGCCGGTTATCTGTACTCGCTGGAATACGCTCGCGAACGGCCACAAGGCCGTGTGCCTGACAGCAAGGATCCGACGACGGCGCCGGTGGCGATCATTCAGCACGCCGATGTCAGACGCATGCTGCTGACGCAGAAATCCTACGTCGAAGGTGCGTTCGATCTAGGCCTGTATGCGGCGCGACTGTTCGATGACACCACCACGCTTGAGACCGAAGCCGAGCGCAAACAGGCTCACGAGCTACTGGATTTGCTGACACCGATCGTCAAATCCTGGCCGTCCGAGTTCTGCCTGAAGGCTAACGAACTGGCGATCCAGATTCTCGGCGGCCACGGTTACACCCGCGAATACCCGGTGGAGCAGTACTACCGCGACAACCGTTTGAACCCGATCCACGAAGGCACCCACGGCATTCAGTCGCTGGACTTGCTGGGACGCAAACTGGCGCAGAACGGTGGCGCCGGGCTCAAGCAGTTGATTCGCCTGATTGCCGACACCGCCGAGCGCGCGGTGGCGTACGAATCGTTGACCGCACTGCGTGAGCCGCTGGAGAAACTGGTGGCGCGCCTACAGACGGTGACCATCGGTCTGCTGACCGATCTGGCACAGGGCAAGGTCAACAGCAGTCTGGCGAACTCGGCGTTGTACCTGAAGGTGTTCGGGCATGCAGTGATTGGCTGGCGCTGGCTGGAGCAGGCGATTCGCGCCGAGGAAGGGTTGGCCAAAGGGAATGCGGCGGATGCCGACTTCTATAAGGGCAAGTTGCAGGCGGCGCGTTATTTCCTGACGTGGGAAGTGCCGGGGTGCCAGCATGAACTGGCGTTGCTGGAGGCGCGGGATGATACGTGTCTGGCAATGCAGGATGCGTGGTTCTGACCTCTTAATGATCGTTCCCACGCTCTGCGTGGGAATGCAGCCCGGGACGCTCCGCGTCCCTTTGAGATCGTGACGCAGAGCGTCACAGGAGGCATTCCCACGCGGAGCATGGGAACGATCGGTGCCTCGACAGGGAACGATCAGTCAGCTCAACTTGAACCCACCCATCTGCCGCGCCAGATCATCCGCCAGCCGCTGCAACATCTGACAATCCTCACGACAGGCGCGGACCTCCCCCGCCGTCGCCCGGGCCAGATCGGAAATGCCCTGCACGTTGCGGTTGATCTCCTCGGTCACCGCCGACTGTTCCTCAGTCGCCGTCGCCACCTGATGGTTCATGTCGCTGATGCGCTCGACCTGCCCGGTAATCGCAGTCAAAGACGCCCCGGTACGCTGGCTCGATTCGACTCCGGTGCCCGTCGCGGCCTGCCCGGTGCGCATCGACGACACCGCATTCTCCGCCCCCTGCTTGAGGCTGCCGATCATCTGCTGAATTTCGTCGGTAGACGCCTGAGTCCGGCGCGCCAATGTCCGCACCTCGTCGGCCACCACTGCAAAACCACGCCCCATGTCCCCGGCCCGCGCCGCTTCAATCGCCGCGTTCAGCGCCAGCAGATTGGTCTGCTCGGACACCCCGCGAATCACCGCCAGCACCTGATCGATCGACGCCACCTGATGCGCCAACTCACCCACCGCGCCGGCCGCGACGCCAATTTCATCGGACATGCTTTCGATATGGCGAATCGAACCGCCGACCACTTCCCGCGCCTGCAGCGCTTCATCGCGGGCGGTTTGCGAGGCGAGCGCGGCGTTGCCGGCGTTCTGGGCGATCTCCTGCACGGTCAGGCCCATTTCGTGGACGGCAGTGGCGACCATGTCGGTCATTTCCTGCTGGCGACCGGAGCGTTCGGCGGTGTTATCCACAACCCTGGCCACCTGGCCGACCGCGACACGCAGGCGTTCACTGGTGGTCAGCACTTCGCCGATCATCCCGCGCTGGCTGTCGAGGAAACGGTTGAAGCCCCGCGCAAGGTCGCCCAGTTCATCGGCGCGGCTGGAATCTAACCGATGGGTCAAATCTCCACCACCGCTACCGATTGCTACCAGCGCCGCTGTTACCTGACGAATCGGTCGCACCAATCCCTGAGCCAGCCAGATCACCAGCGCCAGGCAAACCAGCGCCACCACCAGGCCGATGCCGCTGCTCATCCACATCGCCCGGCGGGCTTCGGCGTAGATCTGCGACTGCGGCACTTCGGCCACCAGGGTCCAGCCGAGGTCGCGCAGGGGCAGGCTGAAGGCGAGGAAATCTTCGCCGTCGCGCTGGAAACTGCTGTTGCTAGCCGCTTTATGGCCCATGACCGCTTGTGCTGCCGAGGTGCCGATCTGCTCGCTCAAGGTGCGCTTGCCGCTGAACTGCGCCTCGGGATGGACCTGGATCAAGCCGTCGGAACGCACGAGATAGACCTTGCCGCGCTCACCGAAGCTGAAGTTGTGGATCAGCTCCGACAGCTCTTTCATGCTCAGCCCGAGCCCCGCGACGCCGACCACTTTGCCGGCCTGCTCCACCTTCAAATCGATGAACAGCGCCAGCTCTCCGGTGGCCCCGTCGTTGTCGATGTTCAGGGTTCGCGGCTGATTGCTGTCGAGGAAAGAGTAAAACCACGCATCGGCCGGTTTGTCGCGACTCAGGGTGCGATCCAGGCCTTTTTCGGTGATGTAGTGATTGGATTCAGTACCGATGATCAGCGCAGTGAACGCCTTGTGTTCGGCGCGGATGCCTTCCAGATACTGCGCAAAGCCTGCCGTTTTGCCGGAGTCTTCACCGTTGGCCAGCCAGTCGCGGACCATGGTGTTACTGGCGATGTCTTTAGCAGCGGTGAGGGGTTGAACGAGGATTCGTTCGATGTCGTTGCGCGTCGCTTCGATGCTCGACGGCAGCGCCTGTTCGACCAGATAGCTCTGGGCGAGGCGGTTGACCACCAGGGTATAAATGCCAACCACGATCAGAATGCTGACCAGCAGGGCGGTGCCCATACCGAGGATCAGTTGCCATTGAATACTGCGACGCCAGAACTGCATGGAGCACCCCCAAAGAATAAGAGGCTGAAACACTGCAACAGCCGTGCCTATTGTATACAGCGCAATCGACAATCTTATTCTTTGGTTGTGCGCAACCCATCAACCCTGATTGATGGTCTTGGCGATGGTCTCGACCGTGGCGCTGACTTGCTCTTGGTAACGCTCGAGTTCCTGCTGGTGCTGCTTCTTCATTTCAATCTGCTGCGAGCACAGATTCATCGCCGCCAGCACCAGCAGGCGGTCGCCGATCAGGGTCGGGTATTTCTTCTTGGTGTCGGCCAGTGCGGCCTTGAGCATCAACGCAGCGTCCAGCAGGGTCTGTTCTTCCCCGGCCGGTGCCTTGATCGAATAGTCCTCCCCCATGATGGAGATGACTTTTACCCCTGCTGTGCCGTGGTTCATGCGCTGACAGGACCTGCGTTGACGCGATCAACCAGGGCCTGGATGCGCGCGGCGGTGGCGCCGTGCTTTTCTTCCTGTTCCATCAGGCTCAGTTGCAGGCTTTCGTTTTCATCCTTGGCCTGGGCCAGTTCCGTGGACAGGGTCTGGTTGGTTTCCGACAGGGTCTGGTTCTGTTGCACCAGGTCGCTGACGAGCTGTTCCAATTGGCTGAGGGATGCTTCCAACATTTTGATCTTCCAGGGCTTTTTCAAAGGGCGCGTACGATAAAGAAAAGTCATCGTTGACGCCAGGGTTAAACCGGCGCAAGGCCTTGATTTTCCTGGCGGCCGACCGTTCTTGCGAGTGTTAGAGACTGTGATCTGCCGATCTGGTTCCTGCACTTCGTCGCCCGACGCCCCGTGCGACAAATACGCACACCGCCTCAAGACTTTAGTCGTATGACCGATAAGTCACCCAACAGCAGTCTCAGCCCGCACGGATGCGGCCCTTCCCTGGTATCCGCCTCCATGTCCCTTCGCAATATGAACATCGCCCCCCGGGCGTTCACCGGTTTCGCCCTGATCGGCGGCCTGATGCTGATTCTCGGCGTGTTCGCCCTGAATCAGATGAGCAAGATCCGCGCAGCAGGCGAAGACATCGCCACCGCCAGCGTGCCTTCGATCAAGGCCCTCGACGAATTCACCCAGTTGACCCTGCGCCTGCGCGTGCTGTCGTATCGGTTGCTGATCAACCGAGAGCCAGACGTCCAGCAAAAAACCATCGAACTGTTCGATTTGCGCAACCGGCAGATCGCCGACGCGCAACGCGCCTACGAGCCGCTGATCGATGGCCCGCAAGAACGCGCCGCTTACGATCAGTACGTGCAGTTGCTGGCGCAGTACCGTCAACTCGAAGACCGGATGAAGACTCTGTCGCGCAACAATCAGGTCGACGAATTGCGGCAGATGCTCAACACCGATTTGCTCGCCAACTCCGAAGCGGTGAATACCGCCCTCGCACGTTTGCTGGAGATCAACACCCAACAGATCGCCGAGACCAATCAGGGCGCCACTGATCAGTATTCGATGTCGTTCAATCTGGTGGTGACCCTGCTGGTGATCGCCACCGGCCTGACCTTGCTGTTCGCCTGGTTGCTGACCAGCAGCATCACCAAGCCAATCGCCAAGGCACTGGATGCAGCGGAAACCATCGCCGAGGGCAACCTGACCCAGCCGATCCACGTGGATGGTACCGACGAAGCCGGACGCCTGCTGGCGGCCATGGCCAAGATGCAGTCGAAGCTGCGCGACACCCTACAGCGGATTTCCGGCTCGGCCACCCAACTGGCCTCCGCCGCCGAAGAGCTGAACAGCGTCACCGACGAAAGCGCCCGTGGGCTGACCCAGCAGAACAACGAAATCGAACAGGCTGCCACCGCGGTCAACGAGATGACCAGCGCCGTGGAAGAAGTCGCGCGCAACGCGGTCAGCACCTCGGAAGCCTCGAAGAACGCCACCACCTCCGCCGGAGACGGCCGCGACCTGGTGCAGGAAACCGTCAGCGCCATCGAACGCATGAGCGCCGACGTGCAGAGCACTGCGACCCTGATCGGCGATCTGGCCAACGAATCCCGCGACATCGGCAAGGTGCTGGACGTGATCCGTGGCCTGGCTGACCAGACCAACCTGCTCGCGCTCAACGCCGCCATCGAAGCCGCCCGTGCCGGTGAAGCCGGTCGTGGTTTTGCCGTGGTGGCTGACGAAGTCCGTGCACTGGCGCACCGCACTCAGCAATCGACCAGCGAAATCGAGCGCATGATCGGCAGCATCCAGAGCGGCACCGAACACGCCGTGGATTCGATGCGCAACAGCACCGAGCGTGCAGAGTCGACCCTGAACATCGCCCGTGGCGCCGGTCTGTCGCTGGACACCATCAACACGGCCATCGTCGAAATCAACGAGCGCAACCTGGTGATCGCCAGCGCCGCTGAAGAGCAGGCGCAAGTGGCGCGGGAAGTGGATCGCAATCTGGTGAACATCCGCGATCTGTCGGTGCAATCGGCGACCGGAGCGAATCAGACCAGTGCGGCGAGTAACGAGCTGTCGCGCCTGGCGCTGGATCTGAACAATATGGTTGGGCGGTTTAGCCTCTGAGATAGAAGCCCCCTTTTGATCATTCTCACATCGAGAGGTTGATCGTTCCCACGCTCCGCGTGGGAATGCAGCCCGGGACGCTCCGCGTCCCAAAAGCGGACGCAGAGCGTCCATTGAGGCATTCCCACGCGGAGCGTGGGAACGATCGCCTCCTCTGGTGCAAAAGCTTTTTGACAGCATCACATTTCAACAGGTTAGAATCGCTGGCACGCAGACTGCATGGTCAGTTTGTGCCCGTCTTTCCGCTTCTGGAGTACTGCCTTTGAATGCGACGACCATCAACAGCCTGTTCTTGATCGGCGCGTTGCTGGTAGGCGCAAGCATTCTTGTCAGCTCCCTGTCTTCCCGTCTCGGCATCCCGATTCTGGTGATCATTCTCGCGGTCGGCATGAGTGCCGGGGTCGATGGCGGCGGCATCATTTTCGATAACTACCCGACGGCCTATCTGGTCGGCAACCTCGCACTGGCAGTGATCCTGCTCGACGGTGGCTTGCGCACCCGGGTGTCCAGTTTCCGCGTGGCCCTGTGGCCGGCCTTGTCGCTGGCCACGGTCGGCGTCCTTATCACCACCGGCCTCACCGGCATGGCCGCCGCCTGGCTGTTCGACCTCAATCTGATTCAAGGCCTGCTGATCGGCGCCATCGTCGGTTCCACGGACGCCGCGGCGGTGTTCTCGCTGCTCGGTGGCAAGGGCCTGAACGAACGGGTGACCGCCAGCCTGGAAATCGAATCCGGCAGCAACGACCCGATGGCGGTGTTCCTCACCGTGACCCTGATCGACATGCTCGCCAGCGGCCAGACCGGCCTGCACTGGAGCCTGTTGACCCACCTGATCCGCGAGTTCGGCATTGGCGGTGTGATCGGTCTGGGCGGTGGCTGGCTGATGCTGCAACTGGTCAACCGGATCAATCTCGCCGCCGGCCTGTATCCGATTCTGGTGATCGCCGGCGGTCTGGTGGTGTTCGCCCTGACCAACGCCCTGCACGGCAGCGGCTTCCTCGCCGTGTACCTGTGCGGTCTGGTGATCGGCAACCGCCCGGTGCGCAGCCGTCACGGCATCCTGCACATGCTCGACGGCATGGCGTGGCTGGCGCAGATCGGCATGTTCCTGGTGCTGGGTTTGCTGGTCACTCCGCATGATTTGCTGCCGATCGCCGTGCCGGCGCTGGGTCTGGCGCTGTGGATGATCCTGTTCGCACGGCCGCTGTCGGTGCTGGTCGGGCTGCTGCCATTCAAGGCCTTCCACGGCCGCGAGAAAGCCTTCATTTCCTGGGTCGGCCTGCGTGGCGCGGTACCGATCATTCTGGCGGTGTTCCCGCTGATGGCCGGGCTGCCGAATGCGCAGCTGTATTTCAACCTCGCCTTCTTTATCGTGCTGGTGTCGCTGCTGGTGCAGGGCACGAGCCTGCCGTGGGTGGCCAAGCTGCTCAAGGTGACGGTCCCGCCGGAGCCGGCGCCGATCTCCCGCGCGGCCCTCGAAGTCCACGTCACCAGCGAGTGGGAGCTGTTCGTCTACAAGCTCGGCGCGGAAAAATGGTGCATCGGTTCGCCCCTGCGCGAACTGAAAATGCCCGAAGGCACCCGTATCGCTGCGCTGTTTCGCGGTCAGCAACTGCTCCATCCGTCGGGTAGTACGGTGCTGGAAGTCGATGATTTGCTGTGTGTTATCGGCCATGAACACAACCTTCCGGCCCTCGGAAAACTGTTCAGCCAGGCGCCGCAACGCGGCCTCGATCTGCGCTTCTTCGGCGACTTCGTACTCGAAGGAGACGCCCAGCTCAAAGCGGTTGCCGCCCTGTACGGCCTGCCCGCCGAAGGCATCGATCCGGACATGACCCTGGGCCACTTCATTGCCCAGAAAGTCGGCGGTGCGCCAATCGTTGGCGACCAGGTGGAATGGAACAACACCCACTGGACGGTTGCGGTCATGGACGGGAACAAGATCGCCAAAGTGGGCGTCAGATTCCCCGAAGGAAGTCGCCCGGGCCCCGGACTCTTCCTCTAAACTGCGTCCACTCTCACTTGCTTGACCGGTCTCTATGCCTACCCTGCGCTCCTTTTTCCTCGCGGCCCTGCTGGGCCTGAGTCTTTCCGTCGGCCCGCTGCAAGCCGCCGAACCACCGTCCAGCGACGCCGTGCAGGCCAGCCTGGACAAGCTCACCGACAGCAAACTGCCCGAAGCCGACAAGAAGGCCCTGCAGACAGTCCTGCAAAACACGCTGAACCAGCTCAACAACCGGCGTGACTACGAGCAGAAGCTGATCGACCTCAAGCAGCAGTTGGCCACTGCGCCGAAGCAGACCATCGAGAATTCGCGCGAACTGACCCGCCTCAAGGCCAGCGCCGTGGTGCCGGTGGCGCAGCGCTTCCCCAAGGAAAACATCCAGCAGCTGGAGCAGATGCTCACCGAGCGCTCGACCCAGCAAAGCGATCTGCAAAAAGCCCTGGCCGACGCCAATAGCCTGATCATCACCGCCCAGACCCGTCCCGAGCGTGCCCAGGCCGAGATTTCCAGCAGCCAGACGCGCATCCAGCAGATCAATAACATCCTCAAGACCGGCAAGGACGCCGGCAAAACCGTCAGCGCCGAGCAGCGCGACCTGCTCAACGCCGAACTGGCCGCCTTGAACGCGCTGATCCCGCTGCGCCGTCAGGAACTGGCCGGCAACAACCAGTTGCAGGATCTGGGCAACAGTCAGCATGACCTGCTTTCGGAAAAATCCGACCGTCTGGACCGCGAGATCCAGGAACTGCAAACCCTGATCAACCAGAAGCGCTTGACCCTGTCGCAGGAAACCGTGACGCAGCAGTCGATCGAGGCCCAAAAGTCCGGCAGCAGCGCCCTGCTCGCCACGGAAAGCGCGGCCAACCTCAAGCTCTCCGACTACCTGCTCAAAAGCACCGACCGTCTCAACGAACTGACCCAGCAGAACCTGCAGACCAAGCAGCAACTGGACAGCGTGACCCAGAGCGATTCGGCCCTCGACGAGCAGATCAACGTGCTCAAGGGCAGCCTGCTGCTGTCGAAGATTCTCTATAAACAGAAACAGGCGCTGCCGCGCCTCAAGGTCGACCGCGACCTCGCGGACCAGATCGCCGACATTCGCCTGTACCAGTTCGAAATCAACCAGCAGCGCGAACAGCTGAGCAATCCGGCGACCTACGTCGACAACCTGCTGTCCACCCAGCCGCCGGAACAAGTCACGCCGCAACTGCGCAAGAGTCTGCTGGAGCTGGCCAACACTCGCGTTGATCTGCTGGAGCGGCTGAGTCGCGAACTGAGCGCGATGCTCAACGAGTCGATCACCCTGCAACTGAATCAGAAACAACTGCTGAGCACCGCGCAAAGCCTGCGCGCGACCCTCGACGAGCAGATGTTCTGGATTCCGAGCAACAAGCCGCTGGACACCGAATGGATGCGCGGCGTGCCGGAGCGCCTCAAGCGTCAGATCGACACTTTGCCGCTGGCCTCAAGCTTTAGCGAACTGACCGACGGCCTGACCCAGCGACCGCTGTTGTTCCTGCCGCTGGCGCTGCTGATCGGCGCGCTGCTGTGGCGCCGCAAACAGCTGTACTCGCGCCTGAACAAGGTTCATCAGGACATCGGTCACTTCAAGCGTGACAGCCAGTGGCATACGCCACAGGCGATCCTGATCAATATTCTGCTGGCGATGCCAGTCGCGCTGGGCCTGGCTCTGTGCGGGCTGGCGTTGCAGATCGATGCTCGCGGGCAGAACGCCAACATGGGCGCGGCGCTGCTGCAAATGGCCCAGGCGTGGCTGGTGTTCTACACCGCTTACCGGATCCTCGCGCCGGGTGGTGTGGCCGAGTTGCACTTCCGCTGGGAGAAGCCGCAGGTCGAATTCCTGCAAGGCTGGGTGCGTCGCCTCGGACTGGTGGTCATGGCGTTGGTGGCGGTGGTGGCGGTTGCCGAACTGCAACCGGCGGCACTGGCCGACGATGTGCTGGGCATGCCGGTGGTGCTGACCTGCTATGCGCTGATGGCGTGGCTGCTCAGCCGCTTGCTGATCAGCAGCCCGACCCACGAAAACGCCTCGCTGTTCCGCAAGGCCGTGGGCGTGATGTTCACCCTGCTGCCCATCGCGCTGTTCGTCGCCGTGTGCTTCGGCTACTACTACACCGCGCTGAAGCTCAGCGACCGCCTGATCAACACGTTGTACCTGCTGATGTTCTGGCTGGTGATCGAAGCCACCTTCGTCCGTGGCCTTGCGGTCGCGGCACGTCGTCTGGCTTACCAGCGCGCCCTGGCCAAACGTCAGGCAGCCAAGGAAGCCGGCGACGGCGAAGCGGTGATCGAAGAACCGACCCTGGACATCGAAAAGGTCAACGAACAGTCCCTGCGCCTGATCCGCCTCGCACTGCTTGGCGGCTTCATCGCCGCGCTGTACTGGGTCTGGGCCGACCTGATCACGGTGTTTTCGTACCTCGACAACATCACCCTCTACGAATACACCAGCGGCACCGGCGCCAATATGAGCATGGTGCCGATCAGCATCGGCGACATGCTCGGCGCGCTGATCATCATCGGCATCACCTTTGCCCTCGCCCGCAACTTGCCGGGCCTGCTTGAAGTGTTCGTACTGTCGAAACTCAATCTGGCCCAGGGCAGTGCCTACGCGACGACCACGCTGCTGTCGTACGTGATCGCCGGGGTCGGTTTCGTCTCGACCCTGTCGACCCTCGGCGTCAGCTGGGACAAGTTGCAGTGGCTGGTGGCGGCGCTGTCGGTGGGTCTCGGTTTCGGCATGCAGGAGATCTTCGCGAACTTCATCTCCGGCATCATGATCCTGTTCGAGCGCCCGGTGCGGATCGGCGACACCATCACCATCGGCAACCTGTCGGGCACGGTGAGCAAGATCCGCATCCGCGCCACGACCATCACCGACTTCGACCGCAAGGACATCATTGTCCCGAACAAGACGTTCATCACCGGGCAACTGATCAACTGGTCGCTGACCGACACCATCACTCGGGTGACCCTGAAACTGGGCGTCGATTACGGTTCGGATCTGGATCTGGTCAAGGAACTGCTGCTCAAGGCCGCCCGGGAAAACCCGCGCGTGCTCAAGGAACCCGAGCCGCACGTGTACTTCCTCAACTTCGGCGAAAGCACCCTCGACCACGAATTGCGCATGCATGTGCGTGATCTCGGCGACCGCAACCCGGTACTCGATGAGGTCAACCGCTTCATCAACCGTGAGTTCAAGAAGCAGCACATCAACATCTCGTTCCGCCAGATGGAGGTTTACCTGAAGAATCTTCACGGCCAGGAATACAAGATGGTGCCGATCGAGCCGGAAACCAAAACCATCGTGCCGGTCAGCGACGACCAGAAACCGTTGCAGGAACCGCCGCCGGCCAAACTCGACTAACCCGGCTAATCCCAGCAGAATGCTCGGACATTCTGCTGGAGCCGGTCCTTGAAAGCCCTCGACGAACTGACCTTCGACAACCGCTTCGCCCGCCTGGGCGATGCGTTCTCGGCCCACGTGCTGCCCGAACCGATCGACAATCCGCGGCTGGTGGTGGCCAGCCCTGCGGCCCTGGCGCTGCTGGATCTCGACCCGGCGGTGGCCGACACCCAGGAATTTGCCGAGCTGTTTGGCGGCCACAAGCTGTGGGCCGATGCCGAGCCACGGGCGATGGTCTATTCCGGACATCAGTTCGGCGGCTACACCCCGCAACTGGGCGATGGGCGCGGACTGTTGCTGGGCGAGGTCTACAACGCAGCCGGCGAGCACTGGGACTTGCATCTGAAGGGCGCCGGGCAGACACCGTTTTCGCGCATGGGCGACGGTCGCGCGGTGCTGCGTTCGTCGATCCGCGAGTTTCTCGCCTCCGAAGCGCTGCATGCGCTGAACATCCCGTCTTCACGCGCCGCCTGCGTGATCGGCTCCGACACTCCAGTCTGGCGTGAGAAACAGGAGCGCGCCGCGATGGTGCTGCGCCTGGCGCCGAGCCACATCCGTTTCGGCCACTTCGAATACTTCTATTACACCAAGCGCCCCGAACAGCAGAAGCAACTCGGCGAACACGTGTTGGCGATGCACTACCCCGAGTGTCTGGAACAGCCGGAACCTTATCTGGCGATGTTCCGTGAAATCGTCGAGCGCAACGCCGAACTGATCGCCAAGTGGCAGGCCTACGGTTTCTGCCACGGGGTGATGAACACCGACAACATGTCGATACTCGGCATCACCTTCGACTTCGGCCCGTTCGCCTTCCTCGACGATTTCGACGCGAACTTCATCTGCAACCACTCCGACGATCAGGGCCGCTACTCCTTCAGCAATCAGGTGCCGGTCGGCCAATGGAACCTCAGCGCCCTGGCCCAGGCCCTGACGCCGTTCATCAGCGTTGAAGCCCTGCGCGAAACCCTCGGCCTGTACCTGCCACTGTTCCAGGCCCATTACCTCGACCTGATGCGCCGCCGCTTCGGCTTCACCACCGCCGAGGACGACGACCAGCAACTGTTGGAACAACTGCTGCAACTGATGCAGAACAGCGGAGTCGATTACACGCTGTTCTTCCGCCGCCTGGGCGAAGAGTCAGCCGAACAGGCCATCGCCCGCCTGCGCGATGACTTCGTCGATATCAAGGGTTTCGATGCCTGGGGCGAGCGCTATGTCGCCCGCGTCGCACGCGATGGCGCGGCCGATCAGGAACAGCGCCGTGCGCGCATGCATGCGGTGAATCCGCTGTACATCCTGCGCAACTATCTGGCGCAGAAGGCGATTGATGCTGCCGAGCAGGGTGACTATTCAGAAGTGTGCCGATTGCACGCGGTGCTGAGCAATCCATTCGAGGAACAACCTGGAATGGAGAGTTACGCGGAACGGCCGCCGGAGTGGGGCAAGCATTTGGAGATCAGTTGTTCCTCATGAAGCGCACGGTCTCCTGTCTTGGAGCCGTGCACCCTCCCGTCAGGCAACCTGCTAGATGACAGCGCCGCCTGAAAAAGCCGCGCGACATGCTCAGAGTGCAAATGCCACGACTCTGAACACACTGGTTTCCTTTCAGATAAACACGTCCACAGGTAGCTTGAAGTGCTCGGCCAGCCAGCGGACCTGCCGCAGATTCAACTGGCGCTTTCCACTGAGGATTTCCGAAACAACAGACTGAGTGCCCACACCCGGCAAATCGCTCTGGGTCAAACCATGCTCACGCATCAAATACCCCAGTACTTCAAAACCGGGCGGTTTAGGCGTCGGGTGATGCACGCGATCCCATTCTTCAATCCAGTCACCGATGATATCCACCAGACTCATTAAAGGATGAGACTCATCATCGCCCGTCATTTCGAGCAGCTCGTCAAGGGCTTGAACGAGCCTGTCGTAGTCGTCTTCGCTTTTCGGCTTGCGCAGCAAAGGCGAAACGAACTCCCAGTGCTCAGCGGCTTTTTTGATCAGAACACTCATGCCTTAGCCTCCTTCCATTTACCGCGGTCATATTCGCGATGATCCAACACATGTCTGATGTACAACTTTTGAGGTCGATATCTGACATAGGCGATCAACCTGAGCTTGTTACCGCCAATATCGAAAACATGAAAGTCACCCACTTTGTCGACAGCTGGAAACAAGGCCTTCAGCGCCGCAAAATCTGGCGATTTGCTTCCTTTCGCCACTTCAAACCAGTGGTCCAGTGCTGTAGCTGCGCTGGGCCATTTGGCCTTCGCTTCTCGTATTCGTTTTCCAGTGATGACATGCATGCAACATCCTTATCGCATTCTGCTATGGGGAGTTAATCACAGATCAAAATTATCGCAAGTTGCGATATCACCGAGCAGACCAACGGGTCTCGACCGGTCCATCTCAGCCTAGGCTCACAGCCAAACACTGCACGATTGAAAATATGAGCAAACGTCTCCAACTAGGAGATATCAGCTTTCCACTGGATCCCGATCATGACCGACCCACTCCTCATCCCCTGCCCCTCCTGCAACGGCCTCAACCGCATCCCCGCCGAGCGCCTCAACGACCACCCGAAGTGCGGGCGCTGCAAGTCCGAGGTGCTGTTGGACAAGCCGTTCGAACTCAAGCAAGGCGATTACGCCAGTCAGATCAAGGGTGATCTGCCGTTGCTGGTGGACGTTTGGGCGGACTGGTGTGGGCCGTGCAAGTCATTTGCGCCGGTGTTCGAGCAGGCGGCTGCGCAGTTGGCGGGCAAGTGCCGGCTGGCCAAGCTGGACAGCGAGGCCAATCAGCAGTTGTCGGCACAGTTGGGGATTCGTTCGATTCCGAGCCTGATTCTGTTCCGCAACGGCCGGGAAGTGGCCCGTCAGAGTGGGGCCTTCCCGTTGCCGCAGTTGATGGCCTGGCTGCGCAGCCAGGGCATCTGACAAGGTTTCAGGCGTCTTCGAGCAGGTTGTGCAGTTCAACGAACTGCTGCGTCAGCTTGTGCCGTGGATCGAGGTGGATCAGCGGCGTGTTGGCTTGATGCGATTCGCGCATGCGCACTGAACTGGCGAGGTAGACCGGCAGTACCGGCAGGCCCTCGGCGATCAGTTCGTCGAGGATTTGCTGCGGCAGGCTGGCCCGGGCCTGGAACTGGTTGACCACAATGCCTTCGACTTCCAGGCCTTCGTTGTGGTCTTCCTTCAACTCGTCGATCTCGGCGATCAGACCGTAGAGGGCCTGACGCGAGAAGCTGTCGCAGTCAAAGGGAATCAGTACCCGATCGGCGGCAATCAGTGCCGAGACCGCATAGAAATTCAGCGCCGGCGGCGTATCCAGATAGATCCGGTCGTAATCCTCCGACAACTCGTCGAGCAGCTTTCGCAGCTTGTTGATCTTGTGTTTGGCCTCGAGCTTGGGCTGCAGGTCGGCCAGTTCGGCAGTGGCGGTAATGATGTGGAGGTTGTCGAAAGGCGTTTCGTAGATATCCGCCTGGTTCTTTTTCGAGAACGGTCCGGAAGACAGGGTCTGCTTGAAGAAATCGGCAATGCCCATCGGAATGTCATCACCCGTGAGCCCGGTCAGATACTGAGTGGAATTGGCCTGGGCATCGAGGTCGACCAACAGCGTGCGATAACCCTCGCTGGCGCTTACCGCCGCCAGATTGCAGGCAATGCTGGATTTGCCCACGCCACCTTTCTGATTGAACACCACGCGCCGCATGACAAAACCTCCGTGTATCAAAGAATGACCGAGTGTAGTGGTGCCCGGTGCCGGTTCGCTACCTCGATGGACGCGGACTACAAAGTCAGGCGCCAATCTCCCAATGAATACGGCGGAAAGAGACCCGTTGATCGCGGATTCGCCTGACAGACAGCCACCCGACAATCTGGATAATGGCCAAGTGACAGCTCTTGCTGCGTACCATTCGGTTCATTTCGTCGTTCAAAACGTAACCAGCATTTGCTACACACTCGTCGCACCGGGATAATGCGCGCCACCCGGCGCCACGCGCCATGCCATTTCAGGCTAAATCAGCTCAGCGGCGACGTTGGCGAAACCGCGTCAACTCAGCCCGCAGGGGCGGGATAAATGTCCGTGATCAACTTCAACATCGCCCAATGGCGCGCCTGGGCTCCCGGGCTCGACAGTGTGGAAGCCTGGCAAGCCTGGAGCCGACAGCCGGTCGTGCTCGAAGGCAGCGATGCCGCACCCGATGTTTCGTTTCTGCCGGCCATGCAGCGCCGTCGTCTCAGCCGTCTGGCGCGGATGGCGTTCAGTGTCGGCTGGCCGCTGGCCGACGGTCGGGAAAATCTGCCGCTGGTATTCGTCTCCCGGCACGGCGAAACCCCGCGCACCTTTGAAATCCTCAGCGATCTGGCCAACGAACAGCCGCTGTCGCCCACCCAGTTCAGCCTGTCGGTGCACAACGCGATCATCGGCCTGTGGTCGATCATGCGTGGCGAAACCAGCGAAATGACCGCGCTCGCCGCAGCCGGCGACGGCCTCGAACACGGCATGCTCGAAGCGGCGACGTTGTTGAACGAAGGGGCCCCCGCCGTGCTGCTGGTGATCACCGAGGAACAACCGCCCGAAGCCTATTCGACGTGGATCGACGACGTACCGTTTCCCTACGCGGTCGGGTTGTTGCTCACCCCCGGTACCGACTGGCGGCTGACCCTGAACAGCGCCCCGCAAGCACGGTCAAAACCGCAGTGGCCCCACGCACTGAATCTGCTGCGAACCCTGCTCGGTCAGCAACCCCATTGCCAACATGCCTGGAAGACTCGTCTATGGACCTGGCAACGCAACCCGTGATCGGAAAAAACCGCGACGCCTATTACTGGCGTCTGCTGGCCACTGCCACCAGCTTCGCCCTGTTCGGGCTCGGTGGTCTGTGCCTGCGCCTGCTGGTATTTCCATTGCTCGGTTGCCTGCCGGGCGACGCCATTGCGCATCGCGAGCGGGCACGCCAGACCGTCAGTCGGCTGTTCTGGTTTTTCGTCCGGTTCATGGCCCGTACCGGCGTGCTGACCTACGACATCCAGGGCGCCGAACGGCTCGGCCGTCCGGGGCAGATGATCATCGCCAACCACCCGTCGCTGATCGACGTGGTATTCCTGATCGGTCTGGTGCGCGGGGCCAATTGCGTGGTGAAGAAAAGCCTGTGGGAAAACCCCTTCACTCGCGGCCCGCTGCGCAGCACCGAATACATCAGCAACGACGGCAGCATGGACATGCTCGACGCCGCCGCCGGCGCATTGCAGAGCGGGCAGACCCTGATCATTTTTCCCGAAGGCACCCGCACCCAGCCAGGTCAGGCGCCGGCCTTTCATCGGGGCGCGGCGGCCATCGCGCTGCGCGGTGCGAAAATCCTCACCCCGGTGGTGATCAAGGTCAATCCGACCACCCTGACCAAAGCCGAGCCCTGGTATCGCATTCCCAGTCGCCGCGTGCACTTCAGTTTTCACGTCGGGGCCGATATAGACCCACAGACTTTCGCCGCGCAGGGGCCAGCGCCACAGGCTTCGCGCAAGCTCAACGACTATTTGCACCAATTCTTTATCAAGGAGCTCGCCGAAGATGAGCGATCTAAACCGTGACATCAAAGAGCTGATCATCGACGCCCTGGGCCTCGAAGACATCAGCGCAGAGGACATCGGCGACGACCAGACGCTGTTCGGCGAAGGCCTGGGCCTGGATTCCGTCGACGCCCTGGAGCTCGGCCTGGCGATCCAGAAAAAGTACGGCATCAAGATCGACGCCGACGCCAAGGACACCCGCAACCATTTCACCAACGTGGCGAGCCTTGCGGCGTTCGTCACGGCAAAACAAGCAGCTTGAGACCGGACCATGCAAACTCGTGACGACATTTTCAACACCCTGCGCGATGCCCTGGTCGAGCTGTTCGAACTGGACCCGGCCCGCGTGAGCCTGGAATCCAACCTGTATCAGGATCTGGAAATCGACAGCATCGACGCCGTCGACCTGATCGATCACATCAAGCGCCAGACCGGCAAGAAAATCGCTGCCGAGGAGTTCAAGTCGGTGCGCACCGTCAGCGACGTGGTCGAGGCGGTCTACCGTCTGGTTCAACCGGCCGCATGAGCCGACTGATCGGCCTCGGCCTGCTGCTGGCAGGCCTGCTTTACCCCTTTGCGGTGTATTTCGGCATGGAGCATTTCGCACCATGGCAGTTCGGCCTGCTGCTGGGCGGCCTGTGGCTGGCCCGGGCGCTGACCGGCGAACGCAAGCCCGGCAGCCTGTGGATGGCCTTCGTGGCGATCGTGTTCTGCCTGCTGCTGGCAGTGTTCGACAGCCCTTTGCTGTTGCGCTGGTACCCGGTGCTGATCAGCGGCTTCATGCTGGTGCTGTTCAGCCTGAGCCTGAAATACGGCCCGCCGATGGTCGAGCGTCTGGCGCGCCTGCGTGAACCGCAACTGCCGCCCAAGGCGATTCGTTACACCCGCCAGGTCACCGTGGCCTGGAGCGTGTTTTTCTTTTGCAACGGTTTGTGCGCCGCCCTGCTGACACTGTGGGCGCCGCTGAACTGGTGGATGTTGTACACCGGCCTGATCTCCTACGGATTGATCGGCCTGATGTTTGCCATTGAATGGCTGATACGACAACGGGTAAGAGGTCGCCCATGAATTGGATAAAACTTGAGCAGCTGTTGCTCAAGGCCCTGCCGGCGCGTGCTGTAACAAGCGCACCGGCACTCGATCACGCACAACTGCGCGAACAGGCCCTGGGCTTGGCCGCCGGTCTGCAAGTGCGCGGCGTGCAACGTCTGGCGGTGCATCTGGAAGATGCCGCCGACCTGGCCGTCGCCCTGCTCGGTGCCTGGCGCGCCGGCGTCAGCGTGTTGCTGCCTTCGGATCTGCAAGCGCAGACCCGCCAGCGCTGGTCGAACGACGTCGATCTGTGGCTGACCGATCAGGCCGATGACGCTCGCCTGAGCGATCTGCTGCAACCGGCCCTGCCCGCCGCCGAACTGGATCTCGACCAGTGCCGCCTGAGCCTGTGCACCTCCGGCTCCAGCGGCGAACCAAAGCGCATCGACAAATCCCTGCGGCAACTGGCCAACGAAGTCGAAGCCCTTGAGCAACTCTGGGGCGCCGATCTCGGTGAGGCCTGCATTCTTGGCAGCGTCACCACCCAGCACATTTACGGTTTGCTGTTCCGCGTGCTGTGGCCGCTGTGCGCCGGGCGTCCGTTCCTGCGCAAGCAACTGGCTTTCCCGGAAGACCTGCAACGCGCCAGCCGCGAGCACCCGGCCTTCGCCTGGGTCGCCAGCCCGGCGCTGCTCAAACGTATGGGCGACAACCTCGACTGGCCGGCCCTGAGCGCCGTGCGCCGGGTGTTTTCCTCCGGCGGCGCACTGCCGGCAGGCGCCGCACAAAGCCTGCATCAACGCCTGGGACAATGGCCGACGGAAATCCTCGGCAGCTCGGAAACCGGCGGCATCGCCTGGCGTCAGGGCGAATCGTTGTGGCAGCCGTTTGCCGGCGTCGAGTTGAGCCAGGACAGCGACGGTGCCTTGCTGATCGCATCGCCCTATCTGCCCGCCGGGCATGTCGAACACACCGCCGATGCGGCGCGCATTCAGGCCGATGGCCGCTTTGAATTGCTCGGTCGGCTCGACCGGATCGTCAAACTCGAAGAAAAACGTATTTCCCTGCCGATGCTTGAACAGGCGCTGGTGGCTCACGACTGGGTTGCCGAAGCGCGTCTGGGCGTGGTGCAGGAAAACCGCGCATCCCTCGGCGCTCTGCTGGTGCTCAGCGAATCGGGCCTGTTTGCCCTGCGCGAACACGGTCGCCGCAGCCTGACCGAAACCCTGCGCCGTCATCTCGGCGACCACTGCGAAGCCCTGGCCCTGCCCCGCCGCTGGCGCCTGCTGCGACAGTTGCCGCTGAACTCGCAGGGCAAGTTGCCTCAGGCCGACGTCGAAGCCTTGCTGCTGGCACCACGGCCGAAAGCGCCGGAGATTCTGGAACAGGCCGAAACCGAGGGCGAATGGAACCTGCAATTGAGCGTTCCGCCGGACCTGGCCTACTTCAGCGGCCACTTCCCCAAGGCCCCGGTGCTGCCCGGCGTGGTGCAGGTCGAATGGGCGCTGAACCTGGGTCGGCAACTGCTGAACCTGTCCGGCGCGTTCGCCGGCATGGAAGTGCTGAAATTCCAGCAACTGGTGCGCCCCGGCGATGAAATCCAGTTGCACCTGCGCTTCGACCCGGAGCGCGGCAAATTGTATTTCGCCTATCGCAACGACACCGCCACCTGCTCCAGCGGGCGGATTCTGCTGGGGGCTGGCGATGCATAACCCTTGCGCCGTGATCCCGGTCTACAACCACGAAACCGCCATCGGCACGGTGGTCGACGCCCTGCTCGCCGAGGATCTGCCGTGCATTCTGGTGGACGATGCCAGCAGCAAATCCTGCGCGGCGGTGCTGGACGCGCTGGCCGAGCGCGAGCGGGTTTATCTGGTGCGCCTCACTGCCAATCAGGGCAAGGGCGGCGCGGTGATGACCGGTCTGCGTGAAGCGGCGCGGCTGGGCTTCAGCCATGCCTTGCAGGTCGATGCCGACGGTCAGCACGACTTGCAGGATGTCGCGCGGTTCATCGAAGAATCCCGCGCCCACCCCGAGTCACTGGTCTGTGGTTATCCGCTGTACGACGCCAGCGTGCCCAAGGGCCGTTTGTATGCGCGTTATCTGACCCACGTGATGGTGTGGATCAACACCCTGTCGCTGCAGATCCGCGACTCGATGTGCGGCTTCCGGGTGTATCCGCTGGAACCGACGCTGGGCGTGATCGACTCGGCGCGGATCGGCAAGCGCATGGATTTCGACTCGGACATTCTGGTGCGCCTGGCCTGGCGCAATCAGCCGATGCGCTGGTTGCAGACCAGCGTGCATTACCCGCTGGACGGCGTGTCGCACTTTCGCCTGTTCCACGACAACGTGCTGATCTCGAGCATGCACACGCGCCTGTTCTTCGGCATGTTGCTGCGCTTGCCCGTGATCCTCTGGCGACGGTGGCGCGCATGACCGTCGAGACCGACAAGAAGCACTGGGCCGACCGCGAAGAGCGCGGCAGTTTCCTGCTGATGAAATTCACCGCGTTCGCCGCCAAGGTCCTTGGCCGACGCCTGCTGAGCCCGTTGCTGTACGGCATCGTCCTGTACTTTTTCCTGTTCGGCCGCACCGCCCGGCGCAGTGCCTGGCAGTATCAGCAGCGCCTCGCCGACTGGAGCGGTCGCCACGAATTGCGTCCGACCCGCTGGCGGGTATTCCGCCAGTTCATGGCATTCGCCGATTCGCTGCTCGACAAGCTCGACGTGTGGAACGGCAAGCTGAAGATCGAGCAGATCGAAATCATCGACCCGGCGCTGTTGCGCAATCAGTTGCGCGGCAGTCGCGGGCAAATGCTGGTGGGCGCGCATCTGGGCAACCTCGAAGTGTGCCGGGCGCTGGCGGAGCTGGGCGAAAAGGTCACCATGAACGTGCTGGTGCACACCAAGCACGCCGAGCAATTCAATCGCCTGCTGGGCGAGGCCGGGGCGACCAACCTGCGACTGATTCAGGTCAGCGAGCTGGACCCGGTGATCATGCTGCAACTGCACGAACGGCTGGAGCGCGGCGAGTGGCTGGCGATTGCCGGCGACCGCGTGCCACTGCATGGCGGGCGCAGCGTGACCGTGGACTTTCTCGGTCACCCGGCGCCGTTCCCGCAAGGGCCGTGGCTGCTGGCCGGCCTGCTGAAATGCCCGGTCAACCTGCTGATGTGCCTGAAACAGCCCGACGGCCACTATCGCCTGACTCTCGAGCCGTTCGCCGATGCCGTGGTGTGGTCACGCCGCGAGCGCGAACAGGTCATTCATCAGTGGGCGACCCGCTATGCGCAACGCCTGAGTCACTATTGCCTCGAAGCACCGTGCCAATGGTTCAACTTTTACCCATTCTGGAAAACCGATGACAACGCCAACTCCTGAGCCGGTCACCTTCGGCGAACGCCCTTTGCGCATCGAAGACGTGCTGGCCCTGGCCAACCGTCAGGCGCCCGTGCAGTTGCAGAGCGACGCGCCTTATCGCGAACGCATCGCCAAGGGCGCGCAGTTTCTCGATTCGCTGCTGGACAAAGAAGGCGTGATCTATGGCGTGACCACCGGTTACGGCGATTCCTGCGTGGTCGCGGTGCCGCTGCATCACGTCGAGGCGCTGCCGCGTCATCTCTACACGTTCCACGGTTGCGGACTGGGCAAATTGCTCGACGCCCAGGCCACCCGCGCGGTGCTGGCGGCGCGTTTGCAGTCGCTGTGCCACGGGGTGTCCGGGGTGCGCATCGAACTGCTGGAACGCCTGCATGCGTTTCTTGAACACGACATTCTGCCGCTGATCCCCGAAGAGGGTTCGGTGGGCGCCAGCGGCGATCTGACGCCGCTGTCCTACGTCGCCGCAACCCTGTCCGGCGAGCGTGAAGTGATGTTCCGTGGCGAACGCCGCCAGGCTGCCGATGTGCATCGCGAACTGGGCTGGACACCATTGGTGCTGCGTCCGAAAGAAGCGCTGGCGCTGATGAACGGCACCGCCGTGATGACCGGTCTGGCGTGCCTGGCTTACGCCCGCGCCGATTACCTGCTGCAACTGGCCACCCGCATCACCGCGCTGAACGTGGTGGCGCTGCAAGGCAATCCGGAACACTTCGACGAGCGCCTGTTCGCCGCCAAGCCGCATCCGGGTCAGATGCAGGTGGCCGCATGGCTGCGCAAGGATCTGGCAATCGACGCGCCGACCGCGCCGCTGCACCGCTTGCAGGATCGCTACTCACTGCGCTGCGCACCGCATGTGCTGGGCGTGCTGGCCGACAGCCTGAACTGGCTGCGCTCGTTCATCGAGACCGAACTCAACAGCGCCAACGACAACCCGATCATCGACGCCGAAGCCGAGCGCGTGCTGCACGGCGGGCACTTCTACGGCGGACACATCGCGTTCGCCATGGACAGCCTGAAAAACCTCGTGGCCAACGTCGCCGACCTGCTCGACCGACAACTCGCGCTGCTGGTGGACGAACGTTACAACCACGGCTTGCCGAGCAACCTGTCCGGCGCCAGCGCCGACCGCGCGATGCTCAACCACGGCTTCAAGGCCGTGCAGATCGGCGCCAGTGCCTGGACTGCCGAAGCGTTGAAAAACACCATGCCGGCCAGCGTGTTCTCGCGCTCCACCGAGTGCCACAACCAGGACAAGGTGAGCATGGGCACCATCGCCGCCCGCGACGCCATTCGCGTACTGGAGCTGACCGAACAGGTCGCCGCCGCCACATTGCTGGCGGCCAATCAAGGCGTGTGGCTGCGTGGTCGCGATGCAGACGCGCGTCCGCTGCCGCCATCGCTGGCCACCATGCACGAGCAACTGGCCCAGGACTTCCCGCCGGTGATCGAAGACCGCGCCCTGGAAGGCGAATTGCGCCTGTGTCTGCAACGCATCGCCGAGCAACACTGGAGGCTGCATGCGTAGTGCCGGAGTGCTTCACGCCGATACGGAAATCCTCGTGCCGTTCTTTGACGTCGACACCATGCACGTCGTCTGGCACGGCCATTACGTGAAATACCTGGAAGTGGCGCGTTGTGCACTGCTCGACAAGATCGGCCACAACTACAACCAGATGGTCGACTCGGGCTATGCCTGGCCGGTGATCGACCTGCAACTGCGCTATGTGCGCGGCGCGGTGTTCGGCCAACGGTTGAACGTGCGCGCCAGTCTGGTGGAGTGGGAAAACCGCCTGAAGATCCACTACCTGATCACCGACGCCCAGACAGGCGAACGCCTGACCCGCGCCAGCTCGGTGCAGGTCGCCGTCGAAGTGAGCAGCCGCGAGATGCAACTGGCTTCGCCAAAAGTCTTCACCGATGCCGTGGAAAGGATGCTGCGATGAATGTGTGGTTGAAATCCCTTGGGGCCCTGGCGCTACTGACGCTGTCGTCGCTGGCCAACGCCTTCGATCTGCAACAGTTGAGCGAGCAACTGGCGAAGCCGGACGTGATCCACGGCCGGTTCATCCAGGAAAAACACCTGCGCGCCCTGCCCCAGCCGCTGATCAGCAAGGGCAGCTTTGTCCTCGCCAAAAACCACGGCCTGCTGTGGCTGCTGAAAACCCCGCTGCAACAGGATTACCGGATCAGCGCCAAAGGCATCGCCCGGCGTGATGCCACCGGCTGGCAACTGCTGCCGAACAAGAGCGCCGGGGCCGAGCAGAACCGTTTGTTCCTCGCCGTGCTGCAAGGCGACAGCAGCGGTCTGCAACGGGATTTCGAACTGGCCCTGAGCGGCGATGCGCAGAAATGGCAACTGACCCTTACCCCGCGCTCGGTGCTGCTCAAGCAGGTCTTCAACCAGATCAACATCAGCGGCGGCACCTTGGTGAACACCATCGAACTGCTGGAAACCCAAGGCGACAGCACCGTACTGCGCATGCAGGACAGCACTGCCGGCCAACCTCTGAGCGACGCGGAGCAACATGACTTTGCCGAGTGAACGCAGGCTGCCCTGGCTGTTCCTGATCCTGCTGCTGGCGGTTGTCGCACTGGGCGCCTGGCAGTGGCGCGACGGTGCGCCGCTGTCGGCCAACCTGATGGAACTGGTGCCCGGCACCCACCCGGACGCCCTCGAACTGCGCGCCGAACAACGCATGCAGGAACCGCTCAACCGCGACATGCTGGTGCTGGTCGGCCACGCCGATCGCCAGCAAGCCGTCGCCATGGCCCAGACCCTGGGCGAGCAATGGCAGGCCAGCGGGCTGTTCGAAAAGGTCCAGTGGAACCTGCAGGCCGATCTGCCGGCCCTGCGCACGCAACTGCTGCAAGGGCGGCTGGCGATGCTCTCGGCGGATGACCGACAACTGCTGATCGAACATCCCGACGCCTTTATCCAGCAACGGGTACAGGCGCTGTTCGACCCGTTCACCGGGTTCAGTCTGGTGCCGAGCCAGGACGACTGGCTGGGCCTGACCGGACGCATCCAGAACAGCCAGCCGCAACATGGCGCGGTGCAACTGGACATCGGCAGCGGCGCGTTGATCGCCGACGCCGATGGCAAGAGCTGGGTGCTGCTGCGCGCACGCACCACCGGCAGCGCCTTCGACATGAATCAACCGCTGCAAGTCGCCGCCCTGTTGCAACACAGCCGAGAGCAAGCGGCTCGCGCGGACGTGCAATTGCTGGCCGCCAGCGGCCTGCTGTACGCCGCCAACGGTCAGCAGCAGGCGACCCGGGAAATGACCTGGGTCGGCGGCGGCGCCACCATCGGCATCCTGTTGCTGTTGCTGCTCGCCTTCCGCCGCTGGCGGGTGCTGCTGGCGTTCATTCCGGTGCTGGTCGGCATGCTGTTCGGCGCAGTGGCCTGTGTCGCGCTGTTCGGGCACATGCATGTGATGACCCTGGTGCTCGGCTCCAGCCTGATCGGCGTGGCAGTGGATTACCCGCTGCACTACCTGTCCAAGAGCTGGAGCCTCAAGCCCTGGCACAGCTGGCCGGCGTTGCGCCTGACCCTGTCCGGCCTGACATTGAGCCTGATCACCAGCGCCATCGGTTACCTGGCACTGGCCTGGACACCTTTCCCGGCCCTGACCCAGATCGCCGTGTTCTCCGCCGCCGGTTTGCTCGGCGCCTACCTGTCGGCGGTGTGCCTGTTGCCGGCGCTGCTGAAAAACGTCGAACTGCGCCCGGCGCAATGGCCGCTGCAACTGGCCGAGCGCTTGGTGCGGTTGCGAGAAAACCTGCTCGAACACGTCAGAACGCCGGTATTGCTGGCCCTGCTGATCGCCTTCTGCGTCGGCGGCCTGCTGCAACTGGAGAGCAAGAACGACATCCGCCAGTGGGTCGGTGCGCCGCAACGCCTGACCGATGAGGCGCAGACCATCGCGCGGATTACCGGCTATCAGCCGACCAGCCAGTTCTTCCTGGTGCGCGCCGCCGATCAGCAGCAATTGCTGGAACGGCAAGCGGCCCTGAGCGAGCGGCTGGATCAACTGGTCAACCTCGACAAGTTGCAGGGTTATCTGGCGCTCAATCAACTGGTCAGCCCGCCGGCTCAGCAGCAACAGGTGCGGGAAGCGCTGAGCAAGTTGCCGCAATTCTGGCAGCCGTTGCTGGAGGTCGGCGTACCGCTGGCGGCGCTGCAAACCGAACTGCAACAGTTGCAGGCCCTGCCCGCCGAGGACATCGATGCGGCGCTGGCCGGCCCGCTCGGCGAGCCCTACCGAACGCTGTGGCTCGGCCCGACCGAGGATGGCGTGGCGGCGATGGTCAGCCTGCAAGGCCTGAACAATCCGTCGCTGCTGCGGGTGCAGGCGCTGGATCTGCCCGGCGTGATGCTGGTGGACCGGCTCGGCGATCTGAACAAGGTGTTCGCCCAGACCCAGATCAGCGCTGCTGAGCTGAAACTCGCGTCCTGCGTATTGATCGTGCTGGTGCTGATGCTGCCGTTCGGTCTCGGCGGCGCGCTGCGGATCGTCGCCCTGCCGCTGCTCGCTGCGCTGTGCAGCCTCGCCAGCCTGGGCTGGCTCGGTCAGCCGCTGACCCTGTTCAGCCTGTTCGGCCTGTTGCTGGTGACGGCGATCAGCGTCGACTACGCGATCCTCATGCGCGAACAGGTCGGCGGCGCGGCCGTCAGCCTGCTCGGCACCTTGCTCGCGGCCGCCACCACCTGGCTGTCGTTCGGCCTGCTGGCGGTGTCGAGCACCCCGGCGGTGAGCAACTTCGGTCTGTCGGTGAGCCTCGGTCTGGCCTTCAGCTTCATGCTCGCGCCGTGGGCCGGGCGTCAGGCCCATGCGGTTGCCGTCACGGAGCCTGCAGCATGATGGTGATGATTTTCTGGCTGATGGCCCTGGCGCTGTTCTTCGTCGCCACCCGGGTCGGCCGGCATTTCGGGCTGATCCCGATCGTCAGTCAATTGCTGCTGGCCAGCTTCGGCCTGCCGCTGCTGATGTACTTCTGGATCGAACCGGGCTGGCAACTCAACGGCGCCGAACTGATCGCGCCGGGCTGGCTGAAAAACCTCTACAGCCTGAGCTTCGCCCTGTTGCTGGGGCACATCCTCAGTGACGTGATCGACCTGCGCCTGGACCGTCAGAGCGTGAAGATCGCCCTGCCGAGTTTCGCCGTGCCGTTCGCCTGCGGTCTGGCGACGGCGTACTGGCTGTTGCCGACGCAGCCGTGGATCAACTCGCTGGCGATCGGTCTGGTGTTCGCCATCACCGCGATCCCGGTGTTGTACCTGTACCTGCGCCACATCGACTACCCGCCCGCCGCCACCCGGCGTCTGGTGCAGACCGCGATCCTGATCGACCTGACCTGCTGGACCCTGTTCGGTCTCGCTCAGGGCAGCCTGCACCTGAGCAGTCTGTTGCTGCCGCTGGGGCTGGCCTGCGTACCCGTGCTGCTGCGGGTGTTCGGCATACGCCGACCATTGACCTACAGCCTCGGCTTTTTTGCGCTGTTGGTGCTGGCCGAACACTACAAACTCAACGCGCTGATTTTTGGCATCGGTTATCTGCTGTGCATGGCCGCGCTCAAGGTGCCACTGGTGTTGCCGCTGCCGGCGCACTGGATGAACCGCTTGCAGACCTGGGTCGCAATTCCGCTGATCCTGACTTTCGGCATCGTCCAGATCGACGTGCACAGCGCCCTTGCCAGCCTCGGTACCGTGCAATGGGCGGCGCTGCTGCTGTTGCCGGTCGCCAGCAAAATCCTGGGCAACTGGCTCGGCCTCGGCTGGGCCGGCGCGTCATTCGCAGGCGCCAGCCGCTGGCGCGAAAGCGTGCTGCTGAATATTCGCGGCTTGAGCGAAATCGTTTTTCTCAACCTGCTGTTGCAACAACAACTCATCAGCCCGGCGCTGTACTTTGCGCTGATGCTGATGGGTCTGATCGCGACGCTGTTGCCGGCCTTCATCGGCCTGCACCGGGCGTCACTGAACCCTATTGCCGTACCCAGGAGCTCACGTGCCAATCGTTGAAATGGAATCCCGTCAGGTCGTGATCATCGGCGCCGGCCCCTCCGGCGCCATCGCCGCCGCATTGCTCAAGCGCAAGGGGCACGACGTGCTGGTGATCGAGCGTCAGCATTTCCCGAGGTTCTCCATCGGTGAAAGCCTGCTCTGCCATTGCCTGGATTTCGTCGAAGAGGCCGGCATGCTCGAGGCGGTGAATGCCGCCGGTTTCCAACGCAAGAACGGTGCGGCGTTCGCCTGGGGCGAGCGCTACAGCGCCTTCGATTTTGGCGACACCTTCACCGCCGGCAAGCCCACGACTCTGCAGGTGCAACGCGCCGACTTCGACAAGTTGCTGGCCGATCAGGCGGCGTTGCAGGGCGCGGAAATCCGCTACGGCGACGCGATTGTCAGCGTCGATTTCGAACGTCCGCGACCGCAGTTGAATGTGCGCCGCGAAGACGCCAGCGAGTACCGCGTCGAAGCCGATTTTGTCCTCGATGCCAGCGGCTACGGCCGCGTGCTGTCACGCCTGCTCGACCTCGAAGCGCCGTCGAATTTCCCGGTTCGCCAGGCCATCTTCACCCACGTCGAGGACCACATCGATCACCCCGGTTTCGATCGGGAAAAAATCCTCATCACCACCCACCCGCAGCACCGCGATATCTGGTTCTGGTCGATCCCGTTCAGCAACGGTCGCTGCTCCGTCGGCGTGGTGGCTGCCGCTGAACATTTCGCAGGTCGCGATGCCGACCTCGACGCCTGTTTGCGCGGGTTCATCGCCGAAACCCCGAGCCTGGCCAAGGTTCTGAGCAACGCCGTGTGGGACACCCCGGCGCGCACGCTCGGCGGCTATGCGGCCAACGTCAAAACCCTGCACGGCCCGGGCTTTGCGCTGCTGGGTAACGCGGCGGAATTTCTCGACCCGGTTTTCTCTTCGGGCGTGACCATCGCCATGCGTTCGGCGAGCATGGCCGCCGCTGTGCTGCATCGACAGTTGCAGGGCGAAACGGTGGACTGGCAACGGGAATTCGCCGAGCCGCTGAAGCGCGGGGTCGACACGTTCCGCTGCTACGTCGAAGGCTGGTACGCCGGCACCTTTCAGGACGTGATTTTCCACGAGCAAGGCTCACCGGAAATCCGCCGCATGATCTGCTCGATCCTCGCCGGCTACGCCTGGGACGAACGCAACCCGTTCGTCAGTGAAGCGCGCCGTCGGTTGAAGACGATCTCCGAACTCTGTGCAAGGGACGACACATGAATTACCTGAGCGACAACTACGTCGAGGAAACCCGCTTCGGCTTCTGGTTCCTGCGCAGCCACACTTGGCAGCACCATGTGCTGCGCGTGGCAATCAACGATCTGCGCGGACTGTTCAGCGAATCGTTGCCGGCCAATCCGGTGCTGCTGGATGCCGGCTGTGGTCAGGGCAAGTCGTTCGGCCACCTGCGCCAGACCTTCGCGCCACAGCGCCTGATCGGCGTCGATGCCGACCCGCACAGCCTTGAACTGAGCGCCGCCGAGGCGGCGCGTCTGGGCTTCGACGTCGAGCTGATCGGCAGCGATTGCGCGACCCTCAATGTACCGGACGCCAGCGTCGACCTGCTGTTCTGTCACCAGACCTTCCATCATCTGGTGGAGCAAGAAAAGGCCCTCGCCGAGTTCTATCGGGTGCTCAAACCCGGTGGTTATCTGCTGTTCGCCGAGTCCACCGAGGCTTACATTGATACGTGGGTGATTCGCTGGCTGTTCCGGCATCCGATGCACGTGCAAAAGAGCGCGGCGCAGTACCTGGAGATGATTCGCCAGCAGGGTTTCGAGTTCGGCGAACAGAACGTTTCGTACCCGTATCTGTGGTGGAGCCGGTCGAAGGATTTCGGTCTGCTCGAACGTTTTGGATTGCACAAACCAAAACCATTCGGCCAGCGGGAAGAAACCCTGGTCAACGTGGTGGCCCGCAAACCCTTGAACGAGGCTGTCTGATGTTGCGTGTTCTGCTGCTCGCCTGCGTCTTGCTGCTCGGTGCCTGCGCCAGTCAGGCGCCGCTGCCGGCCGGCAACCCGAGCCTGCCGCTGCCGATGCAATTGCATATCGAACGTCACCTGGCCGGGCAACAGCAAGACTGGTTGCTGGTGATCCAGCGCGAAGGGCCCGGCATCCGCTGGTCGATGATGGATCCGCTGGGCATTCCCCAGGCCCGTCAGCAATTGATCGACGGACACTGGCAGGCCGACGGCCTGCTGCCGCCCAACCCGGAAGCCCGGGAGCTGTTCGCCGCGCTGCTGTTCGCCCTGACCCCGGCGGGCGAACTGTCGCGCAACTACCCCGAGGCGCAGCAACAGGGCGGCCAACGTTCCCTGCCGGCGCGCTGGGACATCCGTTACACCCAACCCTTGAGCTTCGAATTGAACCTGCCACAAGGCCCGCACTATCGCGTAACGCCACTCGGTGAACCGACGTCATGACCGCCTACCTCAATGCCCTCGGCGTGATCTGCGCCCTGGGGCGCGACAAGCCAGCCGTGGCACGCAACCTGTTTGCCGGCGACTGTTCAGGCATGCGCCGCGAGTCCGGCTGGGTGCCGGAGCGCGAGCTGCCGGTGGCCGCCGTGCACGGCGATCTGGCGCCGATTCCCGATGCATTGGCCGACCAGCGCAGCCGCAACAACCAACTGCTGCTGGAAGCCGCGTTGCAGATTCGCGACGACATCGAGCACTCCATCCAGACTTACGGCCGCGAGCGCATCGGCGTGGTGCTCGGCACCAGCACTTCGGGCATCGACGAAGCCAGCCGAGGCCTTGCGCACTACATTCGCGACCAACAGTTCCCGGCCGATTACGACTACCGGCAACAGGAACTCGGCGCCCCGGCGAATTTCCTCGCCGACTGGCTGCAACTGAGCGGCCCGACCTATGTGATTTCCACTGCCTGCACCTCCAGCGCACGCGCGCTGATGAGCGCCCGACGCCTGCTCGATCTGGGCCTGTGCGACGCGGTGCTGTGCGGCGGTGTCGACAGCCTGTGCAAACTGACCCTCAACGGTTTCAGTGCGCTGGAAGCGGTGTCGGACGAGCGCTGCAATCCGTTTTCCGCCAACCGCAACGGCATCAACATCGGCGAAGCGGCGGTGCTGTTCGTGATGAGCAAACAGCGCGGTGCTGGGCCGGGCATCGCCCTGCTCGGCGCCGGCGCCAGCTCCGACGCGCACCACATTTCCGCACCGGAACCGACCGGCCGTGGCGCCCTGCAATCGATGCAGAAGGCGCTCGACCAAGCCCATCTGCAAGCCGGCGACATCAGTTACCTGAACCTGCACGGCACCGCGACCCAGCACAACGACGCGATGGAAAGTCTGGCCGTCGCCGCGCTGTTTCCCGAAGGCGTACCGTGTTCCTCGACCAAACCGATGACCGGCCACACCCTCGGCGCCGCCGGCGCACTGGAAGCGGCGTTCTGCTGGTTGAGCCTGAGTGCCGACAACCCCGACCACGCCTTGCCGCCGCACGTCTGGGATGGCCAGCCAGATCCCGACCTGCCAGCGCTGAAGTGGGTGACCGCAAGCGAACGCCTGGCGTCCATTGCTCCCCGCTACCTGATGAGCAACTCGTTTGCCTTCGGTGGCAATAACGTCAGCCTGATTATCGGAGATGCCCCATGAGCCACTGGCCGCTCGCCGAACTGCTGCCCCACGCTGGCGACATGATCCTGATCGACCGGATCCTGAGCTTTGACGACGAACAGATCCACACCACCCTCACCGTCCGCCCCGGCGGCCTGTTCAGCCTGCCCGACGGCAGCCTGCCGGCGTGGGTCGGCATCGAGCTGATGGCGCAAAGCGTCGCCGCGTTCGCCGGCTGCCATGCGCGGCAGAAAGGCAACCCGGTGGAGCTGGGCTTTCTGCTCGGCACACGCAAGTTCGAATGCAATGTCGCGGCCTTTCCGGTTGGCAGCGAACTGACCATCCATGGCCTGCGCTCGCTGGAAGACGACAACGGCATGGGCGTATTCGAATGCCATATCAACGCGCCCGGCATCGAGGCCAGCGCCCGGCTGAACGTGTTCCGCCCGCCCCATGCGGCGGACTATCTGGAACAAACCCGCGACGAAACCAACAAGGAGTCGAACGATGACTGAATCAATACTGGTCACCGGCTCCAGCCGTGGCATCGGCCGCGCCATCGCCCTGCGTCTGGCTCAGGCCGGGCATGACATCGTCGTGCATTGCCGCAGTGGTCTGAGCGACGCGCAGGCGGTGCAGGCTGAAATCCAGGCCCTGGGCCGCCAAGCGCGCATCCTGCAATTCGACGTGGCTGACCGCGAAACCTGTAAAGCCATCCTCGAAGCCGATGTCGAAGCCCACGGCGCCTACTACGGCGTGGTGCTCAATGCCGGCCTGACCCGCGACGGCGCCTTTCCGGCTCTGAGCGACGACGACTGGGACGTGGTGCTGCGTACCAACCTCGACGGTTTCTACAACGTCCTGCACCCGGTGATGATGCCGATGATCCGCCGCCGCGCCGCGGGTCGCATCGTTTGCATTACCTCGGTTTCGGGGCTGATCGGCAACCGTGGCCAGGTCAATTACAGCGCCTCGAAGGCCGGTGTGATCGGCGCCGCGAAAGCCTTGGCGATCGAACTGGCCAAGCGCAAGATCACGGTCAATTGCGTCGCGCCGGGCCTGATCGACACGGCGATGCTGGATGAAAACGTGCCGGTGGAAGAACTGATGAAAATGATCCCCGCACAACGCATGGGCACGCCTGAAGAGGTGGCCGGTGCGGTGAATTTCCTGATGTCGGCGGAAGCGTCGTACATCACCCGCCAGGTGCTGGCGGTCAACGGAGGCTTGTGCTGATGAAGCGCGTCGTCGTCACCGGCATGGCCGGCATTACCTCGCTGGGCAGCGACTGGGACACCATCGCCGGCAATTTCGCCGCCAACCGCAGCGGCATTCGCCGGATGGACGAGTGGGATCGCTTCAGCGAACTCAACACCCGCCTGGCCGGGCCCATCGATGATTTCCAGGTGCCGGCGCACTGGACTCGCAAACAATTGCGCAGCATGGGCCGGGTCTCGCGCCTGGCTGTCGGCGCGGCGGAAAAAGCGCTGGCCGATGCCGGCCTGCTCGGCGACGAGTCGATCAAGGACGGGCGCATGGGCGTGGCCTGTGGTTCGTCCACCGGCAGCACCGACGAGATCAAGGCGTTCGGCAACATGCTGCTCAACTCGGTGGCCGAAGGCCTCAACGCCAACTCCTACGTGCGGATGATGCCGCACACCACGGCGGCGAACATCAGCATCTTCTTCGGCCTCACCGGCCGCTTGATCCCGACCTCCAGCGCCTGCACCAGCGGCAGCCAGGGCATCGGTTACGCCTACGAGGCGATCAAGTTCGGACGCCTGCCGCTGATGCTCGCCGGCGGCGCCGAAGAGCTGTGCCCGACCGAAGCCATGGTGTTCGACGCGCTGTACGCCACCAGCCTGAAAAATGATGCACCGCACACCTCGCCACGCCCGTACGACAAGGGCCGCGACGGTCTGGTGATCGGTGAAGGCGGCGGCATGCTGGTGCTTGAAGAACTGGAACATGCCCTGGCGCGCGGTGCGCACATTCACGCCGAGATCGTCGGTTTCGGCAGCAACGCCGACGGCCAGCACACCACCCGCCCCGAACAGATCACCATGCGCCGGGCAATGGAACTGGCGCTGGAAGATGCAGGCCTTGCGCCGGACGTCATCGGCTACGTCAACGGCCACGGCACCGCCACCGAACAGGGCGATGTCGCCGAAACCCTGGCCACCAGTGCCCTGTTCGGCGAACGCATGCCGATCAGTTCGCAAAAGAGCTTCCTGGGCCACACCCTCGGCGCCTGCGGGGCGCTGGAATCGTGGTTCAGCATCGAGATGCTCAACCGCGACCTGTATGTGCACACGCTCAACCTCGACGAGGTCGATCCGCACTGCGGCAAGCTCGACTACCTGCGCGGCGAGTTCCGCCAGATGAGCCACGAATACGTGATGAACAACAACTTCGCTTTCGGCGGGGTCAACACCTCGCTGATTTTCCGTCGCTGGTCACAACCGAATTAATCCAGGTCAAGGAGACCTCCATGCACTTCAAGAAACTCGCTGCCACCCTGCTCATCTGCGCCATGCCGGCCGTCAGCCAGGCCCGTGACACGGCGGTCTACCTGCCGTTCGACAAGGCCGTCGCCGAAGCGACCCGCACCGGCAAGATCGACGGCAGCGTGAAGTTCTATCTGGCGGGCAATGCCCCGGCCGGCAAAGTCACCGTCGTCAGCCCCGGCGCCGTGACCAACAAGAAGACCAACGCCTTCAACAAGACCGACCAGGAAGCCTGCGAGTGGGTCGTGCAATCGGCGATCATCAGCCTGCACCAGGCCGCAAAAAACGCCGGCGCCAACGCCGTGACCAACATCGTCAGCTTCTACAAGAGCAACGAGCGCAAGGATGCGAAAACCTACGAATGCCACGCGGGCGCCATCATGGCCGGCGTAGCGTTGAAGGGCGATCTGGCGACGGTTCAGTAACGGCCGGAAACGACATAAGGGCGCCTTTCGGCGCCCTTTTCAATTCAGATCATGTGCTGGCATGCAACTTCAGCCCCAGCGCTTTCATGACTTTGAGGATCGTTCCAAACTCGGGATTTACCTCGCCTGACAGTGCGCGATAAAGACTTTCCCTTGATAGCCCCGCATCCCGTGCGACCTGGGTCATGCCACGCGCCCGAGCGATAGTGCCAAGTGCCTTGGCAATAAAAGCCGGGTCATCCCCCGCCTCTTCCATGCAGGCATCCAGATAGTTGGCCATGTCCTCTTCTGTCTTGAGGTACTCGGCTGAGTCCCAACGAGTGAATTGTTCGGTCATGGGTTTTGCTCCTGCCAGGATTCCGCGATGAGCCTGGCTTGCTTGATGTCTCGAGATTGACTGCTCTTGTCTCCACCACAAAGGAGGATGACCAGCTGACGACCTTGCTGCATGAAATAGACCCGATATCCCGGGCCATAGTCAATTCGGGCTTCGCTGATCCCTTCGCCAATGGCTTTGACATCACCGAAGTTTCCCTCAGCCATACGATCAATTCGCACCTGAATACGCATCCTGGCGCGACTATCAGCCAGCTTCACAAGCCAGCTCGAGAATGTGGAGCTTCGAAGTATCTCAGTCATGGTTGCAAGTGTAGCCGTTGAGCTACACGCACTCTACATGGACTTCTCTCTGTCCGATATACGGCGTCTACACTCGTCATACCCATGATTTGCTGCGCGTTACGTCAAGGAGACGACCATGCAAGCGAAAGCCCTGATCGCTGCCGCCCTTTTCAGCCTGCTCCCCAGTGCCAGCCACGCCACCAATCTGATGTACATGCCGTTCGAAACAGTCGTGTCGGATGCGATGCGCGCCGGGCGGCTGGATGGCAGTGTGACGTTTTATCTGGTCGGCAACGGTCCTCAGGGCACTCAGCGGTTGTTGCGGCGCGGGGTGGTCAGCGATCTGAAGACCAACGGCTTCAACAAGAGCGATCACGACTCCTGCGAGTGGGTGTTGCAGTCGAATCTGATTGCGCTGCAGGCCGAGGCCAAGCGTGTCGGGGCGAATGCGGTGACCAACATCGTCAGCTACTACGACCAGCATGTGCGCAAGGATCTGAACACTTACGAATGTCGGGCCGGCATCTTTGTCACACGAGTGGCGTTGAAGGGTGATCTGGTGCGGCTGCCCTGATCAACCGGCTTCGACCTTGCGCGTGAGCAGTTCGACAAACGCCTTGGCCATCGGCGATTTCTGGTCCTTGCGCTGCACCAGCCACACCGCCGTCACGGCCTCGGGATCGAGCAGCGGTCGATAGACCACGCCGTCGATGCGCATCCGCTGATACGACGCCGGCATCACTGACACGCCCAGACCCGCTGCCACCAGACCGATGATGGTCATGGCTTCGCCGGCCTCTTGGGCGAAGTGCGGGCTGAACCCGGCATCGCGGGCCAGGCTGATCAGTTGCGAATACAGACCGCTGCCGTAGCTGCGCGGGAAGAACACGAACGGCTCAAGTGCCAGCGCCGAGAGGAATAGTCCCTCTTCAGAGCCCTGCGCCAGCGGATGTTTGGAGCTGAGCACGGCCACCAGCGGCTCGCGCATCAGTTCGACCACGCTGAGCGAATCCGGCAAACCCAGCGGGCGCATGATGCCGACCTCGATCGATTCGTCCACCAACGCGTCGGCCACCATGGTGCTGCTCATCTCGCGCAGGTTCAGGTGCACGGCCGGGAAGCGCTGTCGGAAGGAAAAAATCGCCTGGGGAATGGTCGAGTTGAAAGGCGCCGAGGAGGTGAAGCCGATCTTCAATTCCCCTAGTTCACCGAGTTGCGCCCGGCGGGCCACGTCCGCCGCTTTATCGACTTGGGCGAGCACAAGCCGCGCTTCCTCCAGAAACAGTCGCCCGGCCTCGCTGAGTTCGACCCGACGATTGGTACGCTCGAAAAGCCGTGCACCGACTTCCTGTTCCAGCGCCTGAATCTGCTGGCTCAGCGGTGGCTGGGAGATGCCCAGCACCTGTGCGGCCCGGCCGAAGTGCAGTTCTTCGGCGACGGCGATGAAGTAGCGCAGATGACGTAATTCCATGGGCACCCCATTAGGTCGTGAAAGCTATCAAACAGGTCGAACAATATATTGGATAGAAACATTAGCCAGCTATATGATTTTTTCATTGCCTGCCTGCCCGCGCCCTCCGAGGTCTGATGTGAAAACCGCCGTCGCTCCACTGGCCCATGAAGTCCCGCCCGCTGCGGCGGACGATGTGCTGACCGAACTGCAAGAGATCTACATCGAGAAAGGCACGCCCGCGTTCATGCGCACGGTACTCGCGCTGTTCAGCGGCGGCTTCGCCACCTTCGCCCTGCTGTATTGCGTGCAGCCGATGATGCCGCTGCTGTCCAACGAATATTCGATCAACGCCGCGCAGAGCAGCCTGATCCTGTCGGTGGCCACCGGCATGCTGGCGTTCGGTCTGCTGATCACTGGCCCGATTTCAGATCGGGTCGGGCGTAAACCGGTGATGGTCGCCGCGCTGTTTGCCGCGGCGCTGTGCACCATCGCCAGTTCGATGATGCCGAGCTGGCACGGCGTATTGATCATGCGCGCGCTGATCGGATTGTCATTGAGCGGTCTGGCAGCGGTGGCAATGACTTATCTCAGCGAGGAAATCCATCCGCAGCACATCGGCCTGGCGATGGGTCTGTACATCGGCGGCAACGCGATTGGCGGCATGAGCGGGCGGTTGATCACCGGTGTGCTGATCGACTTCGTCAGCTGGCACACGGCGATGATGGTGATTGGCGGCCTGGCGCTGATCGCAGCGGCGGTGTTCTGGAAAATCCTGCCGGAGTCGCGCAACTTCCGCTCCCGCTCGCTGCACCCGCGCAGCCTGCTCGACGGCTTCACCATGCACTTTCGCGATGCCGGCCTGCCATTGCTGTTCCTTGAGGCGTTTGTGCTGATGGGCGCGTTCGTCACCCTGTTCAACTACATCGGTTACCGCCTGCTGGCCGAGCCGTACCACATGGATCAGGTGTTTGTGGGGCTGCTATCGGTGGTGTATCTGTCGGGCATCTACAGCTCGGCAAAAATCGGTTCGCTGGCCGACAAACTGGGCCGCCGCAAAGTGCTCTGGGCGACCATCGCCCTGATGTTCGCCGGCCTCGCCCTGACGATGTTCACACCGCTGCCGCTGGTGATCATCGGCATGCTGATCTTCACCTTCGGCTTCTTCGCCGCCCACTCGGTCGCCAGCAGCTGGATCGGCCGCCGGGCGCTCAAGGCCAAGGGCCAGGCGTCGTCGTTGTACCTGTTCAGCTATTACGCCGGGTCGAGCATCGCGGGGACGGCGGGCGGGGTGTTCTGGCACCTGGCGGGATGGAACGGGATCGGGTTGTTCATCGGCGCGCTGTTGCTGGTGGCGCTGTTGGTGGCGTTGAAGCTGGCGAAGTTGCCGCCGCTGGGTGGCGTCAAAGCCTGATTCGCGCCCACAAAAAACGCCCGGCATAAGCCGGGCGTTTTTGTTTTCTACCCTTAGAGCTGAGCGCCGATTACTCGTGATACTGCGCCGACAACTCGTGCACCGCACGCAGGAACGCGCCAGCGTGCTCCGGATCGACTTCCGGCGTGATGCCATGGCCGAGGTTGAACACGTGGCCGCTGCCCTTGCCGTAGCTGGCGAGGATGCGCCCGACTTCGGTGCGGATCGCTTCCGGCTTGGCGTAGAGCACGGTCGGGTCCATGTTGCCTTGCAGCGCGACCTTGTCACCCACGCGGGCGCGGGCGTTGCCGATGTCACAGGTCCAGTCCAGGCCCAATGCGTCGGCGCCAGCGTCGGCGATGCTTTCCAGCCACAGGCCGCCGTTCTTGGTGAACAGGATCACCGGCACTTTGCGACCGTCGTGCTCGCGGATCAGGCCGCTGACGATTTTCTTCATGTAGGCCAGGGAGAACTCTTGGTACGCCGCCGCGGACAGGTTGCCGCCCCAGGTATCGAAGATCTGCACCGCTTGCGCACCGGCCTGGATCTGGCCGTTGAGGTACGAAGTCACCGACTGCGCCAGCTTGTCCAGCAGCAGGTGCATGGCTTGCGGGTTGTCGTAGAGCATCGCCTTGGTCTTGCGGAAGTCTTTCGACGAGCCGCCTTCGACCATGTACGTGGCGAGGGTCCACGGGCTGCCTGAGAAACCGATCAGCGGCACGCGGCCGTTCAGTTCGCGGCGGATGGTACTGACCGCGTCCATCACGTAACCGAGGTCTTTGTGCGGATCGGGGATCGGCAGGGCTTCGATGTCGGCCAGGGTGCTGACGACTTTCTTGAAGCGTGGACCTTCACCGGTCTCGAAGTACAGGCCCTGGCCCATGGCATCGGGAATGGTGAGGATGTCGGAGAACAGGATCGCCGCATCCAGTTGCGGATAGCGGTCCAGCGGTTGCAGCGTGACTTCGCAGGCGAATTCCGGATTCATGCACAGGCTCATGAAATCACCGGCCTGGGCGCGACTGGCGCGGTATTCCGGCAGGTAGCGGCCGGCCTGGCGCATCATCCACACAGGGGTGACGTCTACGGGTTGCTTGAGCAGGGCGCGGAGGAAACGGTCGTTCTTCAGGGCAGTCATGTCGGCATCCGGAAAAAAAGTGCGGGCATTTTCTCAGAGCGCGACGCAAAAGGCACGGATGCAGGTCAGCCTTTTGTCTATCGGGTCAATTTGTCGCGTTTTTTTCACAGAAGATCGTTCCCACGCTCCGCGTGGTAACGCCGCCAGTGACGCTCCGCGTCACGCCTTTTGGGACGCAGAGCGTCCCGGGAGGCATTCCCACGCAGACGGTTCGACGCCTCGACGTGGGAACGATCAGAGGAAGGTTTAGACGCCCAGGTAGTCGAGGATCCCTTCCGCTGCATTGCGGCCTTCGAAGATCGCCGTCACCACCAGGTCGGAACCGCGCACCATGTCGCCACCGGCGAAGATTTTCGGGTTGCTGGTCTGGTGCTTGTACTGACCTTGCTCGGGCGCAACGACGCGGCCCTGGCTGTCGGTCTGAATCTCGAACTGCTCGAACCATGGCGCCGGGCTCGGGCGGAAACCGAAAGCGATGACCACGGCGTCGGCCGGGATGATCTCTTCGGAGCCCGGGATCGGCTCTGGGCTGCGACGGCCACGGGCGTCCGGCTCGCCGAGACGGGTCTCGACCACTTTCACGCCTTCGACCTTGTCCTCGCCAACGATAGCGATCGGCTGACGGTTGTAGAGGAATTTCACGCCTTCTTCCTTGGCGTTCTTCACCTCTTTGCGCGAGCCGGGCATGTTTGCTTCGTCACGACGATAGGCGCAGGTCACCGATTTGGCGCCCTGGCGGATCGACGTGCGGTTGCAGTCCATCGCCGTGTCGCCGCCACCCAGCACCACGACCTTCTTGCCCTTCATGTCGACGAAATCTTCCGGCGACTTTTCAAAGCCCAGGTTGCGGTTGACGTTGGCGATCAGGAAATCCAGCGCGTCATAAACGCCCGGCAGATCCTCACCGGCAAAACCGCCCTTCATGTAGGTGTAGGTGCCCATGCCCATGAACACGGCATCGTATTCGGCGAGCAGTTGTTCCATGGTCACGTCCTTGCCGACCTCGGTGTTGAGGCGGAATTCGATGCCCATGCCGGTGAAGACTTCACGGCGATTGCTCAGCACGGTCTTCTCAAGCTTGAACTCGGGGATGCCGAAGGTCAGCAGACCGCCGATTTCCGGGTTCTTGTCGAACACCACCGGGGTCACGCCGCCACGCACCAGCACGTCGGCGCAACCCAGACCCGCCGGGCCTGCGCCGATGATCGCTACACGCTTGCCGGTCGGTTTGACCTTGGACATGTCCGGGCGCCAGCCCATGGCGAACGCGGTGTCGGTGATGTACTTCTCGACCGAACCGATGGTCACCGCGCCGAAGCCGTCGTTAAGGGTGCAGGCACCCTCACACAGACGATCCTGCGGGCACACCCGGCCGCAGACTTCCGGCAGGGTGTTGGTCTGGTGCGACAGCTCGGCGGCCTGGAGGATGTTGCCCTCGGCCACCAGCTTCAGCCAGTTCGGAATGAAGTTGTGCACCGGGCACTTCCATTCGCAGTACGGGTTGCCGCAACCCAGGCAGCGGTGGGCCTGGTCGGCCGACTGCTGGGGTTTGAACGGTTCGTAGATTTCCACGAACTCTTTCTTGCGTTGACGCAACAGTTTCTTCTTCGGATCCTTGCGCCCGACATCGATGAACTGGAAGTCGTTATTCAGACGTTCAGCCATTGTTAAAACCTCATCAAACTCTTCAGGCGCATATCACTGCGGGTTGGCACGGGTGCTGGAAAGCAACGACTTCAGGTTGGCAGCCTTCGGCTTGACCAGCCAGAAACGGCGCAAGTAGTCATCGAGGTTCTCGGCGAGTTCACGACCCCACTCGCTGTCGGTTTCCGCGACATACTCGTTCAGCACGTTCTGCAGGTGGCTGCGATAGGCTTCCATCGCCTCGCCGCTGATCCGCTGGATTTCCACCAGTTCGTGGTTGACCCGGTCAACGAAGGTGTTGTCCTGGTCGAGCACGTAGGCGAAACCGCCGGTCATGCCAGAGCCGAAGTTGTAACCGGTCTTGCCCAGAACGCAGACAAAACCACCGGTCATGTACTCACAGCAGTGATCGCCAGTGCCTTCCACGACCGTGTGGGCACCGGAGTTGCGCACGGCGAAACGCTCGCCTGCGGTGCCGGCGGCGAACAGCTTGCCACCCGTGGCGCCGTACAGGCAGGTGTTGCCGATGATGGCGCTTTCCTGAGTCTTATAAACGCTGCCCTTCGGCGGCACGATGACCAGTTTGCCGCCGGTCATGCCTTTGCCGACGTAGTCGTTGGCATCGCCTTCCAGGTACATGTTCAGACCACCGGCGTTCCACACGCCGAAGCTCTGGCCCGCCGTGCCCTTGAAGCGGAAGGTGATCGGCGCGTTGGCCATACCCTGGTTGCCGTGCTTGCGCGCGATTTCGCCGGAGATCCGCGCGCCGATCGAACGGTCGCAGTTGCAGATGTCCAGATCGAACTCGGCGCCACTGAGGTCGTTGATCGCCGACGTCGCCATCTCGACCATTTTCTCGGCCAGCAGGCCCTGGTCGAAGGGCGGGTTGCGCTCGACGCCGCAGAACTGAGGCTTGTCCGCCGGGATGTGATCGCTGCCCAGCAGCGGGGTCAGATCCAGGTGATGCTGCTTGGCGGTCTGGCCTTCGAGGATTTCCAGCAGATCGGTACGGCCGATCAGCTCTTCGAGGGAGCGCACGCCGAGCTTGGCCAGCCACTCACGGGTTTCTTCGGCGACGTAGGTGAAGAAATTCACCACCATGTCGACGGTGCCGATGTAGTGATCCTTGCGCAGCTTCTCGTTCTGGGTCGCGACGCCGGTGGCGCAGTTGTTCAGGTGGCAAATACGCAGGTATTTGCAGCCCAGCGCGATCATCGGCGCGGTGCCGAAACCGAAGCTTTCGGCGCCAAGGATCGCAGCCTTGATCACGTCGAGGCCGGTCTTCAGGCCGCCGTCGGTCTGTACCCGAACCTTGCCGCGCAGGTCGTTGCCGCGCAGGGTCTGGTGGGTTTCGGCCAAGCCAAGTTCCCACGGTGCGCCAGCGTATTTGATCGAGGTCAGCGGCGAAGCACCGGTGCCGCCGTCGTAGCCGGAGATGGTGATCAAGTCTGCATAGGCCTTGGCCACACCGGCGGCGATGGTGCCGACGCCCGCTTCAGCCACCAGTTTCACCGAGACCAGCGCCTTCGGGTTGACCTGTTTCAGGTCAAAGATCAGCTGCGACAAGTCTTCGATCGAATAGATGTCGTGGTGCGGCGGTGGCGAAATCAGGGTCACGCCCGGCACTGCGTAACGCAGCTTGGCGATCAGCCCGTTCACTTTGCCGCCCGGCAGTTGCCCGCCCTCGCCCGGCTTGGCGCCCTGGGCGACCTTGATCTGCAGCACTTCGGCGTTGACCAGATATTCCGGGGTCACCCCGAAACGGCCGGTCGCGACCTGCTTGATTTTCGAGCTCTTGATGGTGCCGTAGCGCGCCGGGTCTTCGCCGCCTTCGCCGGAGTTGGAACGCGCACCGAGGCGGTTCATGGCTTCGGCCAGGGCTTCGTGAGCTTCCGGCGACAGGGCGCCCAGCGAGATACCGGCGGAGTCGAAGCGCTTGAGCACCGACTCCAGCGGCTCGACTTCACTGATGTCCAGCGGGGTGTCGAGGGTCTTGACCTTGAACAGGTCGCGGATCATCGACACCGGACGGTTGTCCACCAGCGAGGTGTATTCCTTGAATTTGGCGTAGTCGCCCTGCTGCACGGCGGCTTGCAGGGTGTTGACCACGTCCGGGTTGTACGCGTGATATTCGCCACCGTGGACGAACTTCAGCAGACCGCCCTGCTGGATCGGCTTGCGCGGACTCCAGGCTTCGGTGGCCAGTGCTTTCTGTTCGGCTTCGATGTCGACGAAACGCGCACCCTTGATGCGGCTCGGCACGCCACGGAAGCTCAGCTCGCAGACTTCTTCGGAAAGACCGATCGCTTCGAACAACTGAGCACCGCGGTACGAGGCGATGGTCGAGATGCCCATCTTCGACAGGATCTTCAACAGACCTTTGGTGATGCCTTTGCGGTAGTTCTTGAACACCTCGTAGAGGTCGCCCAGGACTTCACCGGTCCGGATCAGGTCGCCCAGCACTTCGTAGGCCAGGAACGGATAGACCGCCGAGGCGCCAAAGCCGATCAGCACCGCGAAGTGGTGCGGATCCCGTGCGGTGGCGGTTTCAACCAGGATGTTGGAGTCGCAGCGCAGGCCTTTTTCGGTCAGGCGGTGGTGCACCGCGCCGGTGGCCAGCGAAGCGTGGATCGGCAGTTTGCCCGGAGCGATATGACGGTCGCTCAGAACGATCTGGGTACGACCGGCACGCACGGCTTCTTCAGCCTGATCCGCGACGTTACGGATCGCCGCTTCGAGGCCGACGCTTTCGTCGTAGTTGAGGTCGATGATCTGCCGCTCGAAGCCCGGACGGTCGAGGTTCATCAGCGAACGCCACTTGGCCGGGGAAATGACCGGCGAGCTGAGGATCACGCGCGAGGCGTGTTCCGGCGATTCCTGGAAGATGTTGCGCTCGGCACCGAGGCAGATTTCCAGCGACATCACGATCGCTTCACGCAGCGGGTCGATCGGCGGGTTGGTCACCTGTGCGAACTGCTGACGGAAATAGTCGTACGGCGTGCGCACGCGCTGGGACAGCACGGCCATCGGCGTGTCGTCGCCCATCGAGCCGACGGCTTCGTAGCCTTGCTCGCCAAGCGGACGCAGTACCTGATCGCGCTCTTCGAACGTGACCTGATACATCTTCATGTATTGCTTGAGCTGATCGACGTCGTAGAAAGCCGAACCGTGATCGTTGTCTTCCATGGTCGCCTGGATGCGCAGGGCATTCTTGCGCAGCCATTGCTTGTACGGATGACGGGATTTCAGACGATTGTCGATCGCGTCGGTGTCGAGGATCTGCCCGGTTTCGGTGTCCACGGCGAAGATCTGGCCCGGGCCGACACGGCCCTTGGCGAGCACGTCTTCAGGCTGGTAGTTCCAGACGCCGATTTCCGAAGCCAGGGTGATGAAACCGTTCTTGGTGGTGACCCAGCGCGCCGGGCGCAGACCGTTACGGTCGAGCAGGCACACCGCGTAGCGACCGTCGGTCATGACCACGCCGGCCGGACCGTCCCACGGTTCCATGTGCATCGAGTTGTACTCGTAGAACGCACGCAGATCCGGGTCCATGGTTTCAACGTTCTGCCACGCTGGCGGAATGATCATCCGCACGCCACGGAACAGGTCGATGCCGCCGGTGACCATCAGTTCGAGCATGTTGTCCATGCTCGAGGAGTCGGAACCGACGCGGTTGACCAGTGGGCCGAGTTCTTCCAGATCCATCAGATCGTTGGTGAACTTGGTGCGACGGGCCTGAGCCCAGTTGCGGTTGCCGGTGATGGTGTTGATCTCGCCGTTGTGGGCGAGGAAGCGGAATGGCTGAGCCAGCGGCCATTTCGGCAGGGTGTTGGTGGAGAAGCGCTGGTGGAACACGCAGATCGCGGTTTGCAGGCGCTGGTCACCCAGGTCCGGATAGAACGCGGCCAGGTCGGCCGGCATCATCAGGCCTTTATAGATGATGGTCTTGTGGGAAAAGCTGCAGATGTAGTGGTCGGTGTCGGCGGCGTTGGCCACGGACGAGCGACGACGGGCGCTGAACAGCTTGACCGCCATGTCCTGATCGCTCAGGCCTTCGCCGCCGATGTACACCTGCTCGATCTGCGGCAGGCGCTCAAGGGCCAGGCGGCCGAGGACGCTGGTGTCGATCGGCACTTTGCGCCAGCCGATCAGTTGCAGGCCTTCGGCCAGGATCTCGCGGTTCATGTTCTCGCGAGCGGCTTCGGCCTTGGCCGGATCCTGATTGAAGAAGACCATGCCCACGGCATATTGCTTGGGCAGCTCGACGCTGAAGGCTTCCTGGGCAATGGCACGCAGGAAGGCGTCGGGTTTTTGAATCAGCAGACCGCAACCGTCACCGGTCTTGCCGTCGGCATTAATCCCACCGCGGTGGGTCATGCAGGTCAGGGCCTCGATGGCCGTTTGCAAAAGGGTATGACTGGGTTCGCCCTGCATATGGGCTATCAGGCCGAAACCGCAGTTATCCTTGAATTCATCTGGTTGGTACAGACCTGCTTTCATAGACACTTTCTCACCAGGCTGCCTCTTAACGAGGCAAATTTCTTTTCAATTCAACCACTTGCTTTCCGCGCCGAACGTACGCCGGCTTTGCGGGGGCAAAAGGGTGGTCATTGTACACAGCGACACAGAGGCTCACAAATTTGACGACGAAATGTCGCAAATTCATGTCGCATTTGTGAAAGGTTTAAAGCGATCTGCTGTGCTAGTCAAAACTTTTTTAATTTTGACCGCAACGACTCAAAGACTACTGTGACGCAGACACCACAAGGCACGCGGTCTGTAGAGACGGCGCGCACTTGTAGAGATTTTGAGGTGCTTGGAGAGGCGGCCTGGGTAAGGCCGCCGAATCTTCAGCGAGTTGTTGCCAGTTCCTGTTGGACGCTGGCGACAGTGCGAGGCCAAGGTTTACCAGCCTGAACCTTCGCTGGCAAGGCCTTGATGGCAGAAACGGCTGCATCACGATTGGCGAAGTTGCCGTAGGTGATCACGTAGAGAGGCTTGCCGTTGAGGACTTTCTTGAAATAACGGTACTCGCCGCCCTGCTCCTTGACGAAGCTTTGCGCGGTCGCTTCGGAGCTGGTGCCGAGGATCTGCACCACGTAGTTGCTGGTCGGCTGACCGGCGTACCAGCTGCCACCGGCGGCCTTGGCGACGGTGACCGGCTTCTCGGCAGGTTTGGCGGCGGCAACGGGCTTGGCAGGTGCCGGAGCCGGTTTGGCCACTGGAGCGGCCGGAGCAGGCTTGGCGGTAGCGACCTGGGTCGGTGCCGGGGTCGGTTTGGCCGCCGGGGCCGGAACCGGAACCGGGGTCGGCGCAGGGCCGGCCTGAACGCCCGCGGGTGGCGCGGTAGTCGTCACGGTCGGTGGCGTGTTGCTGGAGCCTTCGACCGGCACACCGTCGTCGCCCTCGGTGATACCACCCGCCGCTTCAGCCAGCGGACCACGCATCACCGGCTGCGAGTTGCCGACCAGCGGCAGCGGCATCGGCTGGGTATTGCCGTTGAATTCGACGGACGGCGCGCCACCCGCCTGCGGTGTGCCCTGGCCCAATGGCAGTTGCGCCTGCTCGTTGGCCGGCGCACCGGTGGTCGGTGCCTTGTTGCGACCCGGCATCAGCCAGGCGGCAGCGACCGCGACCACAACGACGGCGGAAATCGCCAATACGTGTTTCTTCGGCATGTTGAACCCCATACTTGGACGCTTGACCGCAGAGCGGCTGGCAATCATGACTTCGATCAGAGCATCGCGAGCGACCTGGTTGATGTTGCCGGGCCAACCCTCGGAGCTTTCGTGAATATCAGAGATCTGATCCGCGGTGAAAAGTTCGACACCCCGGCCCGCGCCTTCGAGCCGCTGGTCGAGATACTCGCGGGTTTCTTCTTCGGTGTACGGCTGCAATTCGATGACGTGGAAGCGCTCTTCCTCGAGGTGCAAGGCCTCGAGCTGGGCGATCAGCGACGACTCACCGAACAGGAACACATGCGGGCGGCCTTCCGGCGCGCCGGCGCCCAGCGCCATCAGGGCCTCAAGCGCGGATTCGTCGAGCTGCTCGGCATCGTCCACCAGCAGATAGACTTCCTGCCCCGTCAGCGCCAACTGTACAACCTGATCGAGGATCGCCCCGACCTCTGCCTGCGCCACGTCCAGCGCCTGGGCGATCTGACGCAGTACACCGGCTGCATCGCCGGCGCCACGGGCGGAAACGACGACGCTCTGCACCGATTGCTTGTTGGTGCTGGCAACCAGCGCCTGACGCAGCAGGGTCTTGCCGCTGCCCTGCGGGCCGGTTACCACCAGCAGCAACTGGCTGTAACGCGCCAGATGATGCAACTGACCCAGCACCGGCTTGCGCTGGGCCGGGAAGAATTTGAAGCCCGGCACCCGCGGCGCGAAAGGGTCGTGACTTAACTGGAAATGGCCGAGGAACGCCTCGTCGGCATGCAAACTAGTCATCGGAATCTTATTAACCTTTAAGCTGAGCCAGGGCGCGGTAATCCGCTCCCAGCGTGGCCTGTAGAACCTCTTTCGGATAATCGTCGGTCACCACCGCTTCGCCCATCCGGCGCAGCAGCACCAGGCGCAAGCGACCGTCGATCACTTTTTTGTCAATTGCCATGTGTTCAAGAAAATCGGCTTCGGTCATCTCTTCCGGCGGAATCACCGGCAGACCGGCACGCTTGAACAGGCGAATGCCGCGATCGCGCTCCTGCTCACTGATCCAGCCCAGGCGCGCGGACATTTCCAGCGCCATCACGGTGCCAGCGGCGACCGCTTCGCCATGCAACCAGACACCATAGCCCATGTGGGTTTCGATGGCGTGGCCAAAGGTGTGGCCGAGATTGAGCGTGGCGCGTACGCCGGTTTCCTTCTCGTCGGCGCCGACCACCGCCGCCTTGGCGGCGCAGGAGCGCTCGATGGCATAGGTCAGGGCCGTTTGATCCAGCGCACGCAGGGCGTCGACGTTGTCTTCGAGCCAGGTCAGGAACGGCTCGTCGCAGATCAGGCCGTACTTGATGACTTCCGCCAGGCCGGCCGACAGCTCGCGCGCTGGCAGGGTTTTCAGGGACGCAGTATCGATCAGCACCACGTTCGGCTGATAGAACGCGCCAACCATGTTCTTGCCCAGCGGATGGTTGATCCCGGTCTTGCCGCCCACCGACGAATCGACTTGGGACAGCAGCGTGGTAGGAATCTGGATGAAATCGACGCCGCGCTGGTAGCAGGCGGCCGCGAAACCGGCCATGTCGCCGATCACGCCGCCACCGAGGGCGATCACCGTGGTGCGGCGGTCATGACGGGCGGTCAGCAGGCCGTCGAAGATCAGTTGCAAGGTTTCCCAGTTCTTGAAGGCTTCGCCGTCGGGCAGCACCACGGAAACCACCGAGAATTGCGCCAGGCTCCGGGTCAGACGATCGAGATAGAGCGGCGCAACGGTCTCGTTGGAGATGATTGCCACTTGCCGCCCGTGGATATGCGGGGCCAGCAGTTCAGGCTGGTCCAGCAGTCCCTCGCCAATGTGAATCGGGTAGCTGCGCTCGCCTAGGTCGACCTTGAGTGTCTGCATGTGTCCCCACAGTGAAGATGGAAGCAGGCGTCCTGCCCTGAATTATTGGTTGTCTGCGGCCTGTAGCGGGTATGACGCCGCTCGCACGCCATCCGCCACAACTTCGGCGGGCTGTGACAGGACGCCGAGGATAGCGCATTTCGAGCGATGCTTTAACGGGGCGGAAGCTGCGCCAGGCGGTCGAGAATATCGAGTACGACCATGCGGGGTGGCCGCTCGTCGGTTTCCACCACCAGATCGGCGATTTCCCGATAGAGCGGATCACGGATCGCCAGCAGATCGCGCAAGGTTTTCTCCGGATTGGCAGTGCGCAACAACGGCCGATTGCGATCGCGAGAGGTACGACCAACCTGCTGCTCGACGGAAGCGTGCAGATACACCACCCGCCCGCCCTCGTACAGGGCCTTGCGGTTGGCATCGCGCATCACCGCGCCGCCGCCGGTCGCCAGCACTACGCCGTCGAATGCGCAAAGCTCGGCGATCATCGCCTGCTCACGGTCACGAAAGCCGGGCTCGCCTTCCTTGTCGAAGATCCACGGAATATTGGCGCCCGTACGCAGTTCAATTTCCTTGTCGGAATCCTTGAACGGCAGGCGCAGCTCTTTGGCCAGTAATCGGCCGATGGTGCTTTTTCCAGCCCCCATCGGTCCTACAAGAATCAAATTTCGCACAGAATCAACGACTCACAGCAATCGCCTGGTTATTCATGATACGCGGAGTGAGAAATACCAGCAGCTCGGATTTTTTCTCCGAAACCACATCACGCCGGAAAAGGCGGCCAAGATACGGCACATCGCCAAGAAATGGCACCTTATCTACGACCTTGCTTTGAGTATTTGAGAACACGCCCCCAATCACGATGGTTTCGCCGTCGTTCACCAGCACCTTGGCATTGACCTCGTTTTTCTTGATCGGCGGTACATCCTGCACTTTGTTCAGGTAGTCCGGTTCGTCCTTGGTGACCTTCACCTCCATGATGATGCGGTTGTCCGGGGTGATCTGCGGCGTCACTTCCAGCGACAGCGACGCCTCTTTGAAGGACACCGACGTAGCGCCGCTGGAGCTGGCTTCCTGATACGGAATCTCGGTGCCCTTGAGGATCTTCGCGGTTTCCTTGTCGGAGGTGACCACCTTGGGCTGCGAGACGATTTCGCCGTTGCCGGTCTTCTCCATCGCGGTCAGTTCAAGGTCGAGCAAGACGTTGTCAGTGATGAACGCGATGCCGATCCCGGAGGTATTGTTGACCGTGCCCATGTCGACGAACGGCGAGTTGGTGCTGGTGCTGCCCGGCGTTCCAATGGTGGTCGACGAACCGTTGCTGACCCCGGAAGTGTTCCAGTTGCCCTTGTTCTGAATCGAACCGCCCCAGCGCACGCCCAAGCTCTTGTCGTAATCGACGTTGGCCTCGACGATCCGTGCCTCGATCATCACCTGACGCACCGGAATATCCAGCTGCGCCACAATCCGCCGCAGCTCGTCGAGGCGATCCTGGGTCTGGTAGGCAATGATGTTATTGGTGCGCTCATCGACGGTGATCGAACCCCGCTCGTCGACCTTGGCCTCGGCGCTGGTGACCGACTGGAACAGCTTGGCGATGTCCGCAGCCTTGGCGTAGTTCACTTGCAATAGCTCGCGGCGCAACGGCGCCAGTTCGGCGATCTGTTTCTGCGATTCCAGTTCCTGCCGCTCACGCGCAGCGATTTCATCGGCCGGCGCCACCAGCAACACGTTGCCGACCTTGCGCTTGTCCAGGCCTTTGGTCTTGAGCACCAGATCCAGCGCCTGATCCCACGGCACGTTCTGCAGGCGCAATGTGATCCCGCCCTGCACCGTATCGCTGGCCACCAGATTAAGGTTGGTGAAGTCGGCGATCAGTTGCAGCACCGAACGCACATCGATGTCCTGAAAGTTGAGCGAGAGCTTTTCGCCGGTATAGCTGTTGCGGTCGGCGTTGCGTTTTTGCAGGTCATCGACGGTCAACGGCCGGATGCTGACGGTGAGCTTGTTGTCGGTCTGGTAAGTGGAATAGTCGAAAGTACCGCTGGGTTCGACGGTGATCGTCGCTCGATCACCGCTGACCCCGGCATTGACGAACTGCACCGGGGTGGCGAAGTCCTTGACGTCGAGGCGCACCCGGAGAGGTTCCGGCAATTGGGTACGGGCGAAATTGAGGATGATCTTGCCGTCGTGCTCCTGGATGTCCGGGGCGATAGCCGGGTCGGACAAGTCGATGACCACGTTGCCCTCGCCCGCCGTACCACGCTGAAAATCCACGCCGCGAATGGCTCTGGCGGTCGGCGTAAACGTGCGGACCGGCGCTGCCGCAGGTGCTGCGCGCGGTGCACGAGCGGCTGTACGTGGGGCAGCGGCTTTACTGCCTTGCCCGACCACCACGAACACCGTATTGCCCTCGACCCGGGTGTCGTACGGTGCCAGTTGCGTCAGGCTGATGATCAGCCGTGTACGATTATTGGCCTCGACCACCGTGGCCGTGCGGGCATTGCCACTGCCCAGGTCACGGGTCTTGCTTGCCAACTGACTGGCGACACCCGGCAGATCGAGTGCGATCCGTGCCGGCGAGTCGGTGGTGTAGCCCTTGGGCTGCGGGGGCGGGCCGTCGAACGACAGCTTCAGCTCGACCCGGTCGCCCGGCAGTGCCGCAACGTCCAGCGCCTTCAGATTGGCTGCCTGTACCATCGGCGAAAGCAGCGCTATCCATAGCGAAAAACCGAGGGTGGAGAAAATCCTGTTCATTGTTCGACTTCCACTTATGAATGCTCTTTCAAAGGAATGGTGCGCGGCCGCTCAAGCCAGGCGCCCTGGCCATCGGGAACGATTTCCACCACTTCGACCTGTGAAGCGCTGATGGCGACGATGCGCCCGTCGTTGCGCCCCAGATAGTCGCCGACCTTGAGCCGATGGACGCCGCCCGCGCCTCGCAGCAGGGCGAAGGAACCGGAGGCGTTGGCAATCGTGCCGACCATTTCAAACTGCTCGATGTTGAAACCTTCGAGGTATTGCTTGACCCGGTTGGGATCGGGTTTCACGTCGCGCGAGCCATGTTTCTGCCCGGCCAGATCGACCCGCAGCTGGCGCGAAAACGGACTGCGCAGGTTGGCGGCGCTGTAGGTGAACGTCGGGTAGGAGCGGAAGGTCGGAGTCGGCTCGATCTTGCCTGGCGGACGCAGGCGCACTTCATTCATGTAGGCGTCGAGGTCGCTGAAGTCATCGCCGCCACAGCCACCGAACACCAATAACAATGCCGACAGGGCGATAAAACGGATCGGGCTCATTTCTGCAGCCCCTTGTCGTTATAGCGGTAGGTCTTGGCGAGGATGCTCATGCGCAGCTTCGGCCCGCCTTCAGGATTGGCTGGCGCCAGCTCGAAATCGTGCAGGGTGACGATCCGTGGCAGCCCGGCCACGCCACTGACGAAGGTCGCGAGGTCGTGATAGGCCCCGGTCACGGTGATCTGGATGGGCAGCTCGATGTAGAACTGCTGGGTAACCTCAGGCAGCAGTTTGATCTCTTCGAACTCAAGGCCACTGCCCAGTCCGGTGCGGGTGATGTCTTCCAGCAACCCCGGCACTTCGGTATCACTGGGCAATTGCCGCAACAACACACCGAACGAGTTTTCCATCTCTTTCATCTGCTGGGTGTACAGCTCCAGATTGGCCGCCATGCGCGCCTTGCTCGCGAACTGCTCCTTGAGGGTGATTTCCTCCTCACGTTTGAGTTCGAGCTGGTTCTCCAGGTCACTGATGAAAAAGTTATAGCCAAGCGCCAGGACCAGCACCATCAACAGCCCGCCGGCCAGGGTTTTGACTACAGGCGGCCAGGAGCCAATGTTGCTGGTGTCCAGGTCGTTGAAATCGACATTGCGCAGGCTGTCCAGCCACTCGGACGGCTTCATTGGTCGTCCTCCTCGAGCCGGGGTCGAGTCTGGCGAACGGTCAGTTGGAAGACGTTGGCCTGATCCACCTGGCCAGCGGTGGTGGCTTTCACTTCATTGAGGTTGGGCGCATCGAACCAGTCGGAGGCGTCGAGATTGCGCATCAGGTCGGACACTCGATTGTTCGATTCCGCCGCGCCGCTGATCGACAGGGTCTTGCCGACCATTTTCACGTCGGTGAAATACACCCCGTCGGGCAAGGTGCGCGCCAGCTGATCGAAGATCCGCCCGCTGATCTGCCGGTTGCCCTGCAAGTCCTGGATGATGCGCATGCGCTCCACCAGTTGCTGGCGATGGGCCTTGAGGTCGCTGATCTGTTTGATCCGTTCATCGACCACGGCGATCTGCTTGCCGATGTAGTCATTGCGCGCGACCTGCCGCGCGATGGCGGCGCTGATGATCTGGTCGGCAATGAGCACCGCCCCGACCGAACCGACCACCACGCCGGTCAACGCCAGCAGGAAGCGTTTGCGCCGCTCTTCGCGGCGCTCCTCGCGCCAGGGTAAAAGGTTGATCCGCGCCATCAGTCGAAACTCCTGAGCGCGAGCCCGCAGGCAATCATCAGGGCCGGCGCATCGCTCGCCAAAGCCCCGGCGTTGACCTTGCTGCTCAAGGCCATGTCGGAAAACGGGTTGGCAACCTGGGTCGGAGTGTTCAGGCGCTCTTCGATCAGCCGGTCGAGCCCCGTCACCGATGCCGTGCCGCCCGCCAGCAGAATGTGGTCGACGGCGTTGTACTGGCCGGACGCGAAAAAGAACTGCAGGGAGCGTGACACCTGCTGCACCAGCGCCTCACGAAATGGCTGCAGCACCTCGCTGACGTAATCGTCCGGCAGGCCGCCCTGCTTCTTGGCAAGTCCCGCCTGTTCAAGGGTCAGGCCATAACGGCGCTGGATTTCCTCGGTCAACTGCCGACCGCCGAACAGCTGTTCACGGGTGTAGATGATCCGGCCATTGTGCAGGACGCTTAGCGTGGTCATGGTGGCGCCGATGTCGACCACGGCCACCGTCAGCCGATCCTGGGACGCAGCCAGTTGCGTGGCCAGCAGGCCGAACGAGCGCTCCAGCGCATACGCCTCTACATCTACCACCCGCGCGGTCAGCCCGGCGAGAGCGAGCGCCGCTTCGCGGACTTCGACGTTTTCCTTGCGACAGGCGGCCAGCAGTACGTTGACCCGCTCGGGGTTGCGCGGCGAAACGCCCTGGACTTCAAAGTCGATGGCGACCTCGTCCAGCGGGTAGGGAATGTATTGATCGGCCTCGATCTTGAGCTGGTTTTCCAGTTCGTCGTCGGACAGCCCGGCGTCCATCTCGATGACCTTGGTGATCACCGCCGAGCCGGCCACCGCCACCGCCACGGTTTTCAACCCGGTACGCGCCTTGACCAGCACCCGGGACAGGGCCTGGCCGACGCCCTCGAGTTCGGCGATGTTCTTTTCTACCACGGCACTCGCCGGCAACGGCTCCACCGCGTACGCCTCGACCCGGTAGCGCTCACCCTGACGGCTCAGCTCCAGCAGCTTCACCGATGTGGAGCTGATGTCGATCCCCAGTAACGTATTGGCCTTTTTATTGAAGAGTCCTAGCACTACCAATTCCCTATGACTTTCCGTGAGTTACGGACTCTGTAATGCGCATTGCGTTCCCTCGCCCCGTCTTGACAGAAGCGCAAATGACGCCCCCTGCGGAAAAGTGCTTATAATGCCCAGCGATTTTTTCCGCCTTTTACTGCCGGCGCGGGTCGTTCTGTGTGTTACCCGGAACCCTGTCGCCCAATTCATTCTTTGCCGTGGATGTCCAAAAGCCTTGATTCGTCTGCTGAAATTTTTCGGTTGGTCCATCGTCGCCGTTTTCTGCGGACTGCTTTTAGGTCTCAGCGGCGCGTTTCTTTACCTTAGTCCGGGTTTGCCATCTGTGGAGGCGCTGAGAAGCATTCAGTTGCAGATTCCCCTGCGGGTGTACAGCAGCGACAACAAGTTGATCGCAGAATTTGGCGAAATGCGCCGCACACCGATCCGTTTCGCCGACATTCCCCCCAATTTCATCAATGCGTTACTAAGTGCTGAAGACGACAACTTCGCCAATCACTATGGCGTCGATCCGAGCAGCCTGATGCGTGCCGCGACCCAACTGGTCAAGAGCGGGCACATCCAGTCCGGCGGCAGCACCATCACCATGCAGGTGGCGAAGAACTTCTTCCTGACCAGCGAACGCAGCTTCTCGCGCAAGACCACCGAAATCCTTCTGGCGCTGCAGATCGAACGCCAGCTGACCAAGGACGAGATCCTTGAGCTGTACGTGAACAAGATCTATCTGGGCAACCGCGCCTACGGCATCGAGGCGGCGGCGCAGGTGTATTACGGCAAGTCGATCCGCGAAGTCAGCCTGGCGCAGATGGCGATGATCGCCGGCCTGCCGAAAGCCCCGTCGCGCTTCAACCCGCTGGCCAACCCGGCGCGCAGCAAGGAGCGTCGCGACTGGATCCTCGGCCGCATGTACAAGCTCGGCAAGATCACCGAGGCCGACTACACCGCTGCGATCAACGAACCGCTGAACGCCAGCTATCACGTGCCGACCCCGGAAGTGAACGCGCCGTACATCGCCGAGATGGCCCGCGCGGAAATGGTCGGCCGCTACGGCAGCGACGCCTATACCGAAGGTTTCCGCGTCACCACCACGGTGCCGAGCAACCTCCAGGAGATGGCCAACACCGCGCTGCACGAAGGCCTGATGACCTACGATCAGCGTCACGGCTACCGTGGCCCCGAGTCGCGCCTGCCGGGCAAGACCCGCGAAGCCTGGGCCACTGAACTGACCAAGCAGCGCACCATCAGCAGCCTCGAGCCGGCCATCGTCACCCAGGTCGACAAGAACGGCCTGCAAGTGCTGACCCGCACCGGCGAAGAGCACGTGGCGTGGGACACCATGAAATGGGCGCGACCGTTCCTCAATACCAACAGCATGGGTGCCACGCCGCGCCAGCCGTCGGATGTGGCACAGATCGGCGATCTGATTCGCGTGCAGCGCCAGCCGAACAATTCGCTGAAGTTCAGCCAGATTCCACAGGCGCAGGGCGCACTGGTGTCGCTGGATCCACAGAACGGCGCTATCCGTTCGCTGGTCGGCGGCTTCGCCTTCGAGCAGAGCAACTACAACCGTGCGATGCAGGCCAAGCGTCAGCCGGGCTCGAGCTTCAAGCCGTTCGTCTACAGCGCCGCACTGGATAACGGCTACACCGCCGCCAGCCTGGTCAACGACGCGCCGATCGTGTTCGTCGACGAGTACCTGGACAAGGTCTGGCGTCCGAAGAACGACACCAACACCTTCCTCGGCCCGATCCGTCTGCGTGAGGCGCTGTACAAGTCGCGCAACCTGGTTTCGATCCGCCTGCTGCAGGCGATGGGCGTGGGCAAGACCATCGATTACATCACCCGCTTCGGCTTCAACAAGCAGGACCTGCCGCCAAACCTGTCCCTGGCGCTGGGCACCGCGACCCTGACGCCGATGGAAATTGCCACCGGCTGGAGCACCTTCGCCAACGGCGGCTACAAGATCACCCCGTACATCATCGACAAGATCGAAAGCCGCAACGGCGATACGCTGTTCGTCGCCAACCCGCCGACCGTACCGCAGGGCGGCGCGGCCACCGATGGCATCGCGGCCCCCGCTACCGAATCGTTTACCGTCAATGCAGCGCCGGTTCCGGGTGAAGCGCCGGGCAACGCCGCCGTGCCGCAAGCACCGGCAGTTGCCGAGCGCATCGTCGATGGCCGTACTACTTACATCCTCAACAGCATGTTGCAGGACGTGATCAAGCTCGGCACCGGTCGTCGTGCACTGGCCCTGGGCCGCAGCGACATCGCCGGCAAGACCGGTACCACCAACGAATCCAAGGATGCGTGGTTCTCCGGTTACAACGCCGACTACGTGACCACCGTGTGGACCGGTTTCGACCAGCCGGAAAGCCTCGGTCGCCGTGAGTTCGGCGGTACCGTGGCACTGCCGATCTGGATGAACTACATGGCCGCCGCGCTCAAGGACAAGCCACCGCATGTCCAGCCGGAGCCGGAAGGCATTCTCAGCCTGCGGGTGGATCCGGTCAGCGGTCGCGCGGCATCGCCGAGCACACCGGGCGCGTACTTCGAGCTGTTCAAGGCCGAAGACACGCCACCGTCGGTCAACGAGATCGGCAATGGCACCGTACCGGGCAGCCCGCTGCCGGCGGATGAACAGGCGCCGATCGATTTGTTCTGATCCGCAACTGCCAAAAAGCCCCGCCTTCGTGAGAAGTGCGGGGCTTTTTGTTTTCTGTCGTACTGAGAATGGCGTTTCACATCAAAGGCCGCCCTCACCCTAGCCCTCTCCCAGGGGGAGAGGGTTAGGGTGAGGGCCGCCCTTGAAGCCGGAACGCATTTTCACGACCAAAAAAAAAACCCCGCTTAAAAAGCGGGGCTCTTCATGAAGCGCTACAACGACTTAGCCGTTGAACACGTCATCCACGCTTTTCAGCGGGTAGTTCTTCGGATACGGCAGGGTCGCCACACCGGTCTCGATCGCAGCCTTGGCCACGGCGTCGGAGATCACGGTGATCAGGCGCTTGTCCATTGGCTTCGGAATGATGTACTCACGACCGAATTCCAGGGAGATACCGCCGTAGGCGTCGCACACTTCCTGAGGCACCGGCAGCTTGGCCAGTTCGCGCAGGGCGTTGGCGGCAGCGATCTTCATTTCTTCGTTGATGCGCTTGGCGCGAACGTCCAGGGCACCACGGAAGATGAACGGGAAGCCCAGTACGTTGTTGACCTGGTTCGGGTAGTCCGAACGGCCGGTGGCCATGATCACGTCGTTACGGGTGGCGTGAGCCAGTTCCGGGGAGATTTCCGGATCCGGGTTGGAGCAGGCGAAAACGATCGGGTTGGCCGCCATGCGCTTGAGTTGCTCGGCGCTCAGCAGGTTCGGGCCCGACAGGCCGACGAATACGTCAGCGCCTTCGATGGCGTCGTCCAGGGTGCGCTTCTCGGTAGGGTGAGCGAACACAGCCTTGTACTGGTTCAGGTCGTCACGGCCAGCGTGGATCACGCCAGTACGGTCAACCATGAAGATGTTCTCGACCTTGGCGCCCATGCTCACCAGCAATTTCATGCAGGAGATGGCGGCTGCGCCAGCGCCCAGGCAGACGATCTTGGCGTCGGCCAGGGTTTTGCCAGCGATTTCCAGGGCGTTGATCATGCCCGCAGCGGTCACGATCGCGGTGCCGTGCTGGTCATCGTGGAATACCGGAATGTCGCACTGCTCGATCAGAGCGCGTTCGATCTCAAAGCACTCAGGCGCCTTGATGTCTTCCAGGTTGATGCCACCGAAGGTGATGGAAATGCGTTTTACGGTGTCGATGAAGGCTTGCGGGCTTTCGGAGTCGACTTCGATGTCGAAGACATCGATGCCGGCGAAGCGCTTGAACAGCACGCCTTTACCTTCCATCACAGGCTTGGAAGCCAGTGGGCCGAGGTTACCCAAGCCCAGAATCGCGGTGCCATCGGAAATGACTGCAACCAGGTTGCCCTTGCCGGTGTACTTGTAGGCCAGTTCAGGATCGCGGGCGATCTCGCGCACTGGTTCAGCTACGCCGGGGCTGTAGGCCAGCGACAGGTCGCGGGCGGTAGCAGTGGCCTTGGTGAGCTCGACACTCAGCTTTCCTGGACGAGGATTGGCATGATATTCGAGAGCGGCAGTTTTCAGATCAGACATTTTGGCATTCCGCTTTTTACTGTTGGACAGACTGGTCAGCGAGGATACGCGCCTCGCAAAGTCCCCACAAGACTGCCCGGTCACCCCTGTCAAGCGCCCTGCCCTAAGACTTTGGGCCAAGAGCCACGGCGCACAAGGGTTAGACTGTTCACAATCGACAGAAAAAATGTCTACAATTTTTTCTTCAGCGGGACGACTGGAGCATCGAGGGATCGGTCAGCGGCAACAGCCAGCGCGCCTGACCTGATTTCAGTCTATCGCGCCGGGAACGGTCGACCACCCAGCCACGGGCCTCGATCTGCTTGCCCTTCAACGCCTGCAGAGCGGCGCTATCGAAGCGTTCCAGCAGATTGGGTGCAACGCGCAGTACAAGCTTGTCCTGCAACTCGATCCAGATTCCGCCACGATTGCGCTGAACCTTGCTCACACGCCCGCTGACGATGGCGAAACCCGAGCGCTCGATCTGCTCCGCTTTCAGTACAGGTGAACGCTTCCACAGGCCAAGCCCGGCCTGTCGCGCGCGGCGTTCGGCAGCTTGCTGGCAATCGACCAGATCGACATTCGGCGCCACCGCGACCTGGAAACCGAGACCATCGGCGAGCATCTGCGCTTCGAGGTTCTCACCCCTGGCGCTGAAAACATGGGCCAGGGTCCGGCCGTAATGGTCTTTGGACTGGGCGCCAAGGCGCAGGCCGACCCGCCCGTCGCTCTCGGCGACCAGGGCTTCGAGGCGCTTGCGTGCAGCCACCGCAAACGGCTCGTCGCTGCGACCCTGCTTGCCGAGCTCGGGCGTATTGAGGCCGATCATCCGCACATTGCGCCCGTCGCTCAGGCGCAGGGTGTCGCCGTCGACCACCCGCTGCACCGTGGCGTTGTCCAGCCCTACAGGTGCCGGGCAGAAGGCCTGGGCGGCGGAGAGCCAAATCGCGGACACAAAAAAGGCGCCCGCAAGGGACGCCTTTTTCATCAGACCGGAAAAGCCGCTGAGGTTTTCCAGAATGACAGACCTTAGGCCTTGTTGATCGCGCCGAACTTGCCGAAACGGTCGGCGAACTTCTGAACGCGACCACCGGTGTCCAGAGTCTTCTGCTTACCGGTGTAGAACGGGTGGCACTCGTTGCAAACGTCGATCGCCAGGGGTTTGCCGTAGGTCGAACGGGTTTCAAACTTGTTGCCGCAGCTGCAGGATACTGCAACTTCTGGGTAATTCGGGTGATCGGCTTTCATGGTGTTTTCCTCAGCTGGCGTGCCGCCATCCAACACGATTGTTGAATACCGCACGTAATTAGGCCGCGGATTCTACCAGACCTTTGCAATCACGCAAGCTGTCGCTGAGACCGACCGTCTGCTAGGCTCCCGGCCCAAACATCATCCCCGCTGCCTGTTAGCTTCTTATCGAGATCCCGCGTGCCCGACGCCATTCTGCGCCTCGCCCTGCCTTCGCCCCTGCGCCGCCTGTTCGACTATCGGGCCCCGGCCGGCGTGCTGCGTTCGCAGTTGCAACCGGGCATGCGCCTGCGGGTACCGTTCGGCCGGCGGGAGATGATCGGGATTCTGGTGGAAGTCACCGACACCAGCGAAGTGCCGGTGGAAAAGCTCAAACCGGCGCTGGCGCTGCTAGACGCTACCGCCCCACTGCCGCCAGCGCTGTTCAAGCTGTGCCTGTGGACGGCTCAGTATTATCAGCACAGCCTCGGCGACACCCTGAGCTGGGCGCTGCCGGTGCTGTTGCGCCAGGGCGAACTGGCCGAAGCCCGTCAGGAACGGTTCTGGTCGGCGGCTCCCGGCGCCAGCCTCGATGACCCGCGCATCGCCCGCGCCCCGCGCCAGCGTGAAGCCCTGGCGACTTTGGCCCAGCATCCTCACGGCGTCGCCCATCAGTTGCTGAGCAAACTGATGCTGAGCAAGGACAGCCTCGATTTGCTGCTGGCCAAGGATCTGGTGCAAGTCGAAGTGCGCCGCCACGCCCCCGGCGCGCGCCATGAGCACTGGCTGGCCCAGCCGGAGCTGCCGCTCAACAACGAACAGCGCGCTGCGTATGAGGCGATTCGCGCCGGGTTCGACAGTTATCACGCGTTCCTGCTGGCCGGGGTCACCGGCAGCGGCAAGACCGAAGTCTATTTGCAGCTGATCCGCGAAACCCTCGAGGCCGGCAAACAGGCGCTGGTGCTGATCCCGGAAATCAACCTCGGCCCGCAGACCCTCGCCCGCTTCGAACAACGCTTCAACGCCCGCATTGCCCTGCTGCACTCGGCAGTCAACGACCGCGATCGCCTCGACGCCTGGCTCGCCGCCCGCGATGGCGAGGCAGACATTATTATCGGCACCCGTTCGGCGCTGTTCACCCCGATGAAAAACCCGGGGCTGATCATCATCGACGAAGAACACGACGGTTCCTATAAACAGCAGGAAGGTCTGCGCTACCACGCACGGGACCTGGCGCTGGTGCGGGCGCGACAGGAAAACATCCCGATCGTGCTCGGCTCCGCGACGCCATCCCTGGAAAGCCTGCACAACGCCTACACCGGCCGTTACGGACTCCTGCGCCTGAACGAACGGGCCGGCGGCGCCAAACAGCCACGCTTCCTGCGCCTGGATGTGAAAAGTCGCCCGCTGGACAGCGGCATCTCCGGGCCGATGCAGCAAGCCATCGGCCAGACCCTCGCCGCCGGCCAGCAGGTATTGGTGTTCCTCAACCGCCGGGGATTTGCCCCGACTTTGCTGTGCCACGATTGCGGCTGGATGTCCGAGTGCCAGCGCTGCGATGCGCGGATGACAGTGCACCAGCGCTACGGCGAATTGCGCTGCCACCACTGCGGTTACGTCGAGCGCGTGCCGCGCCAGTGCCCGAAGTGCAACAAGGTCGATCTGCGCCCCGTGGGCGCCGGCACCGAGCGGGCCGAAGAACGGCTGGCGATTCTGTTCCCGGACTATCCGGTGTTGCGCGTCGACCGTGACAGCACGTCGCGCAAGGACGCGATGAACCAGCTGTTCGCCACGATCCAGAAAGGCCAGCCGTGCATTCTGGTCGGCACCCAGATGTTGGCCAAGGGTCACCACTTCCCTCGGGTGACGCTGGTGTCGATCCTCGATGCCGACGGTGGGCTGTTCTCCGGCGACTTCCGCGCCAGCGAGCGCATGGCGCAGCTGATCGTGCAGGTTGCCGGCCGTGCCGGGCGGGCGGAAGAACCGGGCAAGGTGATCATCCAGACCCACCTCGCCGACCATCCTTTATTGGTGCAACTGACCGAGCAGGGTTACTTCGCCTTCGCCGAACAGGCGCTGAGCGAACGCCGCGCCGCCGGCCTGCCGCCGTTCGCCCATCTCGCCCTGCTGCGCGCCGAAGCCCACAAGCCGGGGCAGGCCGAAGGTTTTCTCGATGAGGCATGCAGCGAGGCCGAGCGCTTGCTGGCCGAACAGAACCTGAGCGGCATCGAATTGCTGGGGCCGGTGCCGGCACCGATGGAACGTCGGGCCGGACGCTTCCGCGCGCAGCTGCTGTTGCAGGCCACGGCCCGGGCGCCGCTGCACCGATTGCTGGCGAGCTGGCTGCTGGTGCTGGAGCAGATGCCAAGCGGCCGGGCAGTGCGCTGGTCGCTGGATGTCGATCCCGTCGATTTGTATTGATTGATCGATCGCTATCGCTGGCAAGCCAGCTCCCACAGGGAAATGTATCCAAGGGTGGGACCGAGCCTGCTCGCGAAAGCAGTCTATTTGTCACCACACATCCACATCCTGCCTGCTAAGGTTGGCAAGCCCGTCTTCGCAACGGATAATGCCCAGTTTTTCCACCCGCGCATCGATGCGCCGCCGCGCTTGCGGTCGAAAGAGAAGACCATGAAAGACACCATTCGCCAGCTGATCCAACAAGCCCTCACCCAACTCGTCAACGAAGGTGTGTTGCCTGAAGGCCTGACGCCGGCGATCCAGGTGGAAAACGCCCGGGACAAGACCCACGGCGACTTTGCCAGCAACATCGCCATGATGCTGGCCAAGCCTGCGGGCATGAAGCCGCGCGACCTGGCGGAAAAAATCATTGCCGCCCTGCCGGCTGACGAAAACGTCACCAAGGCCGAAATCGCCGGCCCCGGCTTCATCAACTTCTTCCAGAACACTCAAGCACTGGCCTCGCGCCTCGACGCGGCTCTGGCCGACGATCACATTGGCGTGCGCAAGGCCGGCCCGGCGCAACGCACCGTGGTCGATCTGTCGGCGCCGAACCTGGCCAAAGAGATGCACGTCGGCCACCTGCGTTCGACCATCATCGGCGACGGCGTGGCCCGCGTGCTCGAATTCCTCGGCGACACCGTCATCCGTCAGAACCACGTCGGCGACTGGGGCACCCAGTTCGGCATGCTGATGGCCTACCTGCAGGAAAATCCGATCACCAGCGACGAGCTGTCGGACCTGGAAAACTTCTACCGCGCCGCCAAGCAACGCTTCGACGAGTCCCCGGAGTTCGCCGACCGCGCCCGTGGCCTGGTGGTCAAGTTGCAGGCCGGCGATGCCGAGTGTCTGGCGCTGTGGACCAAGTTCAAGGACATCTCGCTGTCGCACTGCCAGAAGATCTACGAACTGCTCAACGTCAAACTGACCATGGCCGACGTGATGGGCGAAAGCGCCTACAACGACGACCTGATCAACGTGGTCAACGACCTGAAGGCCGCCGGCATGCTGGTCGAAAGCAACGGCGCACAGTGCGTGTTCCTCGACGAATTCAAGAACGCCGAAGGCGAGCCGCTGCCGGTGATCATCGTCAAGGCCGACGGCGGCTACCTGTACGCCACCACCGACCTGGCGGCTGTGCGCTACCGCAGCGGCAAATTGAAGGCCGACCGCGCGCTGTACTTCGTCGACCAGCGTCAGGCCCTGCACTTCCAGCAAGTGTTCGCCGTGGCGCGCAAGGCCGGTTTCGTGACCCATCCGATGGAAATGGAGCACATGGGCTTCGGCACCATGAACGGCGCCGACGGTCGTCCGTTCAAGACCCGAGATGGCGGCACCGTGAAGCTGATCGATCTTCTGACCGAAGCGCAGGAACGTGCCTACGCATTGGTAAAAGAGAAAAACCCGACACTGGCCGACGACGAACTGCGCAGCATCGCCAAGGTTGTGGGCATCGGCGCAGTGAAATACGCCGACCTGTCGAAGCACCGCACCAGCGACTACAGCTTCAACTTCGACCAGATGCTCAACCTCGAAGGCAACACCGCCCCGTACCTGCTGTACGCCTACACTCGCGTGGCCGGGGTGTTCCGCAAGCTTGACAAGGATTACAGCGAAGTCGATGGCCAGATCGTCCTCGAAGCGCCGCAGGAACACGATCTGGCAGCCAAACTGGCGCAGTTCGGCGAAGTGCTGAACAACGTTGCGGAAAAGGGCACGCCACACACCCTGTGCACCTACCTGTACGAGGTCGCCGGCCTGTTCTCCAGCTTCTACGAGAACTGCCCGATCCTTACCGCCGACACTCCGGCACAAATGCAAAGCCGCCTGCGCCTTGCCGCGCTGACCGGCCGTACCCTCAAGCAAGGCCTGGAACTGCTCGGCCTGGAAACCCTGGAGCGCATGTAAGTTGGCTGCCAAGAAAAAACCTGCACCCAAGCGTGGCGCCAGCCGTTACCAAGCTCCAGCGAAGCAGCCGATCCCGGGCTGGCTGTGGATGGCCATCGGCCTGACGGTCGGCGCGTTCATCGTGTTCCTGATGAAACTGGAGCCGGGCAAGGGCAGCGACACGGTCAAGCGCGAGAAGGTCGAGCAACAGCAGCAACAGAAAGCCAGCAAGATCGCCGAGGCCAACAAGACCCCGCCGAGCCCGACGCAACCGGTGAAGCCGAAGTACGACTTCTACACCCTGCTGCCGGAATCGGAAGTGATCGTGCCGCCGGACGCGGTGCCGGAGAAAACCCTGCCGACACCACAAGTGCCGGCAATCCCGACCACGCCGGTGACACCGGCGGAAGCGGCGAAGATCGACACTGCACGGGCGCAGGCTGCACTGGCCGGGATCACCCCGCCGCCAGCGCCGCCGGTGACCAAGGCTGCACCGGTGACCAAGTTCTTCCTCCAGGCCGGCTCGTTCCGCAAAGAGACGGATGCCGACAAGGTGCGCGCGCAGATCATTCTGCTCGGCCAGGCGGTCGCGGTTGAGTCCGGGACCGTGAAAGATGAAACCTGGTATCGCGTACTGGTCGGCCCGTTCAGCAACCGCGAACAGCTGACCACCGCCCAGAAACAACTGGCGGGCGCCGGCTTCAGCAACCTGTTGTTACAACAACGTCAGAGCCGCTGATCCTCCTCACCGATCGTTCCCACGCTCTGCGTGGGAATGCCTCAATGGACGCTCCGCGTCCCTGCGGCAAGGGACGCGGGG
>NZ_JBWKZE010000032.1:0-73971 GCF_059424205.1 Pseudomonas sp. GW456-12-1-14-TSB6
CGTCCCAAGAGCGGACGCGGAGCGTCCATTGAGGCATTCCCACGCAGAGCGTGGGAACGATCAATCTCCAGTCGAACAAAAAAACAAGCAACACCCGAAACATTCGCCGAACTCGGCCTCTGCCATAAATCCAATAAAATCCGGAGTAAGTCGCCCATGGCTCGTTTGCAACGCACCCTTTCGCTAGGGTCGGTGGTGCTGTTCGGCATCGCCTATATGACGCCAATCATTGTTCTCGGCACATTCGGCATCCTCGCCCAGTCCACCGCCGGCATGGTGCCCGCCGCGTATCTGGCGGCGCTGGTGGCGATGTTCTTCACCGCCATGAGCTACGGGCGCATGGCCGCCGCATTCCCGGTGGCCGGCTCGGCCTACAGCTACGTGCGCAAAGCCATCAGCCCGAAACTCGGTTTCATCGCCGGTTGGGCGGTGCTGCTCGATTATCTGTTTCTGCCGATGGCGATCTGGCTGATCGGCGCCGCGTACCTGGCTTCGGCGTTCCCGTCGATTCCGCAGTGGATCTGGGTGCTGGCGTTCATCGGCATCACCAGCGCGATCAATATCATCGGCCTGAAACTGGCCAACGGCATCAACGCCTTGCTGATGCTGGTGCAGTTTCTGGTGCTGATCGCCTTCGTCGCACTGTGCGTGCATTACGTCGGCGGCGATGCCAGCACGCCGTTGTGGTCGATCAAACCGTTCTTCAACGGCGACATGCAGATGCCGCTGATCATGAGCGGCGCGGCCATTGCCTGCTACTCGTTCCTCGGCTTCGATGCAGTCAGCACCCTCACCGAAGAAACCCGCGATCCGCGCCGCACCATCCCTCGGGCAATCATGCTGATCACTCTGATCGGCGGGCTGATTTTCGTCGGTGTCTCGTACTTCGTGCAGATCGCCCATCCGTCGTTCCAGTTCGACAGCGTCGACTCGGCGGCCTACGAAATTGCACGCAACATCGGCGGTGATCTGTTCGTGTCGATCTTCCTGATCGGCCTGATCGTCGGTCAGTTCGCCTCGGGTCTGTCGGCGCAGGCCAGCGGTTCGCGGCTATTGTTTGCGATGGGCCGTGACGGTGTGCTGCCCAAGTCGTTCTTCGGCACTTTGCACGAGCGCTTCGGTACGCCGGTCAACAGCATTCTGCTGTGTGCGGTGGTGGCTTTGCTGGCGCTGAAACTCGACGTGACCACCTCGACCTCGTTCATCAACTTCGGCGCGTTCCTGGCGTTCAGCCTGGTCAATCTGTCGGTGATTTTTCACTATTGGATCGGCGGGGATAAAAAAGGTCTGCGCGAACTGGTGCTGTTCCTGGTCTTCCCGTTCATCGGTCTGCTGGCGGACTTGTGGCTGATGGTCAGCCTCGATCACCTGGCGGTGTATCTGGGCCTGAGTTGGCTGGCGATTGGTGTGCTGTATCTGGCGGTGCTGACCGGTGGCTTCCGTCGCCAACCACCGGAGATGGACTTTCAGGAAGCGGCCTGATCAGGCATCAGGCCGCCGGCCGGGTTTGGCGCAACGGCAGTTGCACGCGGAACGTCGTACCGAATCCCGGTTTGCTGCTGACGGAAATGTCACCGCCGTGTTTTTTCACGATGCCATAGGACAGGGACAGGCCCAGGCCCGTCCCCTGGCCGACCGGTTTGGTGGTGAAGAACGGGTCGAAGATCTTTTGCAGGGTTTCGGGTGCAATGCCCGAGCCCGTATCGGCGACTTCGATGACTGCCGATTCTCCCTGCACGCCAGTGCGCAGGGTGATGGTGCCGCGCTCCGGGCCCATGGCCTGCGCCGCGTTGACCACCAGGTTCATGATGACCTGATTGATTTGCGAGGGCAGGCATTCGATGTCCGGCAGCTCCTGATACTCCTTGATCACATCGGCCTTGTACTTGAGCTCGCTGGCGACAATGTTCAGGGTCGATTCGATGCCCTGTTGCAGATTGGCCCACTGCCATTCCTGATGGCTGTCGACCCGGGAGAAATCCTTCAGGTCCCTGACGATCTGGCCGACCCGAGCGATGCCTTCCTTGGATTCCCTGATCAGCACCGGAATGTCTTCGAGCAGAAAATCCAGTTCGAGGTCCTCGCGCAATTGCTGCAACTGCCCAGCCAGTTCGGCGGGCAGGGTTTGCCCGGCGGTGTGATAGGCGCCGAGCATGGCGAGCAGTTGCTGGAAATAGCCGTCGAGCGTGCCGAGGTTGGAGGAAATGAAACCGATCGGATTGTTGATTTCATGGGCGACGCCAGCGGCCAGTTGCCCCAGCGAAGCGAGCTTCTCCGATTGCACCAACTGGCCTTCCAGCTGTTTGCGTTCGTCGATTTCCCGCTGCAAGGCTTCGCTGGCCTGCTTGAACTGGGCGGTACGCTGATCCACCAGATGTTCCAGGTGATGCATTTGCAGCGACGCGCGCTCGGTCATCTGCCATTTGGTCAGAAGGGTGTTGGCCATCTGCTGGACTTCGATGTTGTCGAAGGGTTTTTTCAGAATCAGCAGCCGGTCATGGGCGTGCAGACGATCCAGCAATTCGTCCCAGGAATAGTCGGAATAGGCGGTACAGACCACCACCTGCAACTGCGGATCCTGCTGCCACAGCGCTTCGATGGTTTGCGCCCCGTCCCAGCCGTCGGGCATGCGCATGTCGACGAACGCCAGGGCGTAGGGACATTGTTCCTGCAAGGCCAGGTTGAGTTTGGCCAGGCCTTCTTCCCCTCCGTAGGCCGAGTCCAGTTCAAAAACCGCTCGCCGGGGTCTGGCGGTTTCGCCGAACAGCGCGGCTTCCATTTCGTCCATCTCTGCGGACTGCGCTGAAGCCGGGGCGAGGATCTTGCGAAAGTCTTCGTGGATCGACGGCATGTCATCGATCAGCAGAATGCGGCGGTTCGACAATTCGATCATGCGTTCTCCGTTACCGCGATCAGCGGAATCTGCAAGGTGAACAGGGCGCCCTGGCCAGGTCCGTCGCTGTGGGCCGTGAGGTGGCCGTTCATCTCGATGGCCGCCAGGGCGCAACTGTGCAGGCCGAAGCCGTGGCCCTCCTTGCGAGTGGTGAAACCGTGGGCAAAGATCCGCGTCATGTTTTCCGGGGCGATACCTTCGCCATCGTCCTTGACGCTGATTTCCAGATAATTCCCGTCGACGATTTTTACGCCCAGGGTGATGGTGCGCGGGCGGTTGCTGAGGTCGGACATCGCGTATTTGGCGTTGCTGATCAGGTTGATCAGGATCAGCAGCAAACGGTGTTTGTCACCCATCACCTGCGGCACTTCGGCGTAGTCCTTGACCACTGTGACGTGGTGCCGGGTCAGGGCTCCGGCGTTCATGCGCAGGGCGTCTTCGAGCAGTTCGCTGATGTACAGCGGCTCGGTCAGGCTGCTGGCCCCGGCATAGGATTGCTGGGTGGCGACGATGTCCTTGATGTGATCGACACTTTTGTTCATCTGGTTCAGTTCGTCGACCATTTCCTGCTGTTCCTGGGCGATGGCAACGACCAGTTGATTGAGATAACCGGGCAGCAATTTGCCCTTGGGGTCTTCGCTGAGGAACTGGCCGAGGTCGTCGGGGTGTTCGTTGATCAGCTGCATGGCCTTGCCCAGCCCCAGGGTCTTGCTGTTGCGTAACTTGCGCGCGATCAGGTCGGAGGAAATGTTCACGCTGTTGAGCACGTTGCCGACGTTATGCAGCACGTTGGTCGCGATCTCGGCCATGCCGGCCTGGCGTGCGGCGTCGAGCAGTTCGCTCTGGGCGTTCTTGAGCTCCCGGGTGCGTTCCTCGACCCGTTGCTCCAGCACATCGTTGGCGGTTTGCAGGGCTGCGTTGACCCGGTTGATCTCGGCGAAACTGCGGATCAGACGGATGGCCAGCCACAGCAGCGACAGCATCAGCAGGACCGAGAACAGCAGCAGATAGAAGTGATATTTCCTGTCGATTTTTTCGACCCGCTGCTGATCCCGGTTGAGCATGTTGGTGATGTTGTCCAGGCGCTCGGCCACCGGAACCGCCTCAATCTCCTCGAGCAAGCGGTTGACGATCGGCTGCTCGCGCAGGATCAGGCTGATGTGATTGCTCAGGATCCTGATCGGGGCTTGAAAGTCCTGGGGCAGGCGTTGCGCGTTCACCGCCAGTTTGTTCAGGCCCAGGACGATATCGGCGGCCTTGTCGTCGGAGGTGACCTGAGAGAACTCAAGTGCGCTGAGCAGCAGGTCATAGGTATCGGTGGCGATGTTCTGCACCTGAATCTTGTCGAGATCGGACAGGCCGGCCAGTTGTGCCTGAATGTCATCTTCGGCGGTCGGCAGGAACGCCAAGGAGTTGCGCAGCAAGGCGTTGTGCGACTTGAACTGCTCCACCAGCCGGGTCTTTTCCTGCATCGCCTTGAGAAAACTCTCGTGGGCTTCGTCCCATTGTGTCGAGTCGTTGCGCCCGTGGCCGGACTCCATGGTGTCGAAGCGTTCCCACAGGCGGTTCATCTCGCTCATCGGCGAGACCAGCGGGTCGTAATTGTGGGAGATCGCCACCCGGGCCTTGAGGATTTCGTTTTCCCACAGCGAGTCCTGCTGCTTGATCTGGCGGATCAGGTCCCGGGATTCGGTGTAGGCCGTCGTCTGCTCGGTGCTGGACTTGAGGTAGAGAAACACCAGGATCGAGGCCAGCAGCACGGCGACGAGCCCGATCAACATCAGGCTGACACGGCGTGAAACCTTCATCATGGCTGGCCCTCCGGATGGCCGGTCAGGGTCTTGAGAAACAGGATGATCAGGGTCTTGTCTTCTTCGCTCGGCATGCGCCCCAACTGATACTGGAACATCACGTCCACGGCCCGTTCGAGGGTGGGCGCCGAGCCGTCATGGAAGTACGGTGCGGTCAGCGCGACATTACGCAGGCTCGGCACCTTGAACACGGCGCGGTCGGCTTCGTCGCCGGTCACGTTGAAACGGCCCTGGTCGGCCACCGTCGGGTTACCGCGATCGGCGATGTAGTCGCCGAACACGCCAAATTTCTGGAACATGTTGCCGCCGATGTTGACGCCCTGATGGCAGGCAATGCAGCCGTACTCCTTGAAACGCTGATAGCCGTATTTTTCTTCGAGGGTCAGGATATCGGTATTGCCCAGCAGGTACTGATCGAAACGGGAGTCGGGGGTCAGCAGCGTGCGCTCATAGGTGGCCAGCGCATTCTGGATATTGGCCCGGTTCACGGCATCGGGGTAGGCGGCACGAAAGCTTTGACCATAGGCTGCGTCGTCAGCGATCCGTTGCACGACGGTGTTCCAGTCGCTGCCCATTTCGTGGGGGCTGGTGATCACGACGTTGCTTTGTTCTTCCAGGGTTTCGACGCGGCCGTCCCAGAACTGGCGGAAATTGAGGCTGGCGTTGAATACGGTCGGCGTGTTGACCGCCACCGGTTGCCCATCGAAGCCGTTGGAGAAGGCGCGGGTGTCGGCGCCGCTTTTATCCAGTTGATGGCAGCTGGCGCAGGACAGCGTGTTATTGATCGACAATCGCGGGTCATGGAACAACTGGCGCCCCAGCTCGACCCGCCTGGCATCCAGGTGCGGCATTGGCGGCAAAGGTTTCAGCGGCTCGTCCAGCGGTGCGGCGATGGCATTTGCGCACAGACCGAGCAGTAGAACCAACGACCCCGGGCGATTCATGAAACACCCCACGTGCCAGGCTGAGCAGACTCCAGCAACCGGGCGAAGGCCTCTGCCGGCAAGGCCTTGCTGAAATAAAAGCCCTGGCCCTCCTCGCAGTGGTGAGCCCTGAGAAACTCCAACTGTTGTGCTGTTTCCACACCTTCGGCAATGACGTTGAGGTTCAGGCTCTTGCCCAGGCTGATGATCGCGCCGACCAGGGCTGCATCACCGCTGTCATGGCTCAGGCCGCGAATGAACGACTGATCGATTTTCAGCACATCGATGGGAAAGCGGCGCAGATAGCTCAGGCTGGAATAGCCGGTGCCGAAGTCATCGATGGCCAGCCGAACCCCCAGCGCCTTCAGCCTGCCCAGCGCGTTCATCGTCGCATCGACGTTCTGCATCAGCACACCTTCAGTGATCTCCAGTTCCAGCAGACGGGGATCGAGCCCGGTCTGTGCCAGTACCTGCTCGATGCCCTCGACGAAATGGCGCTGGCGAAAGTCGATGGCCGAGGTGTTGACCGACATGCGGATCGGCGGCAAGCCCGCCTGTTGCCAGTCCCGGGTCTGGCGGCAGGCTTCGGCCAGCACCCATTTGCTCAGCGGCACGATCAGGCCACTGTCTTCGGCCACCGGTATGAAATCCGACGGATAGACCCAGCCATGTCCCGGTTTTTGCCAGCGCACCAGTGCTTCGGCGCCGACCACCCGGCTACTGGCCAGGTCGATTTTCGGCTGGTAATGCAGGACGAATTCGTGCCGCTGCAGGGCCTGGCGAATGCCCGTTTCGATGCCTTGCTGTTCCCGGGCACGCTGGTTCATCGCCTCGATAAAGAAAGCGATCTCGCTCGGCCCGGTTTCCTTGGCGTTGCGCATGGCCGTTTCAGCTTTTTTGATCAATTCGATGGCTTCGAACCCGTCGTCGGGATAGATGCTGATGCCCAGACTGGCCGTGATGCTCACGGGATGCCCGACAATCGTCTGTGGAATACGCATGGCGCCCAGCAGTTTCTCGGCAATGCTGCGGGTCTGCTGCGGGTGGTTGATGTCGCTGAGCATTACCACGAACTCGTCGGAGCCATAACGAAAGACCGAATCCGATTCGCGCACACAGGCGAGCAATTGCTGGCCGACCCGTTTGAGCATCTCGTCGCCCGCCGGGTGGCCCAGGGCATTGTTGATGCGCTTGAAGCGATCAAGCCCGAGAAACATCACCACCAGTTGTTTGTCATGGCGCCGGCAGGCGGCCAGCGATTGAGTCAAACGGTCACCGAGCAAGGTGCTGTTGGGCAGGCCGGTGAGGCTGTCGTACTGCAACAGGTGCGAGACCTTGAGCAATTCATGCACGCGGGCTTCGATGGTCTGCTCGAGACTGAGCATCTTCAGCGCCGCGTCCTGGGCCAACTGCCATTTCCAGGTCAGGGCATTGGCCATCTGGCGGATTTCCAGGGTGTCGAACGGTTTTTTCAGGATCAGCAACTGATCGCCGAATTCCAGTCGTTCGGCCATGGCCTCCCAGCTGTAGTCGGAATAGGCGGTGCACAAGGCAATTTGCAGATTCGGATCGACCGCCCACAGTTTTTCGATGGTTTCCAGACCGTCCCAACCGGGCGGCATGCGCATGTCGGTGAACGCGAGGGCATAAGGCCGGCCTTCTTCCACCGCATGCTGCACCAGTTTCAGCGCTTCCTGCCCCTGATAGGCGGAGTCGAGCTGGAACGTCAGGTGCGATGATTGCCGGGTGCCGAACAGCGTTTGCTCGAGCGTATCCAGGTCTGCTGCACCGCTGGTGTCCGGGGTCAGTATCTTGCGAAAGTCATCATGGATCGCCGGGGTATCGTCGACGATCAATATGCGCCGGTTGGTCTGCGCAAAAGGTGTTTTCATCCCTCGTCCTCCCTGGGCAGCGGGGCGGTCGCGTTCCCGTCCTTCAGCAGGCGGGCCGCCTGTTCGGGGCTGACAGCCTCCCTGAAGCAAAGGCCTTGCACGTTTTTCAGCGGGACCGAAGAGGCGAGGGCGTCATCCCGATCTGTGGGCTGGACGCTTTCGGCGCTGATGTCGATCGCCAGATCCCGGGCGAAATTGACGATCGCTCGCAGGGTATTGGCGCTGCCTTCATCCTGGGCTGCACTGTCGATCAGGGATTGGGCGAGTTTGAGGTGATTGACCCGGTAGGTTTTCAGGTAATCGAACGATGAGTATTCGGTGCCGAAATCGTCGATGGCGATCTTTACCCCAAGCTCACTCAGGCGCGGCAGCACATCGTTGTGGGTCCATTTGGTCTGGGCCAGGGTCGCTTCGGTGACATCGAAACGCAGATCCCACGGTGCCAGTTCCCAGCGGGCGGTGGTGCGCAGCACGTCATAGATGAGTTCCGGGCCGCTCTTGAGTTGCGCCAGGGAAATCCTGATCGCCATCACCGGAGGCGCCACTCCCTCGTTTTGCCACTGGCGCATCTGCCAGCAGGCGTGATCCAGGATCCAGCGACCGAGCGGGATGATTGCGCCGGTCTTTTCCGCTGCCGGTACGAAGGCCGACGCCGGCAGCAGACCAAGCCGGGGATGTTGCCATTTGACCTGCGCGGCCATGCCGAGAATCTTGCCGCTGTGCATGTCCACTTCCGGCGTGTAGTCGAGCTTCAGTCCTCCCTGAGTCAGGGCGGTCATCAACTCCTCGGCCAGGGTCATGCGCTCGGCGACTTCGCGAGTGATTTGCTCGGAATGGAACTGGTACTGATTGCGCCCCGTTTCCTTGGCGCGGTACAGCGCCATGTCGGCGCCGGCCAGCAGACTGTCGGCATCCAGACTGTTGGCGCGGTACAGGCAGATGCCGATACTGACGGAAATGCGCAAGGCATTGCCTGCCAGTTGGTAGGGCTCCAGAAGCGCATCGCGGATCTTGGTCGCGATGGCAGCAGACTGGGTCGGGTCGCTGACGTCCAGTTGCAGGATCGCGAACTCGTCTCCGCCCAGCCGTGCGACCACGTCATTTTCCCGTACATTGGATTTGATCCGTTGCGCCACTGCCTGCAACAACAGATCGCCGACCGGATGACCGAGGGTGTCGTTGATCCGCTTGAAGTGATCCAGATCCAGGTAAAACACCGCAAAAGGTGCCGCTCCCCGACGCGCGGCGGCGAAGGCCTGATGCAGACGCTCGATCAGCGTGGCGCGATTGGCCAGTCCCGTGAGTCCGTCGGTGCGGGCCAGCAAGGCCATTTTCTCTTCGGCCAGCCGGCGTTCGGTGATGTCAAGAATGATCCCCTCGACTTCCAGCAGGCGGCCGTCGTGATCGCGCACCGGGATGTAGCGGTTTTCCACCCAGCGCCAGTCGCCCGCGCCGGTACGCAGGCGAAACTCGATGGAGGCGCCTTCGGCATGCCGATCGAGCACCCGGCCCATGGCGGTATCGACACTGACCTGATCGTCCGGGTGAATCAGCGTCTGCGCCCAGTTGGCCGAACCCACCAGATCAGCCGCGACATGGCCGTAGCGGGTGATGTTGTGGGAGATGTACATCAGCGGAAACGACGGTTCACCGCGCAACCGGTAGAGGATGGTCGGGCTGTTCTGCACGATGATGTTGGCGTCGGACAGTTCCCGGGTACGCTCCTGAACCGCCTGTTCCAGCAGGTTCATCTTCATGGCGGCGTCTTCGGTCATTTGCCACTTGACTGTCAGGGCGCTGGCCATCTGACGGATTTCGATCGCGTCGAAGGGTTTTTTCAGGATCAGCAGGCGATCGGTCAGGGCCAGCCGCCGGTCGATGTCTTCCCACGAGTAATCGGAGTAGGCGGTGCACAGGGCCACCTGCAGCTTGGGATCGACCTGCCACAGCCGCTCGATGGTTTCCAGGCCATCCCAGCCCGGCGGCATGCGCATGTCGATGAAGGCCATGGCGTAGGGGCGGCCGGCGGCGAGTGCGGCTTCGACTTTGTCCAGCGCTTCGCGGCCCTGATAGGCCGAGTCGAGTTCGAAACGGTCTTTCGGTGCGACGGGGGCGGAGGACGCATCGCCGAACAGCAGGCTTTCCGTTTCATCCAGGCTGTCGGCTTCAGCCGTGGCCGGTTTGAGGATCTTGGCGAAATCGTCATGGATCGACGCGGTATCGTCGACGATGAGCACGCGGCGGTTGGTGTGTCCGGGTTGCGCACTCATGACGCAATACCCGTGTGTTCACGCACATTCGTCATCGGGAGCATCCTTTTCCCCTCATCACATGCCTGCGCGCAGGTCGATGGTGTCGTCCAGCGACTTGAGCATAGTTGCCAGGGCGCAACTTTGCCTGGCGTGGTGTAACAGGGGATTTACACGCGCCCTGCGAAAATCATCTAGCCTGTGATTCAAGCGCGGGCAAGCAGGGGAGGTCTGCCGGCGCGGCAGTCATGTCCAACGTTTTTCACGAGGCTTCGCCATGGAAGAGCCGTCCGCCCCGATTTCGCCGCCCCGGCCCAAAGTGCTGCTGGTCGATGACGAAGAACCGATCCTCAACAGCCTGCGCCGCCTGTTGCGCGGTCAGCCTTATGACGTCTTGCTGGCCACCAGCGGTGCCCAGGCGCTGGAAATACTCGAACAGCAACCGGTGAATCTGGTGATGAGCGATGCGCGCATGCCCAACATGGATGGCGCCACGCTGCTGGCGCGCGTTCATGAGCTGTACCCGGCGACTGCGCGGATCATGCTCACCGGCTACGCCGACCCTTCGGCGATCATCAAGGCCATCAACGAAGGGCAGATCCACCGTTACATCAGCAAACCCTGGAACGACGAGGAAATGCTGCTGACTTTGCGTCAGGCCCTCGAGCATCAGCATCTGGCACGCGAGCGCGAACGTCTGGAAAAACTGACGCGAGTGCAAAACGAACAATTGAAATTGCTCAACAGCACCCTGGAAAAACACGTCGCCGCCCGTACCGCCGAACTGCAGCAGACCGCCGACATGCTCGACCTGGCCTACGAGGAGCTCAAACACAGTTATGTGACCGGCACCGAAGTGTTCTCGCTGCTGGCGAATTTGCGTCTGCCGCCGGCCAAGCAGACCAACCGGCAGATCATCGAGCTGGTACGCGGCTACTGCAAGGTTCATCGGCTGGACGAAGCCGCCAGCCGCGACCTGACCATGGCGGCGGCGCTCTACAACATCGGCAAACTGAGCTGGACCGACAGCATGATGACCACGCCCTCGGACCTGCTGCACTCCATAGAGCGCGACCGCTACCGTGCCTATCCGAAACAGAGCGAATCGCTATTGATGACCCTCGACCCGATGAAGGACGCGGCGCGGCTGATCCTGCACCATCAGGAACACTGGGACGGCACAGGCTTCCCCGACCGTCTCAAGGGCGAAGCCATTCCCCTGGGCTCGCGCCTGTTGAAACTGGCGGTGGATTTCGTCGAATTGCAGCGCGGGTTGATTCTCGAACGGCAGATGAACAGCGATGAAGCGCTGTTGTACCTGCGCCAGTACGCCGGCAAAGTCTATGATCCCGAGCTGATCGAGGACTTCGTCAAGGTCTGCGCAATGGTCAGCGACATCACCCTGGCCGATCCGGACGTCAAGGTCATGGGCACCCGGGAGCTGGCGGCGGGGATGATCCTGGCGCGCAACCTCAATGCCGACAACGGCATGTTGCTGCTCAACGCCGGCAAAGTGCTGAGCGCTCCGCTGGTTGAAAAACTGATCAGTTTCGAGGCCATGGAGGGCGGCAAATACAAGGTATTCGTAAAGGTGCCGCAAGAGCCTGAGACGACGCTTGCGGCCCAGGGTGGATGACGCTGGCGCGGCCGGCATGGGATCCTTGCGGCTTTTCTCAAGGCCGGTGGCTGACCCATGACTTCTGTATCCGCAGTTTCCCCCCGCATCATCCGTATCGCCGCCGCGCTGCTGATCGGTCCCGACGGCCAGACCCTGCTGGTGCGCAAGCGCAATACCACGGCGTTCATGCAGCCGGGCGGCAAGATTGAGGCCCATGAACTGCCGGTGCATGCGCTGGCCCGTGAGCTGGAGGAAGAACTGGGACTGGTGATCGATCCGGCGCAGGCGAGCTTTCTCGGTCAGTTCTCGGCACCCGCTGCCAACGAGCCGGGATTCGTTGTGCAGGCCGAACTCTTTCAACTGACCATCGACGCCAGGGTGTCTCCGGCCGCCGAGATCGAAGAGGTGATCTGGATCGACCCGGCCACCGACGGCGATGTGGTTCTCGCCCCATTGACACGCGACCTGATCCTGCCGTTTTATCGAGCCTCGCTGACTGCGATCGCCTGATCATTCGTGCAAAGGACTTCGTCATGATCCCGCTTCAAGACCTGTTGATTTTCGCCGCCGCCGCCCTGCTGATGGTACTGACGCCGGGGCCGAACATGATCTACCTGATCTCGCGGTCGATCTGCCAGGGACGTCGCGCCGGGGTGACCTCGCTGCTCGGCGTGGTGGCGGGGTTCTTCGTGCATCTGTTCGCGGCGGCCGCCGGTTTGACCGCGGTGTTTCTCGCCGTGCCGATGGCCTATGAAGTGTTGAAGTGGGCCGGCGCGCTGTACCTGTTGTGGCTGGCCTGGCAGGCGGTGAAACCCGGCGCCCGCTCGCCGTTCGAGGCGCAACAGTTGCCGGCGGATTCTTCGCGCAAACTGGTCACCATGGGTTTTCTCACCAGCGCACTGAACCCGAAAATCGCGGTGTTCTACCTCTCGGTATTCCCGCAGTTCATCACCCCCGAGCACGGCTCGGTGTTCACCCAGAGCCTCATCCTCGGCCTGACCCAGATCAGCGTCAGTTTCAGCGTCAACCTGTTGATCGCGCTGTTCGCAGCGGGGATCGCTTCGTGGTTCGTCAACAATCCGACCTGGCTGGCGGCGCAGCGTTATTTCATGGGCTTCGTGCTGGGCGGCCTGGCCGTGCGGCTGATGCTTGAACAGCGCAAGGCCGCCTGAACATGTGGATCGAGCGGCTGGACGCCAGTCATGCGCTGGCCTATCGCGAATTGATGCTGGAAGCCTATGACCGGCATCCGCAGGCGTTCACCTCCAGCGTGCGCGAACGTGCAGTGATGCCGTTGAGCTGGTGGGAATCACGCCTGACCAGCAAGCTCGACGCGGTGTTTGGCGCGTTCGAAGAGGGCCGGCTGGTGGGGATCGTTGGCCTGGCGTTCGAGCCTCGGGAGAAGGCCCGGCACAAGGCAACGGTGTTCGGCATGTATGTGTCGGCCGAGTTTCGTCAGCGCGGGCTGGGGCTGAAATTGATGGAGGCGGTGCTGGGGGAAGCGCAGCAGCATCCGGCGCTGAAAGTCATTCAATTGACCGTCACCGCCGGCAATGACGCGGCGTTTCATCTGTACCAGCGCTGCGGCTTCATCCAGTTCGGCCTCGAGCCGATGGCGGTGCGGGTCGGCGAGGACTATTTCGACAAGATCCACATGTGGTCCCAGCCTTTCGTGCCAACCGCCAGTCTCAACGAACCGCGCTGACCCCATCCAGGGTCGAGAACGAGGTGTCCTTGGCCGTCAGCAGGAAATCGCGCATGTACGGCGCGTCCAGCATGTCGGCGCGGATTGCCGCGTACAGCGTCGCGAACAGACCTTTCTCGCCCAGCCGCTTGCCCTTCACGTAACCGCGCGAGCTGTATTCATGCAGCGCCCAGTGCGGCATGCCGCACACGCCACGGCCGCTGGCCACCAGCTGCATCATCATCACCGTCAGCTCTGAGGTGCGCACCTGCGCCGGTTCGATGTCGGCCGGTTCGAGGAAGCGGGTGAAGATGTCCAGCCGATCACGTTCCACCGGATAAGTGATCAGGGTTTCGGTCAGCAGGTCTTCGGGGACGATGTACGGTTTGCTCGCCAGCGCATGCTGATTGGCGACCGCGAGCATGGCTTCGTAGGTGAACAGCGGCACGTAGGTGATGCCGGCGATTTCCAGCGGGTCGGACGTCACCACCAGATCCAGGTCGCCGCGAGCCAGCGCCGGCAGCGGGGCAAACGAGAAACCCGAAGCGAGGTCGAGTTCGACTTCCGGCCAGGCATCGCGGAACTGGTCGATGGTCGGCATCAGCCACTGGAAGCAGCTGTGGCATTCGATGGCCATGTGCAGACGCCCGGCGGTGCCACCGGCCAGCCGTCCGATATCACGTTCGGCGGCGCGCAGCAGCGGCAGGGTCGCGTCGGCCAGTTGCAGCAGGCGCAGGCCGGCGCTGGTGAAGCGCACCGGTTTGGTCTTGCGCACGAACAACGGCATGCCCATGCGCTCTTCCAGCTCCTTGAACTGGTGGGACAGCGCCGACTGGGTCAGGTGCAGGCGGTCGGCTGCATCGACCAGGCTGTCGGCTTCACGCAGGGCATGCAGGGTTTTCAGGTGACGGATCTCAAGCACCGCAGGCTCCATGAGGAAAATTTGTGATCAACACGAAAAGGTTGAGTTTGGCTCATGTTGCCCTGGCTGTCGACAATGGCGCCATCTTTTACGCAATGGAGAACACTCGACATGGCCGTGGCACACACTCTGGGTTTCCCGCGCATCGGCGCCGACCGCGAACTGAAAAAAGCCCTCGAAGCGTACTGGAAAGGCGATCTCGATCAGGCCGCTCTGAATCAGGTCGGCCGCGAGCTGCGCGCCAGGCACTGGCAATTGCAGAAGGACGCCGGCATCGACCTGCTGCCGGTCGGCGACTTCGCCTGGTACGACCAGGTGCTGACCCACTCGCTGACCTTCGGTGTGATCCCCGAGCGCTTCGACGGTGTGCGTGACGAACGCGGTCTGCCGACCCTCGACACCTTGTTTGCCATGGCCCGTGGCGCCACGTCTTCCTGCTGCGGCGGCGAGCACGGCAAGACTCAATACGCCCAAGAGTTGACCAAGTGGTTCGATACCAACTACCACTACCTGGTCCCGGAGTTCACCGCCGACCAGCCATTCAAGCTGAGCTGGGATCAGCTGTTCGATGAAGTCGAAGAAGCCAAAACCCTCGGTCACAACGTCAAACCGGTGATCATCGGCCCGCTGACTTATCTGTGGCTGGGCAAGGCGAAAGGCAACGATTTCGACAAGCTCGATCTGCTTGAGCGCCTGCTGCCGGTGTACAACGAAATCCTCGGTCGCCTCGCCGCCCAGGGCGTGGAGTGGGTGCAGATCGACGAGCCGATCCTCACTCTCGACCTGCCGCAGGCGTGGAAAAGTGCCTTCGAACGCGCCTATCACATCCTGCAGTACTCGCCGCTGAAGAAACTGGTGGCGACCTATTTCAGCGGTCTGCAAGACAACCTCGGCCTGGCCGTCGGTCTGCCGGTGCAAGGCCTGCACATCGACGCCGTACGTGCGCCCGATCAGCTCGGTCAGGTGCTTGATCGTCTGCCGACCTACAAGATTCTCTCGGTCGGCCTGGTCAACGGGCGCAACGTCTGGCGCTGCGAACTGGAGCAGGCGCTGGCGCGACTGCAACCGGCGCAGGAGCGTTTCGGCGACAACCTGTGGGTCAGCAGTTCCTGCTCGTTGCTGCACAGCCCGGTGGATGTCGAGCGTGAAGACAAGCTCGATCCGGAACTGAAAAGCTGGCTGGCATTCGCCGTGCAGAAGTGCAGCGAAATCTCGGTGTTGCGTGATGCGCTGAACGACCCGCAAGCGCCGAACGTGCAAAGCGCACTGGCCGAAAGCCGCGCGATTCAGGAGAGCCGCGCCCGCTCGCCGCGTATTCACAAGGCCGACGTGCAAGCGCGGATCGAGGCGATCAATGCCAGCGACAGCCAGCGGCATTCGCCGTTTGCCAAACGCATCGCCGCACAGCAGGCGCGTTTGAAATTGCCGACGTTCCCGACCACCACTATCGGTTCGTTCCCGCAGACTGGATCGATTCGTCTGGCCCGTCAGGCGTTCAAGCAGGGCAAGCTGTCGGCCAACGACTACCACGATGCCATGCGCAGCGAAATCCGCCACGCGGTGCAGGTGCAGGAACGTCTGGGCCTCGATGTACTGGTGCACGGTGAAGCCGAGCGCAACGACATGGTCGAGTACTTTGCCGAACAGCTCGACGGTTATCTGTTCACCCGTTTCGGCTGGGTCCAGAGCTACGGTTCCCGCTGCGTCAAACCGGCGGTGATTTATGGCGACCTCAGCCGTCCGAACGCCATGACCGTTGACTGGATCAGCTACGCCCAGAGCCTGACGGACAAGGTGATGAAAGGCATGCTGACCGGTCCCGTGACCATGCTGATGTGGTCGTTCCCCCGCGAAGACGTGTCGCGCAAAGTCCAGGCGCAACAACTGGCGCTGGCCCTGCGTGACGAAGTGGTCGATCTGGAAAACGCCGGGATCAGAATCGTGCAGATCGACGAAGCGGCGTTCCGCGAAGGCCTGCCGCTGCGCCGTGAGCAATGGCAGGAATACCTCGACTGGGCGGTGCAAGCGTTCCGTCTGACTGCGTCGGGTGTGAAGGATGAAACCCAGATCCACACCCACATGTGCTACAGCGAATTCAACGATGTGATCAAGGCGATCGCCGACATGGATGCCGACGTGATCACCATCGAAACCTCGCGTTCGGACATGGAATTGCTCGAGGCCTTTGAAGCGTTCGACTACCCGAACGACATCGGCCCGGGTGTCTACGACATTCACTCGCCGCGCGTGCCGGATACCGCCGAGATGGTCAAACTGATGAGCAAAGCCGTGAAGCGCATTCCGGCGCAGCGTCTGTGGGTCAACCCCGATTGCGGCCTGAAAACCCGCGCCTGGCCCGAGACCGAAGCGGCACTGGTCAACATGGTCGCCGCGGCGCGGCAGTTGCGCAGTCAGTTGGCGTAATACCTCAGAACCGGCCCACATCGAAAAACCGCTGAGGCTATGCATTCAGCGGTTTTTTTCGCTCAGCTCCAGCGTTGGGGGAAAGTCTGCCCCGGTGTGTAATTCACATTGTTGATGTAAAGCGAACCTTTGTTTTTATAAGGATCTGAGGGACCCGAGAATCGAACTTCGACCCTCTTTACGTCAGCCGGCATATTGCCGCTGTAGTTAAAGACTGTATCCGTGGGTTGCAGCGGCGCCAGGCCAAAGTCCGCCTGAATCAATTGACCGCCTGCGTCGAAGCCCGAAATGAAATAAACCAGGAACGGGTGAGTAACGTAATCAAATGGAGGCAGGTAGTACTGGGCAGTGGGTGCGGATGCACTGAAACTCAGGGTAAAAGACCCGGAGGGGGCTTCGAACTGGGTATAGAGCAAGATGCCGTCATCCACTCCAGGGTGCAGTTGCGCCTGGAAGCTGCGGTTGTGATTGACCACGTCGGCTTTGCCCTGAAGAGCCTGTGCGATCCATGGGGTAAAACTGCCCGACTGGAAATCTCCGTTTGGAATGAGATTCGCGCTCATATTGCCTCCCTGATGCGTTGATGGCCGCCTGTCGGCCGAGAATTCATGCTGTGTCAAAGGCAGTTTTTTAACGACTGTCAGATCTGACAGTCCCGACAAGCGGTAGGTGGCACAGGCACTTGCTGGACTCTCGCCGATTCGACCGCTCGGCACTCTTCATCAAACTGTCATCGAACTGTGGCAGCGCGCTTGAACAAACTTCATCAGACTCGCGTTCTACTGGGGTTCTGCGTTTCGGTGTTTTTCATGTTCAAGGGATTTTTTGCAATCGCGGCGTTGTTGGCCGCGGTTTTTTGCGTTCCGGCGTCCTACGCGGCGTCGCGTTGCGACGTCAATGTACCGACCGAACGGGTCGATCTGGAGCAGGTGAGCCTGGCGTACCAGAGCATCGGCCGTGCGTCGGATCCGGCGCTGTTACTGGTGATGGGCCTGGGCGGCCAGTTGATCCACTGGCCGGATGAAGTGGTGGTTGCGCTGTGTCAGCAGGGCTTTCGGGTGATCCGTTATGACAACCGCGATGTCGGTCTGTCGACCTGGCGCCAGACGCCGGCCGAAGCCAACCTGACCTTTGAGGTGCTGCGCTACAAACTCGGCCTGCCGGTGGCGGCGCCTTACAGCCTGACCGACATGGCCGACGATGCGCTGGGCCTGATGGATGCGTTGCACGTCGAGCAATTCCACGTGCTCGGCGCGAGCATGGGCGGGATGATCGCCCAGCACATGGCGGCGATGGCGCCGCAACGGGTCGAAAGCCTGACGCTGATCATGACCAGCTCCGGTGCCGAAGGGTTGCCGGCGCCGAGCGCGGCGCTGGTGCAATTGCTGTCACGGCGCGGCGCGCCCAATCGCCAGATTGCCCTGGAGCAACAGGCCGATCTGCTGGCCGCACTGGGCAGCCCTTCGGTCAGCGATGACCGGCAGGCCTTGCTGCATCAGGCGGCGCTGTCCTATGACCGGGCGTTCAATCCCGAAGGCGTGAAGCGTCAGATCATGGCGATCCTTGCCGAACCGAGCCGGGTGGCGTTGCTCAATCAACTGCGCGTCCCGACCCTGGTGGTACACGGCACGGCTGATCCGTTATTGCCGGTGATGCACGGCGTGCACCTGGCGGCGCATATTCGCGGCAGTCAGCTGCGGCTGATTCCGGGGCTGGCGCACCGCTTTCAGGAAGCGTTCAAGGAACCTTTGCTGGCGGCGGTGTTGCCGTATCTGCGCGAGCATCGCGAAGACACGTCGCACTGGGCGCAGATCGAACCGGTGGCGGAACACAACCTGCTCTGACTCAGGCGTGCAGCCGCACCCACACCGACACCAGCACCGTCGCTGCCATCAACCACGCCACCGCCGCCACCGCCAGCGAAGCTTCGAGGCGCATGCGGTCGACCATCACGTACAGCGTCGCCAGATACACGAAGTACGGAATGATCGACCACATGCCGAAGACGATGGTGGTCTTCAGGTCGTCTATCGAACGGCCCTTGCCGACGATGTAGTGGGCGATCAGGGCGAAGGTCGGGAACAGCGGCACCAGCCCTGCGATGTAGTAGTTTTTGGTCTTGGCCAGCATGGCGAGGATCACCACCACGGCCGCGCCGAGCATTGCCTTGAAAATCAGATCCACATCGTTCTCGCTTAATGGCTCAAGCCGTATTTCTTCACTTTGTCGAACAGCGTGGTCTTGGCCATCCCCAGTTCCAGGCTGGCCTGGGTCAGGTTGCCGCTGCTGCGTTGCAGGGCATCGCTGAGCAGGTTGCGTTCGAACGCTTCCACTGCTTCGGCGAATGCCAGACCCTGGCCCGCGCTACCCGCGCCGGTTTTCTTGAACGCTGGCAGGCCGAGGGCAAAACGCTCGGCGACGTTGCGCAGTTCGCGCACGTTGCCCGGCCAGTCATGGCTCATCAGGCTCGACAACGTCTGGTTGTCCAGCTCCGGCAGTGCCCGGTCGAAACGCAGGGCCGATTGCTGGGTGAAGTGTTCGAACAGTTGCAGGATGTCTTCGCGGCGCTCGCGCAGGGGCGGCAGTTCCAGCGTCACCACGTTGAGACGGTAGTACAAGTCGCTGCGAAATTCCCCGGCCTTGCTTGATTCGTCGAGGTCGGACTTGGTGGCCGCGATCACCCGGCAATCCACCGCCACGCTCTGGTTCGACCCGAGGCGTTCGAGGGTGCGCTCCTGCAATACCCGCAGCAGTTTGATCTGTAACGGCAGCGGCATGCTTTCCACTTCATCGAGGAACAGCGTGCCGCCGTCGGCGTGTTCGATCTTGCCGATCCGCCGTTTGCCGGCGCCGGTGAAGGCGTTGGCTTCGTGGCCGAAGATTTCGCTTTCGAACAGGTTCTCCGGCAGCCCGCCGCAGTTCAGCGCAACGAACTGTTTGTTGTGACGGCGGCTGAAGTCATGCAGGCAGCGGGCGACCAGTTCCTTGCCGGTGCCGGTTTCGCCTTCGATCAGCACATTAGCCGAGGTGTCGGCGACGTTGGCGATCAGTTCGCGCAGGTTTTGCATGGCCGGCGAACGGCCGATGATCCGTCCTTCAAGGGAATCGCGCTCGGCCAGTTGCCGGCGCAGGGACGAGACTTCGCGATTCAGGCTGCGTTGCTCCAGCGCACGACGGGCCACATCGACCAGACGCTCGGGGGAGAACGGTTTTTCCATGAAGTCGTAGGCGCCTTTCTGCATCGCGCCGACCGCCATGGAAATATCGCCGTGGCCGGTGATCAGCACCACCGGCAGGCTGCGGTCGCGTTGCTTGAGTCGGGTCAGCAGTTCCAGGCCGTCGATGCCCGGCAGGCGAATGTCGCTGATGACGATCCCGGCGAAATTGTCACCGACTTGCTCCAGCGCTTCTTCGGCACTGCCGACGCCGATGCAGGGAATGTCTTCCAGCGTCAGCGCCTGCTGGCAGCCGAGCAGGACATGGGGGTCGTCTTCGACGATCAATACACTGAGGTCGTTGTTCATATTGGCTCGGCAGGAGTAGGGCTTACCAACGGTAAACTGAGGACGAAAGTGGTACCACCGCTGGCCGGGTGTTCGACACCCAGATGCCCGCCGGTGGCGGCGGCAAGGCTGGCCGACAGGGTCAGGCCGAGGCCGAGACCCTGTTCGCCGGGCTTGGTGGTGAAGAACGGTTCGAACAGATGCTTGCGGGCTTCGGCGTCGATGCCGTGGCCGTTGTCGCGCACCCGCAGGCGATATTTGCCGTTGAATTCTTCGCCTTCCAGCCACAGCTCCGGCAGCGGTTGCGCCTGCATGGCGTCGAGGGCGTTGCCGATCAGGTTGACCAGAATCTGTTCCAGGCGGGTCTGGTCGATCTGCACCTGCACATCATCGAACTGGCGATGCACTTTCAGGGCGGCACTTTCCACACGGGCGCCGAGCACTTGCAGGGCGGCGTCCACTGCTTTGCCGAGGCTGGCGCGGCCCTTGTCGTCGCCACGTCGGGCAAAGGAGCGCAGGCTGGCGGTGATCCGGCCCATGCGGTCGATCAGGTCGTTGATGGTCTTGAGGTTGGTGCTGGCGACATCGAGCTGGCCGCGTTCAAGGAAGCGAATGGTGTTGCCCGACAGCGTGCGCATCGCCGCCAGCGGCTGGTTCAGTTCGTGGGCGATGCTGGTGGACATCTGGCCGATGGCGGCGAGTTTACCGGCCTGCACCAGTTCGTCCTGGGCGCGGCGCAGAGTCTCTTCGGCCTGACGCCGTTCGCGGATCTGGCTCTTGAGCCGGTCGTTGCTGGCGCGCAGGTCGGCGGTGCGTTCGGTAATCCGACGCTCCAGCTGATTGTTGGCTTCCTGCAAGGCTTCGCGGGCGGCGAGGCGGGTGGCGATGACCTTGCGCCGTTCGTTCCAGGCGATCAGCAGGAATGCCACCAGGGCAAACGCCACGGCCACCAGAATCCCCTGATTGATTGCCTCGCGCCGCAGATCCTGCAACGGCGTTAGCAGGGTGAAATTCCACGGGGTATCGCTCAACGGCCGGGTTTGCGCCAGGTAGCTGATGTTTTCTTCATCGCCATCCTGTTGGCTCGGCACTTCGCTGTTGGCCGGGAAGGTGAGTTTTTCCACGCCTTCGGATAGGGTTTCCCGGGCCAGCGGTTGCAGCTCGTTCAGCGGGAACCAGTAGTACTGCAGGCTGCGGGCGAGTTTTTCCTTGGTCTCGTCGCTCAACGGTATGACCGATTTCAGGCGTCGGGCCGGATCGCTGGAGAGAATGATGATGCCGTTTTCATCGCTGACGAAGGCTTCGAGACGCGCCCGTTGCCAGCGTTCTTCCATGGCTTCCAGGCGTACCTTGACCACCGCGACGCCGATGATCTTGCCGTGTTCTTCGAGGCCGTGGGCCAGGTAATAACCGGGTTCGCCGTTGGTGCTGCCGATTCCGTAGAAACGTCCGGGCTGGCCGCGAATGGCGTTCTGGAAGTAGGCGCGGAACGACAGGTCTTCACCAAGGTAGCTGTCGACGTCGCGCCAGTTGCTGGTCGCCATGACGCGGCCGGTGGTGTCCATGACGTAGATGGCCCGACTGCGGCTGCGTCGGTTCAGGCCTTCAAGGTAATCGTTGACCGTTTGCCGGTGTTCCGGGGTCGGGTCGTCCAGCAGCTGCGAAACGCTCGATTCGAGCTCCAGCAGGCTGGGCAGGTAGGTGTATTTGCTGATCTCGCTTTCGACCGCGCGGGCGTGCAGTTCCAGTTGGCGCTGGCCGTTTTCGCCGAGGCTGCGGATGCCGAAATGTTCACTGGTCCAGAAGCCGATGTAACCCAGTCCGATCATCAGAGCGATGACCAGCGGCGGCAGGAACAGGTGGCGGATCAGACGGGGTTTCACGGCAAGTGATGGCGGCGTGGCGCGATAGAGAGTGGGGTCGCATTTCATCACAGATGCCTTGGGTCAACCACCTGCATTCCCCGACAGTGGATGTCGGGGAATGCAGCCGTTTTTAGTGCTGCAGGATTTTCTCGAGGAAATGCTGCGCGCGTTCGGAGCGTTGGCTGATGTCGCCGAAGAACTCTTCCTTCTTGCAGTCTTCGATGATCTTGCCGGCGTCCATGAAGATCACGCGGTCGGCCACTTTGCGTGCGAAGCCCATTTCGTGGGTCACGCACATCATGGTCATGCCTTCGTGGGCCAGCTGCACCATCACGTCGAGCACTTCGTTGACCATTTCCGGGTCCAGCGCCGAGGTCGGTTCGTCGAACAGCATGACGATCGGGTCCATCGCCAGCGCACGGGCAATCGCCACGCGCTGTTGCTGACCACCCGACAGTTGCCCCGGATGCTTGTGGGCATGAGCCGACAGGCCGACGCGCTCGAGCAGTTGCAGGCCTTTCTTGGTGGCTTCTTCCTTGCTGCGGCCCAGCACCTTGATCTGCGCGATGGTCAGGTTTTCGGTGATGGTCAGGTGCGGGAACAGTTCGAAATGCTGGAACACCATGCCGACGCGCGAGCGCAGTTTCGGCAGGTTGGTCTTCGGATCGGCAATCGACGTGCCGTCGACCACGATGTCGCCTTTCTGGAACGGCTCCAGTGCGTTGACGCACTTGATCAGGGTCGACTTGCCCGAACCGGACGGACCGCAGACCACGATCACTTCACCCTTTTTGACCTCGGTGCTGCAATCGGTCAGCACCTGGAAGTCCCCATACCACTTGTTGATGTTCTTGATAGAGATCATACGGCGAACCTTTTTTGCAGACGCTTGACCAGCACCGAGGCGGCAAAGCTGATGGTGAAGTACACGAGACCTGCGAAGATCAGGAACTCATTCGAGCGGCCAATGATGTCGCCACTGGCGCGCGAGGCGTTGAGGAAGTCCACCAGGCCCACGGTGTAGACCAGCGAGGTGTCCTGGAACAGGATGATGCTCTGCTGCAGCAGCAGCGGGGTCATCTTGCGGAACGCCTGAGGCAGGATGATCAGGCGCATCATCTGGCCGTAGGTCATGCCCAGTGCCTGCGCCGCGCCCATCTGGCCTTTCGGGATCGACTGCACGCCGGCCCGGACGATTTCGCAGAAGTACGCCGCTTCGAACATCATGAACGCCACGATGCACGAGGTGAACGCGCCGATCGGGGTGTCTTCGCCGGTGATCCAGCGCAGCACGAACGGCACTGCCAGATAGAACCAGGTGATCACCAGCAGCAGCGGGATCGAACGGAAATAGTTGACGTACGCACCGGCGATGCTCGACAGCAGTTTGCTGTGGGACAGGCGCATCAGCGCGAGGATGGTGCCGAGGATGATCCCACCGACCACGCCCAGCGCCATCAGCTTGAGGGTCATCAGCATGCCGTTCCACAGGCCGGGAATGGCCGGAACGATGCCACTGAAATCGAATTCCATTATTTACCCCCCACGGAGATCAGGCCGGGCACGGCGACTTTCTTCTCGACCATGCGCATCAGCAGCATCAGGCTCATGTTGAGGGTGAAGTAGATCAGGGTCGCCAGGGTGAAGGCTTCGAACAGGTTGGCCGAGAATTCGGCGGTCTGTTTGGTTTGCGCCAGCAGCTCCATCAAACCGATCAGGGACGCCACGGAGGAGTTCTTGAACACGTTCAGGAATTCCGAGGTGAGCGGCGGAATGATGATCCGGTAGGCCTGGGGCAGCAGCACGTTCCAGTAGATCTGCGGCAGCTTGAAACCCATGGCGCGGGCGGCGGATTCCTGGCCGCGTGGCAGCGCCTGGATGCCGGTGCGAACCTGTTCGCAGACCCGGGCGGCGGTGAACAGGCCCAGGCACACGACAACGCTCAGATAGGCCGAGGTGGTCGGGTTCAGGTCCTGCTTGTACCACTCCTGCAGATCCGGCGGCAGCAGATCGGGCACCAGGAAGTACCAGATGAACAGCTGAACCAGCAGCGGCACGTTACGGAACAGTTCGACGTAGCAGGTCGCGATGCCCGACACGATGCGGTTCGGCACGGTGCGCATGATGCCCAGCAGCGAGCCGAGCAGCAGGGCGATGATCCAGGCCACGATGGCGATGGCGATGGTCCAGCCCAGACCGGAAATGAACCAGTCGAGATAGGTCTCGCTGCCCACGCCGGTGGACTTGAAGAACACGCCCCAGTCCCAGTTGTAATTCATTAGGGTCTCCCCTCGATTCGATCGATGTACAAGTGCCCGCCTGGGGAAGCTCCGTTCCCGCCCTGATTGTGAAAATCAGGCACACGCGATCGGCTCGACAGCCACCGGTTCGAGTGTTTCCAATAAGTGCCAGCAGGGAGTGACCATCCCCTGAAAAGGCAGGCGCCTCCTCAGGGGATAAGGTTAGTCAGAAATCAGGATTTCTTGTCGTCAGCCGCTTTGTCGGTCGGATTGGCGATCAGGGCCTTGAGCTCGTCGCTCATCGGGAAGTTCAGGTTCAGGCCTTTTGGCGGAATCGGCTGCATGAACCATTTTTCGTAGATCTTGTTGATCTCGCCCGACGCGTAGGTCGCCTTGATGGCGTCGTCGACAGCCTTTTTGAACGGCGCATCGCCCTTGCGCATCATGCAGCCATAGATTTCGTACGACTGTGGAGTACCGGTCACGGCCCAGTCGGAGGCTTTCTTGGCTTTGGCGGCTTCGCCGGCCAGCAGGGCATCGTCCATCATGAACGCAACGGCACGACCCGATTCCAGCATCTGGAAGGACTCACCGTGGTCCTTGGCGGAAATCACGTTCATGCCCATCTGCTTGTCAGCGTTCATCGCCTTGAGGATACGCTCGGAAGTTGTGCCGGCGGTGGTCACGACGTTCTTGCCTTTCAGATCGTCGAAATCCTTGTACTTGGAGTCAGCCTTGGACAGCAGACGGGTACCGATTTCGAAGATGCCGACGGAGAAGTCGACCTGTTGCTGACGCTCGACGTTGTTGGTGGTGGAGCCGCACTCGACGTCCACGGTGCCGTTCTGCACCAGCGGGATACGGGTTTGCGAAGTGACGAGGTTGTATTTGACCTGCAGGTTTGGCAGGTCGAGGTCTTTCTTGATCGCTTCGACGATGGCCAGCTGGATATCGTGGGAGTAGCCGACCGGCTTGCCGGAAGCGTCAGCGATGTAGGAGAAAGGAATGGAAGCGTCACGGTGGCCCAGGGTGATGACGCCGGACTCTTTGATCTTCTTAAGGGTGCCGGTGAGTTCGGCAGCGAAAACTGGTGTGCTGATCAGAGCGGCAGCAATGGCTGCGCCCAGGATATGGGGAACGATGCGCATCAAATTTTCCTCGACATTGTTTTTTTTATGGAGCCGGTTGAGCGGGCCCTTTTGAGCTTCGAATGCCTGACGGCTCCTGTTGTGTTGGCGCAACAGGCATTCGTCGAAGGAGTGTAGAGCATGAGTCGTGCCAGACCAGTCGCTACACGTTAATGCATTGATTTATAACGTTATTAAAGTTTTGTGATGGTGTTTTTCCGTGGATCTGATCCGGTTAACCGAATTGACCGTCAGGTCGCGTTCGGAAAACCGAACGTCTGCGACACGCCTTGTTTCAGCCTGAATGCAAAAAGCCCCTGAATCTTTCGATTCAGGGGCTTTTTGTTCAGCGACGAACGAATCAGGCCGCTTCGATCTTGCTGCGGTTCTGCTCGACCTTGTTCAGGTACGCCGCCAGTCGCTCTTGCTCGGCCGGTGTGGTGAACAGGCCCAGTTTGCTGCGACGCCACAGAATGTCGTGTGCTGTGGTGGCCCATTCTTCGGTGCACAGATAATCGACTTCACGGGTATAGAGGCCGCCGCCGATGTGTTCGCCCAGGTCGGCGAGGGTGTCCACGCCTTCGAGCATGCGCCAGGTGCGGCTGCCGTAGGTAGTGGCCCAGCGACGGGCAATTTCGGTCGGTACCCAGTCGAACTTGTCGCGGATCTGCGCGCTCAAGGCCTGTGGCGTGGTCATGTCTTCGCCGCCGGGCAGGGTGGCGGTGGCCGTCCAGCTCGGGCGCATCTGGGTGAAGAACGGCATCAACTGCGCCATCGCCGACTCGGCGAGCTTGCGGTAGGTGGTCAGCTTGCCGCCGAACACCGACAGCAGCGGCGCTTCTTCGGTACTGCCGGACAACGCCAGGGTGTAGTCGCGGGTCACGGCCGACGGGTTATCGGATTCGTCGTTGCACAGCGGACGCACGCCTGAATAGGTGTGAAGGATGTCGTCACGGCTGATCTGCTTCTTGAAGTGGGCGTTGACTACTTTCAGCAGGTAATCGGTTTCGCCGTCGGTGATCGCCACCTTGGCCGGATCGCCTGTGTACTCGCGGTCGGTGGTGCCAATCAGAGTCAGGTTGTTCAGGTACGGAATGGTGAAAACGATGCGCTGATCTTCGTTTTGCAGGATGTGCGCGTGATCGCCTTCGTACAGTTTCGGCACGATGATGTGGCTGCCCTGGATCAGGCGGATGCCGTACGGCGATTCCATCTTCAGGTCGTCACGGATGAACTTGGCGACCCACGGACCGGCGGCGTTCACCAGCGCTTTGGCGGTGATCGAAAACAGGCTGCCGTCGGCGCGTTCCAGGTTCAGGTGCCACAGGCCCTTGGCGCGGCGGGCACTGACGCAACGGGTCTGGGTGTGAATGTGCGCGCCTTTTTCACGGGCGGCCATGGCGTTGAGAACCACGAGGCGGGCGTCGTCGACCCAGCAGTCGGAGTATTCGAAGCCTTTGCTGATTTCGCTTTTCAGTGCGCTGTCGGCGCCGAACTTCAGGCTTTTCGAGCCCGCCAGTTTTTCGCGCTTGCCGAGGTGGTCATAGAGGAACAGGCCTGCGCGAATCATCCACGCCGGACGCAGGTGCGGGCGGTGCGGCAGCACGAAACGCATTGGCTTGACGATGTGCGGGGCCTTGGCCAGCAGCACTTCGCGCTCGGCCAGAGCTTCGCGCACCAGGCGGAATTCATAATGTTCGAGGTAGCGCAGGCCACCGTGGATCAGCTTGCTGCTGGCCGACGAGGTGTGGCTGGCCAGATCGTCCTTTTCGCAAAGGAACACCGAAAGACCGCGACCGGCGGCATCCGCTGCGATCCCCACGCCATTGATCCCGCCGCCGATGACGGCGATGTCGTAGATCTCGGAGATAGGGGGCGTACGCAAGGTAGATGTGGACATCGGCTGGCCTCGGGCTCTTTTGATTTTCTGTCTTGGAAATCGAACATGAATGTTCATTTGCGAAAATGGTAGCCCATAAAGACGCGCGCAGCCAGTCGACTTCGATTGAAAAAACTCATCGAAGGGTCGAGAAAGGAAAATATTCGAACATGAAATGCGCGTTAGAGTACTGATCGTTCCCACGTCGAGGCGTCGAACCGTCTGCGTGGGAATGCATACATTGACGCTCTGCGTCGGCTTCTGAATGGGACGCAGAGCGTCCCGGGCGGCATTCCCACGCAGAGCGTGGGAACGAGAATTCGCCGGGAGGGAGTTATGCGGGAGAGGGTTAAACGACTTCCAGACGAATCTTGTGCTGGCTCAGCAGTTGCGCCAGCGCCGGCACCGGCTGCTGATCGGTCACCAGGCAATCGATCAGGCTGATCGGGCCGAGGCGGATCATCGCGTTACGCCCGAACTTGCTGGAGTCCGCCGCGAGGATCACCTGCCGGGCATTGGCGATGATCGCCTGGGACACCCGCACTTCCTGGTAATCGAAGTCGAGCAGGCTGCCGTCTTCGTCGATGCCGCTGATACCCACCAGCGCAAAGTCGACCTTGAACTGGTTGATGAAGTCCACGCTCGCCTGACCCACCACACCGCCGTCGCGACGCACGTTGCCGCCGGTCAGCAGCACATCGAAATCATCCTTGGCGCTGAGCATCGAAGCGACGTGCAGGTTGTTGGTGATGATCTTCAGGTGGCTGTGATTGAGCAGGGCGCGGGCAATCGATTCGGTCGTCGTACCTATATTGATGAACAGCGAGGCGTGATCGGGAATCTGTGCGGCGATGGCTTCGCCGATGCGTTGCTTTTCATCGCGCATCTGATCGGCGCGCATCGCGTAGGCGGTATTTTCGACGCTGGAATCATAGGCGGCGCCGCCGTGGTAGCGACGCAGCAGATTGGCTTCCGCCAGTTGATTGATATCGCGGCGGATGGTTTGCGGGGTAACAACGAACAGCGTGGCCATTTCCTCGATGCTCACATAGCCGCGTTCGCGGACCAGCTCGAGGATTTGCTGCTGACGGGGAGGCAGATTCATGGGGCTTCCTTTGGGCTGCCGTGCAAAATTTGCCCATGATGACGCAGGAATCCGCTCCCTACCAGTTTCCAAACAACGTGAAAGCTACTGCGCTCGGCAATCCTGCGTTAAAAACAGGCTCGGACTGCTCATTTACAAACCCGTAAACTCCGCGTCCTCGCCTGTTTTTGCCTTGTCTTGCCTTCGCTCGCTACGCTTTCACGCTGTTTGGACCAGCCTTAGTCAGTCCTCAGACTGGCTTATTCAGCGTCTTCACGTTCCCAATCACGGGTACGGCTGACGGCTTTTTTCCAGCCTTTATAGAGCTTCTCTTTGGCCGCTTCGTCCAGGCTCGGTTCGAACTCGCGCTCGATCACCGCTTTGCCGCGCAGTTCTTCCAGGCTGCCCCAGAAACCGCAAGCCAGGCCAGCCAGATAAGCTGCGCCGAGCGCCGTGGTTTCGCGCATTTTCGGACGTTCGACTTGAGTGCCGAGGATGTCGGCCTGGAACTGCATAAGGAAGTTGTTCGCCACCGCGCCGCCGTCCACACGCAGGGCCTTGAGGCGTTCGCCGGAGTCCTGTTGCATGGCGTCGAGGACGTCGCGGGTCTGGTAGGCAATCGATTCCAGTGCGGCGCGGATGATGTGATCCACACGCACGCCACGGGTCAGGCCGAACAGGGCGCCACGGGCATACGGATCCCAGTAGGGCGCGCCGAGGCCGGTGAAGGCTGGCACCAGATACACGCCGTTGCTGTCCTTCACTTTATTGGCGAAGTATTCGGTGTCGTGGGCGTCGTTGACGATTTTCAGTTCATCGCGCAGCCACTGCACGGTCGAACCGCCGTTGAATACCGCGCCTTCCAGGGCGTAAGCCACTTCGCCGCGCGGGCCGCAAGCGATGGTGGTGAGCATGCCGTGCTGGGATTTCACCGCTTTGTCGCCGGTGTTCATCAGCAGGAAGCAACCGGTGCCGTAGGTGTTTTTTGCCTGGCCCGGCTCGACGCACATCTGACCGAACAGCGCTGCCTGTTGGTCGCCGGCGATACCGCCGATAGCAATGCCGCTTTTGGTGCGGCCGTAGATTTCCGAGGAGGCTTTGACTTCCGGCAGCATCTCGCGCGGGATGTCGAGGATCTCCAGCATCTTCGCGTCCCACTCCAGCGTGTGGATGTTGAAGAGCATGGTGCGCGAGGCGTTGGTGTAGTCGGTGACGTGGACCTTGCCGCCAGTAAATTTCCAGATCAGCCAGCTGTCGACGGTGCCGAACAGCAATTCGCCGTTGCGCGCGCGTTCACGGCTGCCTTCGACGTTGTCGAGGATCCACTTCAGTTTGGTGCCAGAGAAGTACGGGTCGGTGACCAGGCCCGTGGTGTCGCGGATGTAGTCTTCATGACCGTCGCGCTTGAGCTGCTGGCAGATCTCGGTGCTGCGGCGGCATTGCCAGACGATAGCGTTGTACACCGGACGGCCGGTGGTCTTGTCCCAGACCACGGTGGTTTCACGCTGGTTGGTGATGCCGATGGCTGCGACCTGGTCATGGTGCAGGCCGGCCTGGGCCAGTGCTTCGACCATCACCGCGCTCTGGGTGGCGAAGATTTCCATCGGGTCGTGTTCGACCCAACCGGCTTGCGGGTAATGCTGGGCGAATTCCCGTTGTGCGGTGCAGACCACGTTCGCGTCGCGGTCGAAAATGATCGCGCGGGAGCTGGTCGTACCCTGATCGAGGGCAATGATGTAGTTCTTGTTCTGAATGTCGGTCATGTCGATTGCCTTGGACGAAATAAGGGAGAGTGGGCCGTGGCGCGGGCTCTATAAGGGCAGGAGCCCGCGCCGACTGTTTCAAGAAGTTCTTGGTTTGCCGTCAATGGCCGGTTCTGCATCCTTTGTAGCAGGTGTGGCGCCGGTAAGGTGACGGGCAATCAGCCCGCGATACCCGGCAGCGCCGAGGCAGGCACCGACAATCGGTGCAAAAATCGGAATCAGGAAGTACGGGATTTCACGTGCGCCAGTGAAGGAAATTTCACCCCAGCCGGCGAAGAAAGTCATCAGTTTCGGACCGAAGTCCCGGGCCGGGTTCATCGCGAAACCGGTCAGCGGGCCCATTGAGCTGCCGATCACGGCAATCAGCAGACCGATCAGCAGCGGCGCCAGCGGGCCTTTCGGCAGGCCGTTGTTATCGTCGGTCAGGGACATGATCACGCCCATCAGGATCGCGGTGATGATCACCTCGACCAGGAACGCCTGGGCAGTCGATAGCGCAGGGTTCGGGAAGGTGGAGAACACCGACGCCAATTCCAGGCTGGCTTCAGTGCCACGAACCATATGGTGAGTTTGTTCGAAATCGAAGAACAGGTTGCTGTACAGCGTGTAAACCAGCAGCGCGCCGCAGAAGGCACCGGCGATCTGGGCCAGAATGTAGAACGGCAGTTTGCGCTTTTCGAAGTCGGCAAAAATGCTCAGAGCAATACTGACGGCGGGGTTCAGGTGCGCACCGGAAACGCCGGCGGTGAGGTAGATCGCCATGCTAACGCCGACGCCCCAGATGATGCTGATTTCCCACAGACCGAAACTGGCGCCCGCGACCTTGAGCGCGGCGACGCAACCCGTACCGAAAAAGATCAGGAGTGCAGTGCCCAGAAACTCGGCCAGGCACTGGCTCGAGAGCGATGGTTGCTGTAACGCAGTTGTCATTGAAAACCTCGGTTTTTGTTGTTGTCTGGCGCGTTGCCGACAGGGCAAGGCGCGATTTTCGCCGAGGCAGGATCCCCATCCTGTTCCCGGTTTACTGCTGGGTGCTGCGATGACGATAATTCTTACATTATTCAGATTCGAAAAAATATAGACAAGAAACAAACCTGTCAAAGGTCGAAAGTGAACCGCCAGTCACAAATAAACTATCAGTCACGTGAATGATCCTGCGGGTCACCCGGCCTGCGCGGTTGTTACTGGCCTGCAAACCTCGGGGAACGTGGCGCGTGGTAGAGCCTTTTGCCCAACGATGGCCTAAAATCCGCCGCAGGATTTTTTGCCACTGCCGAGCCTGGAGCTGCCATGACCCCTGCGTTGGACTTGTTGAAAAAAGTTCGTGCCGAACATCGCGTGCACAGTTACGAACATGACCCGAAGGCCGCGTCGTATGGCCTGGAGGCCGCGGAAAAACTGGGGCTCGATCCGGCGCAGGTGTTCAAGACGCTGCTGGCAGCCAGTGAAAAGGGAGAGTTGCTTGTGGCGGTGGTGCCGGTCGTCGGAAGTCTCGACCTCAAGGGGCTTGCTCACGCCGCCGGCGTGAAAAAAGTCGAGATGGCCGACCCGGCCGCCGCGCAGCGTTCCACCGGTTACCTGCTGGGCGGCATCAGCCCGCTGGGGCAGAAAAAACGCCTGCGTACCTTCATCGATAATTCGGCCCAGCCTTTTGCGAGCATTTATGTCAGCGCCGGTCGGCGCGGGCTGGAAGTGGAGCTGGCGCCGGCGGTTTTGGCAGAGCACACCCAGGCGAAATTTGCCGACATCGGTCGCCCTTGATGTCTGTATGAAGAAAATTGGCCGGCACTGTCACTGGCGCGGATCCGGCCGGCGCTGCATGCTCGTTCGACTGACACAGGGAGAAGGTTATGCAGCTCGAGTTTCATCAGGTCGACGCGTTCAGTGATCGGCCGTTCAGTGGCAATCCGGCAATGGTCTATCGGCTCGACGCGTGGCTCGCGGACGACCTGATGCAGAAGATCGCCGCCGAGCACAATCTGGCAGAAACCGCGTTTCTGGTGCGCGAGGGGCAGGCATGGCACATCCGCTGGTTCACGCCGACCACCGAGGTGCCGCTGTGTGGTCATGCGACCCTGGCCAGCGCCTACGTGCTGTTCGAGATCTATAAGGAAAACGCCGAGCGTCTGGACTTCACCTGCAAGTCCGGGTCGTTAAGCGTCAGCCGCGAAGGCGGCCGGTTGTGGCTGGATTTCCCGGCCATCGAAGCGGTTGAGAAAGGTGTCACCGTGGAGATCGAGCGGGCGCTGAATGTTCAGGCGGTGGACGTTCTGAGTTCCAACGAGCTGTTTGTGGTGCTGGAGTCCGAGCAGGCGGTGCTCGATTGCCAGCCGGACATGGTCGCCCTCGCCAAGCTGCCGTGGTTGGGTGCGATCGTCACCGCCCGGGGCAATCAGCATGATTTTGTCTCGCGCTATTTCGCTCCGGCCATCGGTATCAATGAGGACCCGGTGACCGGTTCGACCCACTGCAGCCTGATTCCGTACTGGTCGAAACGTCTGGGCAAATCCAGCCTCACTGCATGCCAGCGCTCGGCGCGGGGCGGCGAGCTGTTTTGTCGGCTGGAAGGCGAGCGGGTGAAGATCGGCGGCAATGCGACGCTGGTGGCCAGCGGCACATTGATGCTGGGCTGAGAGCAAAAAATAAGGGAGCCATCAGGCTCCCTCGTTGTTTGTGTGCAGATCAGTGCGCAGTACTGTAACGGCGAACGCCGTTTTCCAGCGCCGGAATCTGCGCAGCGGTGCTGCCGGAAGCCTGGAACAGCACCAGATGTTCCGCCGCCACACGAATCCCGACATCCGCTCCCACCTGATGATCGGCGTGGCTCGGGAAGATCGATTCCAGCTGTGCGCCGGTCGGCAGTTGCAGGCGATACAGGGTCGAAGCGCCGAGGAAGGTCTTGCCGACGATCCGCGCTTTCAGCGAACTGTCCGGCGCGTAAACGATGTCGTCCGGACGCAGCAGCACATCCACCGCGCCACCGATCGGCCAGGTGTAGGCGCGATTGCCGCGCAGTTCACCGAGTTCGGTCTGCACCGACTCCGGGCTGCCGAGCTGGCCGCGAATGAAGTAACCCTGACCGATAAAACTGGCCACGTACGGTGTCGCCGGCTCGTGATAGAGGTTGTACGGCGTGTCCCACTGCTCCAGCCGGCCTTCCTTGAATACACCGACGTGATCGCTGACGGCGAAGGCTTCTTCCTGATCGTGAGTCACCAGAATTGCACTGGTGCCACGGGTCTTGAGGATGTCGCGCACTTCGTGGCTGAGCTTGCGGCGCAACTCGCCATCGAGGTTGGAGAACGGCTCGTCGAGCAACAACAGTTGCGGCTCCGGCGCCAGGGCGCGGGCGAGGGCGACACGTTGTTGCTGGCCGCCCGACAGCTCATGGGGGAAGCGTTTGCCGAGGTTCTTCAGGTTGACCAGTTCCAGCAGCTCCTCGGTCACGCGCTCCTTGTTCGGGTGTTTGCGGATACCGAAGGCGATGTTGTCCGCGACACTCAGGTGCGGGAACAGCGCGTAGTCCTGGAACACCATGCCGATCCGGCGTTTTTCCGGGGCGAGGGTAAAACCGGCGCTGGAGATGACCTCACCACCGAGAGAAATTTCCCCTTCGTGCACCGGTTCGAAACCGGCAATCGCACGCAGGGTGGTGGTCTTGCCGCAGCCGGAGGAGCCAAGCAGGCAGCCGATGTCACCGGCGTTGAGGTGCAGATTGAGGTTCTGCACCACACGTTGATCTTGATAGCCGCAAGCGAGGTTGCGCAGGTTCAGCAGTAATTCATGACTCATGCGTGGTGATATGCCGGTTCGACAAGGAACTCGAGCAGGGCCTTCTGTGCGTGGAGACGGTTTTCTGCCTGATCCCAGGCGACGGAGCGCGGGTCATCGAGCAGGTCGAGGCTGATTTCCTCACCGCGGTGAGCGGGCAGGCAGTGCATGAATAGCACGTCATCGGCTGCCAGGTCGAGCAGGGCACGGTTGACCTGAAACGGCGCAAACAGCTTCAGGCGCTTGGCGGTCTCCTCTTCCTGGCCCATGGAGGTCCAGACGTCGGTGCTCACCAGATGCGCGCCGCGCACGGCGTCTTTCGGGTCGCGGACGATGGTCACGCGGTCACCGGCCTTGGCCACGAACTCAGGGTTTGGTTCGTAGCCTTCGGGGCAGGCCACGCGCAACTGGAAGTCGAACTGGATCGCCGCTTCTATATAGCTGTTGCACATGTTGTTGCCGTCGCCGATCCAGGCCACGGTCTTGCCCTGGATCGAGCCGCGGTGTTCGAGGAACGTCTGCATGTCGGCCAGCAACTGACACGGATGCAGGTCATCGGACAGGCCGTTGATCACCGGCACGCGGGAGTTGGCGGCGAATTCGGTCAGGGTGCTGTGGGCAAAGGTACGGATCATCACCGCGTCGAGCATGCTCGACATGACGATGGCGCAGTCGCCGATCGGCTCGCCACGGCCCAGTTGGGTGTCGCGCGGCGACAGGAAGATCGCCTGGCCGCCGAGCTGGATCATGCCGGCTTCGAAGGAGATGCGTGTGCGCGTCGAGGACTTCTCGAAGATCATCCCCAGGACGCGGTTTTTCAGAGGCTCGAACAGTACGCCGCGGTTACGCAGGTCCTTGAGCTCAACGCCTCGACGGATCACGCTGACCAGCTCTTCGGGCGTGCAATCCATCAGGGAGAGAAAGTGCCTTGCGCTCATCATTGACTACCTTTTTGCTACAAACCGCAGATGCTCAAAGCCTTGTTTATCGGAACAACGGGCGAGACCTGCGGCGTAAGCCGCACGGGGGCGACGAAATAGGGGAAGGCGCGATATTGACACTAAATGTCGCGTTTTTCCAATAGGCTACGGTTTTTGCAGAAATGCGCCGGGATGTCAGCAGTGCGAACACTGTGATTTCCGGTCAGTTTTCGAGAGGGCAGCGAGGTCTTTGTACACTGGCCCCACCGGGCTTGGCAATCCGCCGCGGCGGGGATGGCAGCGCTCTGGTCGGTTTGCGACCAGCGAGCCACCGGTTCGCTTGGTCGGATGCGCAGGTTGAAACATTTGCTAAAGCAAAGTGCTGGGTTATAAATAAATCACGAGCGACGCAGGAAGCCTCCGCATGGAATCGAAAGAAAAACTGTTAATGGAACTGCTGGGCCACACGGCACGCTCATTGACCCACCTCACCGCCTCGATGACCTCGATGTCCTTCGAACTGATGCGCAGCGAAGACGACGTGGTCAAGGCCGCCAGTCGACAGATGATCGACCGTATGGCGACCATCAGCGCCGGGCTCGACGAGCATTGGCGACTGATCGGCGAACTCACCGGCGTCCACATCGCCCACGAGCAGATCGAGACCATCCAGGAAATCCAGCTGGCCGCGCCGCCACAGCTTCCGGCGAACTGACGCGGGTCTATCGGCCGGCCTGATGGCCGCCGATTCACAAGACGAACGTCGCTGGCGCTGCATCGGGCTGCGGGCCATAGTTTTGTTCCCGCAGGCGTGATTGCCTGCCCAGAACAAGACAGAGACTGGCCATGACCAAGACTCTCCATCACCGTGCCTGCCATCTGTGTGAAGCCATCTGCGGCTTGACCATCGAAACCACCGAAACCGACGGTCAGGTGCAAATCACCTCGATCAAGGGCGATGCTCAGGATACGTTCAGTCGTGGCCACATCTGCCCCAAGGCCGTGGCGCTGCAAGACATCCAGAACGATCCGGATCGCCTGCGCCAGCCGATGCGCCGGGTCGGCAGCGAATGGTTGCCCATCGAGTGGGACGAAGCGTTCGAGCTGGTCGCCGAAAAACTCTCGGCGATTCAGGAGCGTCATGGGCAGAACGCGGTCGCCGTGTATCAGGGCAATCCCAGCGTGCATAACTACGGGCTGATGACCCACAGCAATTACTTTCTCGGCCTGTTGAAAACCCGCAACCGCTATTCGGCGACGTCGGTCGATCAACTGCCCCATCACCTGACCAGCTATCTGATGTACGGCCACGGCCTGCTGCTGCCGATTCCGGACATTGATCACACCGATTTCATGCTGATCCTGGGCGGCAATCCGCTGGCATCCAATGGCAGCATCATGACCGTGCCGGATGTCGAGAAGCGTCTGAAGGCGATTCAGGCCCGGGGCGGCAAAGTGGTGGTGGTCGATCCTCGGCGCAGCGAGACGGCGGCGATGGCTGATCAGCATCTGTTCGTGCGTCCGGGTGGCGACGCGGCGTTGCTGTTTGGTGTGCTCAATACTCTTTTCGCCGAGGGCCTGACTTCGGACAGTCATCTGCCGGTGGACGGTATGGACGAAGTCCGCGCGGCGGTAGCGGGTTTCACCGCCGAAGCCATGAGCCCGTTGTGCGCCGTTCCCGCCGAACAGATCCGCCAACTGGCCCGGGACTTCGCCGCCGCGCCAAGCGCTGTTTGTTATGGCCGGATGGGTGTTTCCACTCAGGCCTTCGGCACGCTGTGCCATTGGGTCGTGCAGTTGATCAATCTGGTCACCGGCAACCTCGACCGCGTCGGCGGTGCCTTGTGCACCGAGCCTGCGGTGGATCTGGTGGCGTCGACTTCGGGCGGGCACTTCAATAAATGGCAGAGCCGCGTGTCCGGGCGTCCTGAATACGGCGGCGAGTTGCCGGTCTCGGCGCTGGCCGAAGAGATGCTCACCGAAGGCGAGGGGCAGATTCGCGCGTTGATCACCGTGGCCGGTAACCCGGTGTTGTCCACGCCCAATGGCCGGCAGCTGGAGCAGGCGCTGGACGGGCTGGAGTTCATGGTCAGCGTCGACCTGTACATCAACGAAACCACGCGCTATGCCGACCTGATCCTGCCGTCGACCTCGGCGCTGGAAAACGATCACTACGACACCACCTTCAACCTGTTCGCGGTGCGCAACGTCAGCCGTTTCAATCGGGCGATCCTCGCCAAACCCGAGGGGGCACTGCACGACTGGGAGATCTTCGTCGGCCTGGCCAAGGCCTTTGCCGCGAAGACCGGCAAGGAGCTGAAACCGACGATGCCGCCGGCGAAGATGATCGATATGGGATTGCGCATGGGCGCCTATGGCGATGCGTCCGAGTACAAATTGTCGCTGGCGACGCTGTTCGATCATCCACATGGCGTTGATCTGGGAGCACTGAAGCCCAACCTGACACCGCGATTGAAGACCGTCAATCAACGAGTTCAGGCGGCGCCGCCGGAAATCCTCGCCGACCTGGCGCGCTTCGCCGCGTTGCAGGCGCCGGCCGCCGATGAGCTGTTGATGATTGGTCGCCGTCATGTACGCAGCAACAATTCCTGGATGCACAATTATCATCGACTGGTGAAGGGCAAGCCGCGTCATCAGTTGCTGATGAACCCGGCCGATCTCGCCAGTCGCGGGCTCAGTGACGGGCAGCTTGTGCGGGTCAGTTCGCGGGTCGGGCAGATCGAGGTCGAGGTGCTGGGCAGTGCCGACATGATGAAAGGCGTGGTCAGCCTGCCGCACGGATGGGGCCACGCCCGTCCGGGTGTGCAGATGGCGATTGCCAGCGGCCAACCCGGCTCCAGCGCCAATGACCTGACCGATGAATGCCAGCTCGACGAGCTGTCAGGCAATGCGGCGCTCAATGGCGTGCCGGTGACGGTGGCGGCGGCTTGAGCATGTCTGTCGGGGAGACCGAGCAGGGCGCTCGGGATTCCGTTACAATGCGCCACCGTGCCGACCCATGAGTCGGAAAGTTCAGCCGAGGTGCTCCATGGATATCATCGAAACGATTAAAGAGCAGATTGCCAACAACACCATTCTGCTTTACATGAAAGGCTCGCCCAATGCCCCGCAGTGTGGCTTCTCCGCGAAAGCTGCGCAGGCAGTGATGGGCTGTGGCGAGAAGTTCGCCTACGTCGACATCCTGCAGAACCCGGAAATCCGCGCCAACCTGCCGAAGTACGCCAACTGGCCGACTTTCCCGCAGCTGTGGGTAGCCGGTGAACTGGTCGGCGGCAGCGACATCATGGCTGAAATGTTCGCCAACGGTGAGCTGCAGACTCTGGTCAAGGAAGCATCCGCCAAGGCTGCTGCGGCCAAGTCCGAAGCCTGATTGGCTTCTGCCCGGATTTCGGCGAGTCTGAAGTCCGGGCAATAAAAAGCCCCGCCTCTCGTAAGAGGGCGGGGCTTTTTAGTGTCTCGAGTTTAGCGCTGGCTGATTACTCGTCTTCGCCCATCTGCGATTGCAGATAGTTCTCAAGACCGACTTTATCGATCAGGCCCAGTTGGGTTTCCAGCCAGTCGATGTGTTCCTCTTCGGATTCGAGGATGTCTTCGAGCAGTTCGCGGCTGCCGAAGTCACCGACGGATTCGCAGTGGGCGATGGCGGCCTTGAGGTCGGCATGGCCGGTCTTCTCGATACGCAGGTCGCACTCCAGCATTTCCTTGGTGTGCTCGCCGATGTGCAGCTTGCCCAGATCCTGCACGTTCGGCAGGCCTTCAAGGAACAGGATGCGCTTGATCAGCTTGTCCGCGTGCTTCATCTCGTCGATGGATTCGTGGTACTCGTGTTTGCCGAGCTTGTTCAGGCCCCAATCTTCATACATGCGTGCATGCAGGAAGTACTGATTGATCGCGACCAGCTCATTGGCAAGGATCTTGTTGAGATGCTGGATGACTGTTACGTCGCCTTTCATGATGGGAGTCCTGCCCTAAGTAACGGTATATAAGGCAGAGTTTGAGCTTGGTATTTATAAGTGTCAAACCTAAGTTATTGAATAATAAATGAAAATTAATCGGAATAAGAATGTTTGTGTTCCGCGTCTAGACGCTAAGCGGTTGATTTTCAGGCATAAAAAAACCGGACATAAGTCCGGTTCTTCAAATTCGGGATAATTACGCGGCGGTAAATTCTGCCGGGTAGGGGATCGCAGCCTGGGCGGTTTGCAGCTTGGTCAGGGTTTCGCGAACCACTTCCTTCGCCAGGCACGCGCATTTGCCGCATTGGCTGGCGACGCCGGTGGCCTGACGGACTTCTTTATAGCTGCAGCAACCTTCATAGATCGCTTCGCGGATTTGTCCGTCGGTGACGCCAGTGCAGAGGCAAACATACATAAGTGAGAACCGTCGCTGGTTGTGACTCAATTGCGATGGATCTTAATGTTAACGAGAATGATTGTCAAAGTGCTTTCCGAAGGGTTTTCATCGCCAACGGCTGTGACTGACGAACGGTGGTACATGGCTGAATGCCAGCCGGGATTTCGCGAAAAACCTTTAAGGACAGTCGAAAAACGCAGTGTATGATGGTCGGCCCTTGCGAAGGGGGTTCGTGTCACAGGGCTGTCGCCTGAGGGTGGCAGGCTGGCCCGAACCCTGAACTTCAAGTTTCTACACCAGGAGATATCAATGAGCGTACTCGTAGGCAAACAAGCCCCTGACTTCACCGTCCCGGCCGTACTCGGCAATGGCGAGATCGTTGACAGCTTCACCCTGTCCTCGGCCATCAAAGGCAAATACGGCCTGGTGTTCTTCTACCCGCTGGACTTCACCTTCGTCTGCCCGTCCGAGCTGATTGCTCTGGACAACCGCATGGCCGACTTCAAGGCTCGCAACGTTGAAGTGATTGCCGTGTCGATCGACTCGCACTTCACCCACAACGCCTGGCGCAACACCCCGGTCAACAATGGCGGCATCGGTCAGGTGAAATACACCATGGCTGCCGACATGAAGCACGACATCGCCAAGGCCTACGACGTTGAGTCCGAAGGCGGCGTGGCTTTCCGTGGCGCGTTCCTGATCGACGACAAAGGCGTTGTCCGCTCGCAGATCGTCAATGACCTGCCGCTGGGCCGTAACATGGAAGAGCTGATCCGTCTGGTTGACGCGCTGCAATTCCACGAAGAGCACGGCGAAGTCTGCCCTGCCAACTGGAAAAAAGGCGACAAAGGCATGAACGCTTCGCCAGAAGGCGTTGCGGCTTACCTGACCGAGAACGCTGCTGCCCTGTAAGGCGCAACGTCGAGGTACAAAAAAACCGGCTCTTGAGCCGGTTTTTTCATGTGCGGGATTCAACCCGGCGACCCTCAGTCGTCGAAGTCTTCCCAGCCGCCCATCTGTTTCCAGCGGTTGACGATGCCGCAGAACAGCTCGGCCGTCTTCTCGGTGTCGTAACGCGCCGAATGCGCTTCACGGCCGTCGAAGTCGATGTCGGCGGCCTGACAGGCCTTGGCCAATACGGTTTGACCGTAGGCCAGGCCGGCGAGGGTCGCGGTGTCGAAGCTGGAGAACGGGTGGAACGGATTGCGCTTCATGTCCAGCCGCGCGACGGCCGCGTTGAGGAAACCGAGGTCGAAGCTGCTGTTGTGGCCGACCAGAATCGCCCGTTTGCAGCCGTTGGCCTTCAAGGCCTTGCGCACGCCACGGAAGATGTCGGTCAGGGCCGTTTCTTCGCTGACGGCCATGCGCAACGGGTGATCGAGCTTGATCCCGGTGAACTCCAGTGCCGCCGCTTCAACGTTGGCGCCTTCGAACGGCTCGACGCGGAAGAAGTAGGTGTGATCCGGGTAGACAAAACCCTTTTCATCCATGGCGATGGTGGTCGCGGCAATCTCCAGCAGAGCGTCGGTGGCCGAGTTGAAGCCACCGGTTTCTACGTCGACGACAACCGGCAGGTAGCCGCGAAAGCGTGCTGCCATTGGATGGCGCGAACCGCCGCCACCTTGACCGTCCAGTTCGTCGTCGAAATGGTCTTCACTCACGCGTGTTCCTCCAGCAGGCGCCAGCGCAGTTTTTCACCGGCGCGCAGCGGGATAACGGTCAGCTCGCCGAAAGGCAGGCTGGTCGGGGCGGTCCATTCGTCACGAACCAGGGTGATGCGATCGGTGTTCGCCGGCAGGCCATAGAAACGCGGGCCGTTGAGGCTGGCGAAGGCTTCGAGCTTGTCCAGCGCATTGCGCTGTTCGAAGGCTTCGGCATACAGCTCGATGGCGGCGTACGCGGTGTAGCAGCCGGCGCAGCCGCAGGCGGCTTCCTTGGCGTGCTGGGCGTGCGGTGCCGAGTCGGTACCGAGGAAGAACTTCGCGCTGCCGCTGGTGGCGGCGTCGAGCAGGGCTTCCTGGTGCGTATTGCGCTTGAGGATCGGCAGGCAATAGAAGTGCGGCCGAATCCCGCCCACCAGCATGTGGTTGCGGTTGTAGAGCAGGTGATGCGCGGTGATGGTCGCGCCGACGTTGGCCGAAGCCTCGTTGACGAACTGCACGGCATCGCCGGTGGTGATGTGTTCGAACACCACTTTCAGCGTCGGGAAACGCTCGACCACGCGGCGCATGTGCTCGTCGATGAAGATTTTTTCGCGGTCGAACACGTCGACGTCGCCACGGGTGACTTCACCGTGGATCAACAGCGGCATGCCGACTTCGGCCATGGCTTCCAGCGCCGGGAAAATCTTGTCGATGCTGGTGACCCCGGAATCGGAGTTGGTGGTGGCGCCGGCCGGGTACAGCTTGGCGGCGTGCACGAAACCGCTGGCCTTGGCCTCACGGATTTCTTCGGGCTGGGTGCGGTCGGTGAGGTACAGCACCATCAGCGGCTCGAAACGACTGCCAGCCGGGCGGGCAGCGAGAATCCGCTGGCGATAGCCGTCGGCTTCAGCGGCGTTGCGCACCGGAGGTACCAGGTTGGGCATGATGATGGCGCGACCAAAGGTGCGCGCGACATCCGCAACGGTATTGGTCAACACGGCACCATCGCGAAGATGAATGTGCCAGTCGTCGGGACGCAGCAGGGTCAGGCGGTCGGACATGAGGGGATTCCAGGCGGGTCAAACTGAGGCGAATGCTACCGGAAAAGACTCTTGCAGGCACTCGCTATCAAGTTTTGCGACGAGCGTCCGATATCCCATAGGTATGCCGTAAAGATGTATGTCTCGGTCTTTTTCGTTGTAGAAGCCAATGGAGCCTCCCGTGCGCCAGCGATATTTAGCCTTGCTCAGTGTGTTTGCCAGCCTTCCCGCGATGGCACTGACCTACCAGACCCGTCTGGAGAACATTGAGTGGACGGTCGAGGGCGACAAGTTCGAGTGCCGTCTGACGCAGCCGATCACCGACTTCGGCTCGGGGCAATTCGTGCGCAAGGCCGGCGAGCAGGCGACCTTTCGCCTGAACGCCTACAACGCCATGCTTGGCGGCGGTTCGGCGACCTTGCTGGCGGCGGCTGCGCCGTGGCAGCCGGGTCGTGGCGATATCAATCTGGGCACGGTTCGACTGGGCAGCGGCAACGTGCTGTTCAACAGTTCTCAATCCCAGGCCGGGCAACTGATCAGCGGTTTGATGGACGGTCGCAGCCCCGTGGTGCGCCGGGCCTCGGGCGATGGTCGGGTATCTGAAGTGCGCCTGCTGCCGGTCAAGTTCAGCAAGGCTTTTAATGACTACCAGACCTGCGTGGCGAAACTGCTCCCGCAGAATTTCGATCAGGTCAAACAATCGCAGATCGGCTTCCCCGGCGAAGGCATCGAACTGGACGCCGCCGCCAAGGCCAAGTTGCAAGTGATGCTCGAGTACATGAAGGCCGATCCGACGGTCAATCACATCGAACTCGATGGCCACTCCGATAACAGCGGCAATCGCCTGACCAATCGTGAATTGTCGCGCCGCCGTGCGCTGGCCGTGGTTGATTTCTTCAAGGCCAATGGCGTTCAGGAATCGCAGATCACCGTGCGTTTCCATGGTGAGCGCTACCCGTTGGTGCCGAACACCAATGCCGCCAACCGGGCCAAGAACCGCCGGGTCAACGTGCACCTGGCGCGAGTGGCACCGACCACTGCTCCGGCGCCCCAGGCCAGCACGCCTGCCAACACGGCGGCGACTTCCTGACCTTCCGGTCATCGTCGCCCTCTCGACAGATTCTGTCGCTTTGTCGTCTTAAGCTGTCGCGCCTCTGTAAATTATCGCGTTTGAGCGGTAGACTCCTCGGCTTTCCGTAGAACCCCGTGGAGTGATGGCATGGCGGACGTAAACAAGGTCGTTCTGGCGTATTCCGGCGGCCTGGACACTTCGGTGATCCTCAAGTGGCTGCAGGATACTTATAACTGTGAAGTCGTGACCTTCACCGCTGACCTGGGTCAGGGCGAAGAGGTCGAGCCGGCTCGCGCCAAGGCGCAGGCCATGGGCGTCAAAGAAATCTACATCGACGACCTGCGCGAAGAATTCGTGCGTGACTTCGTGTTCCCGATGTTCCGCGCCAACACCGTTTACGAAGGCGAGTACCTGCTGGGTACTTCCATCGCGCGTCCGCTGATCGCCAAGCGTCTGATCGAAATCGCCAACGAAACCGGCGCCGACGCCATTTCCCACGGCGCCACCGGCAAAGGCAACGACCAGGTGCGTTTCGAACTGGGTGCCTATGCACTCAAGCCAGGCGTGAAAGTAATTGCTCCATGGCGCGAGTGGGACCTGCTGTCCCGCGAGAAGCTGATGGACTACGCCGAGAAGCACGCGATCCCGATCGAGCGTCACGGCAAGAAGAAATCCCCGTACTCGATGGACGCCAACCTGCTGCACATCTCCTATGAAGGCGGCGTGCTGGAAGACACCTGGACCGAGCACGAAGAAGACATGTGGCGCTGGACCGTCTCCCCGGAGAAGGCTCCCGACACCCCGCAATACCTGGAACTGACCTACCGCAACGGCGACATCGTCGCGCTGGACGGCGTCGAAATGACCCCGGCCACCGTACTGGCGACCCTGAACAAGATCGGTGGCGAGCACGGCATCGGCCGTCTCGACATCGTCGAGAACCGTTACGTCGGCATGAAGTCCCGTGGCTGCTACGAAACCCCGGGCGGCACCATCATGCTGCGCGCTCACCGCGCCATCGAATCGATCACCCTGGACCGCGAAGTCGCTCACCTCAAAGACGAGCTGATGCCGAAATACGCCAGCCTGATCTACACCGGCTACTGGTGGAGCCCTGAGCGTCTGATGTTGCAACAGATGATCGACGCTTCCCAGGTCAACGTGAACGGCGTTGTGCGCCTCAAGCTGTACAAGGGCAACGTGATCGTGACCGGTCGCAAGTCCGACGATTCGCTGTTCGACGCCAACATTGCGACCTTCGAAGAAGATGGCGGCGCCTACAACCAGGCCGATGCGGCGGGCTTCATCAAGCTCAACGCATTGCGCATGCGCATCGCAGCCAACAAGGGCCGCAAGCTGTTCTGAGTCATTCGGTCCGGATGTGAAACAAAGGCCTTGTCGTAAGACAAGGCCTTTGTGTTTCTGGGTACTCCCTTCTTCAAACTGATCCGGATAAATATTATCGCTGCTTTTGCTGTGCCCGCTTCCTGCGGCGCGTTCAAACCTTTTCCACCTGGATCATGCTCATTGAATCCACGTCGTAAGAAATGCAGTAGGTAGTTCCGGCGCCTTTCTTTCCCTGTTTAAACGATTTGAAGACGTCTTCTGTTAATGGAGTGTCCGGTATCGAGTGGATCAGGAACAGGAATATTCTGAGTGAATGCTTGGAGGGGGGCGGGATTTTTTCCAATAGCGCGGCTATGTCAAGTTCGACATTTCCTCCCCTGATATCCAAGATATATAGCGTAGTGAACGACTTGTGTATTTTTACTGTGTGTAATTCTATACCGGGCTGTGTGGTTGTTCCCTGCAAGTGGGATGAAGTTTCCTCGAATGCCTTTAAAAAATTGTTGTCGTTTTCAAAGTCTGATGGTGCATAAAGGGAGCGATAGTTGAAGTTAAGAGTTATGAAGAACAGGAACGCCAGGAAGAAAGGAAAGCTGATCAGAAGCCAGATGTAGATCTTCCGCTCTTCGTTATCGAGAAAGGGCAGGGAGACCGCTGCCGAGGTCTCGGTTATCAATGCAAATATGGCAATGACGCTTATAGGGTTGGTGATCTTTCTTTTGGTTTTTAACATGTGTTCTACTCATGAAGTTGCTGTTCTCGTCGTGGGGGTTTCTAGTGGTTTGTATAGCTGGGTGTTAGATTGATGATGCTGCGCTAGTTAGCTGGTGTTTATCTGAAATATGGTTAAATTAATACAGGTATGTTGTTTCAGGTTTTTATTTTTTTGGTGGGTTGTTTTTGATAGCTTGTCAAAGTGTTGTCACGTTGCGAACGGTGGGTGGCGGGCTTTAGGTTCTCACCAGGCTGTAATTTTTTTCGGTGGTCCTTTTCTGTAGGAATAATCTTTATTGGCTGTAGGAGGTGTCTTTTGATGCCGGTGTGAATGAACTTCTCCATGCCATGAGTGAAATGACTGCGTTATTGTGCCGGTTCTAAAAATTCGAACAGCGAAACTGGACTTGCCCATGAATAAAGTGCTGATCGTGGATGATCACCCCGTCATTCGTCTTGCGGTGCGTATGCTGATGGAACGTCATGGCTACGAAGTCATTGCAGAAACCGACAATGGAGTGGATGCATTACAACTTGCCCGTGATCAGATGCCGGATATCGTAATACTGGATATCGGCATACCGAAACTGGATGGACTGGAAGTCATTGCGCGCCTTACGACAAGCGCGATGCCGTTGAAAGTACTTGTGCTGACATCCCAGTCGCCTGGGCACTTTTCCATGCGCTGCATGCAGTCGGGGGCGGCGGGTTATGTTTGCAAACAACAGGACCTGACAGAGTTGTTGAGCGCCATCAAGGCGGTTCTGTCCGGATACAGTTACTTTCCGAACCAGGCGTTGCATACCGTGCGGACCAGCCTGGGAAATGCCAGCGAGGCCGATATGGTCGATCGTCTGTCGGGGCGGGAAATGATGGTTTTGCAGCAACTGGCGCGCGGCAAGACCAACAAGGAAATTGCCGACGGGATGTTCCTCAGTAACAAGACCGTGAGTACCTACAAGACCCGATTGCTTTTAAAGCTCAATGCGCGCTCGCTGGTGGATCTGATCGAACTGGCGCAGCGCAACGGCCTGGTCTGAGGTTTTCAATGGCTGACGGATCATGGGCGGATCGGAATCAGCGAGTAGCAAAAAGAGAAAAGCCTCCGTTTCGGGAGGCTTTCAAATGTCAGAGATCAAAATCGTAATCGGCCAATTGCTTCTGCAGTCGGCGCTCCTCAAGCAGGTTGTCGATGGTTCGGCGCTTGCTGAGATTGGTCTTGGCAACTTCAACCACCGGTTCGGCGTCTTCGGCTTCGGCAGCGATGAAATCGTCGTCTACATCCAGTTGTTCTTTGCTGTCAGTCATAAGGTCAACTCCAGGCTAAGACTGCCTTTGGCGCCCCTTATATCGATATTCCAGCAGATGGTAAAAAAGATTTTTTCAATCGATAAATCAATAACTCCAATAGCCGCTCAATCGTCGGAAGTCTTGTGCTTGTACTCGCACAAATCTTCGATCCGACAGCTGCCACAGCGGGGCTTGCGTGCCAGACACACATAGCGTCCGTGAAGAATGAGCCAGTGGTGCGAGTCGAGCAGGTATTCCTTTGGCACGAACTTCATCAGCTTCTTTTCCACCTCGACCACATTTTTTCCCGGTGCAATGCCGGTGCGGTTGCTGACCCGGAAAATGTGGGTGTCAACGGCCATGGTCAACTGTCGGAACGCAGTGTTGAGCACGACATTGGCGGTTTTGCGGCCAACGCCCGGCAAGGCTTCCAGTTCTCCGCGAGTCTGCGGGACTTCGCCATTGTGCAGCTCGACCAGCAGGCGGCAGGTCTCGATCACGTTTTTGGCCTTGCTGTTATAGAGGCCGATGGTCTTGATGTATTCGGACAGACCTTCAACGCCTAACGCGTGAATGGCCGCCGGCGTATTCGCCACCGGGAACAGTTTGGCCGTCGCCTTGTTCACCCCGACGTCAGTCGATTGCGCGGACAGAATCACTGCGATCAACAGTTCGAAAGGCGAAGAATAGGCCAGCTCGGTCTTGGGTTCGGGGTTGTCCTCGTGAAACCGGCGGAAGATCTCCAGACGTTTTGCGGCATTCATGGGTGATGCGTTTCCTCGGGTAGGTCGGCAGGGCGAGCCCAGGCCTGACGGGCAGCCAGTAACAGTCCAAGCAATATGAAGGCGCCGGGCGCCAGCGTCGTGAAATGCAGACCGTCGCCGAACAGAATCAAACCTTGCCAGTGTTCCGACAAATGATGGCCGATGCTGCCCTGACCGATCAGCTCACGCAACATCGCAAGCGCAATCATCAGCGCGACAAACAGCCCGCACTGTTTCAGACGTTCACGTACAGGCTGGCGAAAAAATCCATTGTGCTCCAGCACAACGCACTGCAAGCCAATCAACCCGGCATAAAGACTGATCAATTGATGCCACTGCAGCGCAACGCGTTGCAGAACAATATCGGCGCAGCCCGCCAGGGTCGCGGCCAGCACCAGGCTGACCGGCAACAGGCTCTCGCTGCTCAGGCGCGAGCGCAGCGGTGCCATGCACAAACCGTAAACGCCCACGATAACGGTGAACATCAACAGAGTCGCCAGCGCAGCCGCCACGGAGTCGGTGGTGCCGATCAACAGCACCAGCATCATTGAGTTCGACAGAGTCGCTGACGTATTCATGGCGCGCTCCCGAGCAGAGTCGTCCGGTGTTCATCGAAGTAACGCAGGGCATCGTGGATGGCATTGATCGCCGCGCGAGACGTAATGGTTGCGCCCGCGATCTGGTCGAATTGCCCCTGATCCTTCTTCAAGGCCCATCCGGCGTCCGTCGGTTGGTTGCTCGATTTTCCGCTAAAGCGCTGAAGCCAGCCGTTTGGCCAGTCACCGATATGCCCACCCAGCGAAGGTGTTTCGTTTTGCTCAAGGGTTTTCACGCCGAGCAATCGGCCTTTGGCGTCGATGGCAATCAGCAACTCGATATTGCCGGCATAACCTTGGGTCTGGCTGCGCAGCAGCACCGCCACGGGTTGTCCGTTTTTGCTCGCCCGATAAGCGCCCAGCAACTGACTGTGGCTCAGGTTGATGTCGGTCAGCGCCAGAGGTTGTTCAAGCGGCTGATTGTCGTAACTGTCGGCCGGCAGCACGTCCAGCAGCTTGCGACTTTCAAGCAGACGCTGTTCGGCGGCGATCTGCGGCGCATTGCTGCGTTGCACCAGCCATGTCACGCCGAAACCAAGCGCGCCAATCAACGCCAGTGTGATCAGGCTGCTCGTTCGGTTCATGGCGTCACCTGCGTCTGACGGGCCATCGCGAAGCGCTCCAGCGCCGGCACGCACAGGTTCATCAACAGCACCGCAAACGCCACGCCGTCGGGGTAACCACCCCAGGTGCGAATCACGTACGTCAGCAGCCCCACGCCGATGCCGAACAGCAGGCGGGCGAGCGGACTCTTCGCCCCCGACACCGGTTCAGTGATGATGAAGAACGCCCCGAGCATGGTCGCGCCGCTCAGCAGGTGAAACAGTGGCGAGCCGTGGGAGTCCGATCCCGAACCGTTCCAGCACAACAGGCTGATCACGAACAGGCTGGCGAGCATGCCAACCGGCGCGTGCCAGCCAAACACTCGACGCTGCAACAAAAACAGTCCACCGGCGAGGAACGCCAGATTGATCCATTCAACGCCGTGCCCGCCAAAGCGACCGAATGCCGGATTACCGGCAAACAATTCATCCATGGTCAGGCTTTTATTGATGCGCACACTGTCCAGCGCGGTGGCCTGAACCCAGGCATCCGGCTGGGCGCCAAGATTGAACACCTGGCCAAAAGCCGCCGTCAGATCCATGCCATGGGCCGGCCAATGGGTCATCGGCTGAGGAAATGTCACCATGGCCAGCGCGAAGCCGAGCATGGCCGGATTAAATGGATTTCGGCCAACACCACCGTAGAGATGTTTGCCCAGCAGCAGGCCTGAGGCGATGGCCGTGACCGTCAGCCACCACGGGCAATAGGGCGGCAGCGCGATCGCCAGCAGCGTGGCGCTGACCACCGCGCTGCCATCGGTCAAGGTGAATTGCAGCGGTTGCTGGCGCAGATGAGCCACAGCGGCTTCGACACCCAATGCCGTGACGACGGAAAGGATCAGGTTGATCAACACGCCCCAGCCGTAAAACCAGAACAACGCCAGCAACCCTGGCAATGTCGCCAGCAAAACCAGCTTCATTGCCTGTTGCAGGCGTTCGTCTCTGGTTTCAAGGGATGACATGGGCTTGTACCTGCCGCTCTGCTTCTTGCAGGCGGGCGCGGGCCTTTTCGAGGATGTCGGCGGGCGTGCCGGCGCGCCGTTGCAGTTTGTCAAGGTCGGCGCGAGCGTAAGCCAGTTCGGTTTTCAGCTGACGAAGCTGGGCGTCGATCGGACGTTTCTCGACACGCACAAGCTCGGGCGCCGGTTGATCGCTGGCGGCTTCGGCGCTGTGCAGGGCCTGTTCAGCGTCACGCAGCGCTCGCTCCAGCGCGGCGATCTCGGCTGGCGGGGCCTCTGCGGTTTGTGCCTTTTTCAGCTCGGCGCGGCGCATCGCCAGCTGGATTTTTGCCCGTTTCAGATCGGCGTCCTTTGCCGGGGCGGCCACGACGGGTGCAGGTGCCGCGTTGCTTTCCAGCTTCGCCAGTGCCTGTTCGGCCGCTTCGAATTGCTGTTGCAGGACGATCAATTGCGATTGCTGATCGAAGGTCGGCGGATGACCGAATGCCTTGAGCGACTTGTTCAATTGCGCCCGGCTCATGGCCACGTCGATCTTGGCTTTTTTCAGCGCAGCATCGGCGGTCGCGGCTTTTTGTGCGCGGACCCGTTCCAGCGCCGCCTGCACCGGATCGAGCGTGGTGGCGGCGACTTCGACCTGGGCCGCGCGCTGCGCCCGGGCTTCGCGTTCGGCCTGCTTCTGCTGTTCTTCGCGTTGCAGGCGAGCGTTGCGCCGTTCGAAGCGCTGGCGGGCGTGATCACGTTTGGCCGCACGAGCCTGCTGTTCTTCAAGGCTGGTGGCCAGGCCACCCACTACCGGCAGCGTGCCCAGCGGCAGTGGATGCATCTCGATGCAGTCGACCGGGCATGGCGCCACGCATAGATCGCAGCCGGTGCATTCGTCGATGATGACCGTGTGCATCAGTTTTGCCGCGCCGACGATGGCGTCGATCGGGCAGGCCTGGATGCACTTGGTGCAGCCGATGCATTCGGCCTCGCGGATATAGGCCACTTGCGGTGGCGCCGCGCCACGACTGATATCCAGCTCCAGCACCGGGATTTTCAACAGTTCGGCCAGCGCCGCGATGGTTTCGTCGCCACCCGGCGGGCACTTGTTGATCGGCTCGCCGTTGGCGATGCCTTCAGCGTAGGGTTTGCATCCGGGATGGCCGCACTTGCCGCATTGGGTCTGCGGCAGCAAGGCATCGATGCGTTGAATCAGACTCATGTTTTGATCAGTCCACTGAATCCGAGAAAAGCCACGGCCATCAGTCCGGCGCCGATCAACAGGATCGGCAGGCCACGAAAGGGCAGGGGAATATCGTTGTCGGCCGTGCGCTCGCGCAAATCGTTGAACAGGCTCAACACCAGCCAGAAACCCAGACCGGCGCCAAGGCTCAGCGCTGTCGCATGCAACAGACCCGTGTCCGCTTGCGCGTTGATCAGCGTCAGTCCCAGCACTCCGGCATTGCCCAGCAGCAGCGGCCACAAACCATCGAATGGCAGCGCGGGGAGCCAATAAGCCAACAGCTTCAGCAACGGCGTGATCAGCAAGATGCTCAACGGCATAAACACAAACAGGCGCAGGAATTCCAGTTGCAACGGCACCAGCAGCCAATGCCAGAGCACGTAACCCGCCACACCGACAAGCAGCATCAGACACAACGTCGCCAGCCCCAGCGCGTGCACTTGTCGACGCTCACTGCCCAGCAGCGGATCGACGCCCAGCGGCCAGTGCAACACGAAGTTGTTGATCAGCGCAGCACTGAAGAGCGTAAGCACGAGTTCGGTCATGGGTCTGCCGGTGGAAGCGGGCGTGTGTCATTTAAGGTTAGGCATTATCCGGCAGCCGTGAAGGGTGGGCCAGATATGAAAAATCCCACAGGCGCACGGAGCACGCCTGTGGGATTTGTCAGGGCAGAATCTTACTTGATGCGCTGACCCGGTTTGGCGCCGCTGTCCGGGCTCAGCAGGTAAATTTCTTCACCGCCAGGGCCGGCCGCCATCACCATGCCTTCGGAGATGCCGAACTTCATTTTCCGTGGCTTGAGGTTGGCGATCATCATGGTCAGGCGGCCGTCGAGCTTCGACGGATCCGGGTAAGCACTCTTGATCCCCGAGAACACGTTGCGTTGCTCGTCACCGATATCCAATGTCAGGCGCAGCAGCTTGTCTGCCCCTTCAACGTGTTCGGCCTTGACGATCAGCGCGACGCGCAGGTCGACGGCGGCGAAGGTGTCGAAGTCGATTTCCGGCGACAGCGGATCCTTGGCCAGTTCGCCATTGCCGGCAGGCGCGGCGGCGCCGGTGTCGGTCTGGCTGGCGGTCAGGTCTTCTTTCGAGGCGTCGGTCATGGCTTGCACTTTCACCGGGTCGATGCGGGTCATCAACGGCTTGAATTCGTTCAACTGGTGGTTGGCCAGCAGGGTGGTATGGTCGTTCCAGGTCAGCGGGGCGACGTTGAGGAACGCCTCGGCATCGGCGGCCAGCACTGGCAGCACCGGTTTGAGGAAGATCACCAGCTGGCGGAACAGGTTGATCGCCGTGGCGCAGACCGCCTGGACTTCATCCTGCTTGCCTTCCTGCTTGTTCAGCGACCATGGTGCCTTGTCGGCGATCCAGGCGTTGGCGCGGTCGGCCAAAGCCATGGTTTCGCGCATGGCACGGGCGAAGTCGCGCGCCTCATAGGCGTCGGCGATGCTCGGCGCGGCAGCCAGGAAGGCTTCGGTCAGTTCCGGTGCGGCGTTGGTGTCCACCAGCAGACCGGCGTTGCCCTTCTGGATGAAACCGGCGCAACGGCTGGCGATGTTGACGACTTTGCCGACCAGATCGGAGTTGACCTTCTGCACGAAGTCTTCGAGGTTCAGGTCGAGGTCGTCCACGCCACGGCCCAGCTTGGCCGCGTAGTAGTAGCGCAGGTATTCCGGCGACAGGTGATCCAGGTAGGTACGGGCCTTGATGAAGGTACCGCGGGACTTGGACATCTTCTGACCGTTGACGGTCAGGTAGCCGTGCACGTTGATCCCGGTCGGCTTGCGCAAACCCGCACCTTCGAGCATCGCCGGCCAGAACAGGGCGTGGAAGTTGACGATGTCCTTGCCGATGAAGTGGTACAGCTCGGCGGTGGAGTCCTTGCCCCAGAACGCGTCGAAGTCCAGCTCCGGCGTGCGGTTGCACAGGTTCTTGAAGCTGGCCATGTAGCCGATCGGCGCGTCCAGCCACACGTAGAAGTACTTGCCCGGCTCGCCCGGGATCTCGAAACCGAAGTACGGCGCATCGCGGGAGATGTCCCACTGTTGCAGGCCGGCGTCCAGCCATTCGGCGATCTTGTTGGCCACGGCGTCCTGCAGGGTGCCGCTGCGGGTCCAGGCCTGGAGCATTTCCTGGAAGTCCGGCAGCTTGAAGAAGAAGTGCTGGGAATCCTTGAGCACCGGGGTGGCGCCGGAGATGGCCGACTTCGGATCCTTCAGGTCGGTCGGCGCGTAGGTTGCACCGCATTTTTCGCAGTTGTCGCCGTACTGGTCTTCGGTGCCGCATTTCGGGCAGGTGCCCTTGATGAAGCGGTCGGCCAGGAACATTTTCTTTTCCGGGTCGAAATACTGGGTGATCGAACGTTGGGCGATGTGCCCGGCGTCACGCAGTTTCAGGTAGATCTGGCTCGACAGCTCACGGTTTTCTTCGGCGTGAGTGGAGTGGAAATTGTCGAAGTCCACCAGGAACTCGGCAAAGTCGGCGCTGTGTTCAGCCTGGACGTTGGCGATCAGTTGTTCCGGGGTGATGCCTTCCTTTTCCGCGCGCAGCATGATCGCCGAACCGTGGGCGTCGTCGGCGCAGACATAAATGCACTGATTGCCGCGATGCTTCTGGAAGCGCACCCACATATCGGTCTGGATGTATTCCAGCATGTGGCCAAGGTGGATCGAACCGTTGGCGTAGGGCAGGGCGCTGGTGACGAGAATCTTGCGTGGTTCGGACATGTGGGGCTTCGCTACTTGATGAAACGGAGGTCGGCCACTATAAAGCGCCGGGAAAGATATTTCACCTCTGCAAATCGTTGCCGGGCATGCCGTCCGGAGGACAGAAGGGGTAGGATACCCGCCATCTTTTCCCAGTCTTGTTATCGGAGTTGCCCATGAGTGCCGTCACTCGCGCAGCGGTGGAAGCCGTCCTCAGCCAATACACCGACCCTTACCTGAACCAGGATCCGGTCAGCGCCGGTTGCGTGCGCAACATCGAAATCACCGGCGATCGCGTCAGCGTACAGCTGGAAATCGGTTATGCCGCCGGTCTGTTCAAGAGCGGCTGGGCGCAATTGCTGCAACTGGCCATCGAAAACCTCGACGGCGTGGTGACTGCCAAGGTCGAGGTCAACAGCGTGATCGCCGCGCACAAGGCCCAGGCGCAGATTCCGGGGCTGGCCAATGTCAAGAACGTGGTCGCCGTGGCATCGGGCAAGGGCGGGGTGGGCAAATCCACCACCGCCGCCAACCTGGCACTGGCGCTGGCCCGTGAGGGCGCGAAGGTCGGGATTCTCGACGCCGATATCTACGGCCCGAGCCAGGGCATCATGTTCGGCATTCCCGAGGGCACCCGCCCGCAGGTCAAGGATCAGAAATGGTTCGTGCCGCTGCAGGCCCACGGTGTGGAAGTGATGTCGATGGCGTTCCTGACCGACGACAACACGCCGATGGTCTGGCGCGGGCCGATGGTCTCCGGCGCGCTGCTGCAACTGGTCACGCAAACCGCCTGGGGCGACCTGGATTATCTGGTGATCGACATGCCGCCAGGCACCGGCGACATCCAGCTGACCCTGGCGCAGAAAGTCCCGGTGGCCGGTGCCGTGATCGTCACCACGCCGCAGGATCTGGCGCTGCTCGATGCGCGTAAAGGCGTGGAGATGTTCCGCAAGGTCAACATTCCGGTGCTGGGCGTGGTGGAAAACATGGCCGTGCACATCTGCTCGAACTGCGGTCATGCCGAGCATCTGTTCGGTGAGGGCGGTGGCGAGAAGCTGGCGACCCAGTTCGGCGTCGAGCTGCTGGCTTCATTGCCGCTGTCGATGCTGATCCGCGAACAGGCCGATGGCGGCAAGCCGACGGTGATTTCCGAGCCGGACAGCCAGATCGCCATGGTCTATCAGGAACTGGCCCGCCACGTCGGCGCGCGGATCGTGTTGCAGGAAGCGGCTTCGCCGGCGATGCCGAACATCACCATCAGCGACGACTAAGATCCAGAAACTGTGGGAGCCAGCCTGCTGGCGATAGCGGATTCACATTCAACAGAAGTGTTGAAGGAAACACCGCAATCGCCAGCAGGCTGGCTCCCACATTGTTTTTTGGCGGGTCTTAGATGCGCAACCCGCCGTCCATCTCCAGAATCCGGCCGGTGTAGTAGTCGTTCTCGAAGATGTACGCCGCCGAATGGGCGATCTCTTCCGGCTTGCCCATGCGCTTGAGCGGAATGCCCGAAGTCATTTTCTCCAGCGCTTCCGGTTTCATGCCCAGGGTCATCTCGGTTTCGATGAAGCCCGGCGCGATGCCGGCCACACGAATGCCGTAGCGTGCCAGTTCCTTGGCCCAGGTCACGGTCGCCGCAGCGACGCCGGCCTTGGCGGCGGAGTAGTTGGTCTGGCCGACGTTGCCCGCGCGGGAGATCGACGAGATGTTGATGATCGCGCCGCTGTTCTTCAGCTCGACCATTTTCGCCGCCACTTCACGGGTGCAGAGGAACACGCCGGTCAGGTTGACGTCGATCACCGCCTGCCACTGGGCCAGGCTCATCTTGGTCATCTCGCCGTCCTTGACCTTGAGTAGCAGGCCGTCGCGCAGGATCCCGGCGTTGTTGATCAGGCCGTGGATCGCGCCGAAGTCTTCGGCGACCTGGGCAACCATGTGCGTCACCTGCTCTTCGTTGGCGACGTTGCACAGATAGCTGCGCGCCTCGACACCCTTGGCCATGCAGGCCGCGACCGCGTCGTCGAGTTTTTCCTGGTTCAGGTCGACCAGCGCCAGCTTCGCGCCCTTGCCCGCGAAATACTCGGCCATCGAGCGGCCCAAGCCTTGGCAACCGCCAGTGATAATGATTACTTTGTCGTTGAGTTGCATTCGCATGCCCCCGAGAGCAGGTCAGAGTGGTCCTTACAGGTAGCCTCTCGATCTGCACCGGCCAGCAGCCTGTTGCACATGAGAACTGCCCGATGGCGAGTGGGACAAAACCCATGCGCCTGTCCGTTTTGTCGACGGATTCTATTTAAGGAGTCATAAATTGAGCGTTGAAGCGGCTAAGAATGCCCGAGAATTGCTTCTCAAGGAATACCGTGGCGTGCTGTCGACCCACTCCAGATCGATGCCCGGTTTTCCGTTCGGCTCCGTGGTTCCCTACTGCCTTGACGACCAGGGCCGGCCGCTGATCCTGATCAGCCGCATCGCCCAGCACACTCACAATCTGCAGAAAGATCCAAAATGTTCGCTGCTGGTGGGCGAGCGCGAGGCTGACGATGTGCAAGCCGTTGGTCGCCTGACCTATCTGGCCGAGGCGGAAAAACTCGAAGACGCTGCCGCCATCGAAGCCGCCGCCGAGCGCTACTACCGTTATTTCCCCGATTCGCAGAATTACCACAAGGCCCACGATTTCGATTTCTGGGTGCTGAAACCCGTGCGCCATCGCTACATCGGCGGCTTCGGTGCGATCCATTGGGTCGACCAACTGACCCTGGCCAACCCGTTCGCCGGCAAGGCCGAAATCAGCATGGTCGAGCACATGAACAGCGACCACGCCAAGGCCATCGCGCATTACGTGGACCTCGCCGGTCTGCCGAAAACCGTACCGGCGCAACTGGCCGGGATCGACACCGAAGGCATGCACCTGCGCATCGGTCAGGCGCTGTACTGGCTGCCGTTTCAAGCGCCCTGTCATACGCCGATACAAGTGCGCGAGGCCTTGGTTTCTCTGGCTCACGCCGAGGTCTGGCCAAAAAATGCGCTGGCCGACGCTTGAATTCACGAAAGGGCGACGTCATCTAAGGCTTACTGCAAGGCATTTCTTGCGTTGAGGAAACTTTGATGCGCCCTTTTTTGTTGCTCTTTCTGCTGTTCCCGGTGTTGGAGCTGTTCGTATTCGTCAAAGTGGCAGGGGCTATCGGGTTTTTCCCGGCCCTGCTGCTGATCATTCTCGGCTCGATGTTCGGCGTGTTCGTGCTGCGCATCGCCGGGTTGGCCACCGCACTGCGTGCCCGTGAAAGCCTGAACCGCGGCGAACTGCCTGCGCAGACCATGCTCGAAGGCCTGATGCTGGCCCTGGCCGGTGGTCTGTTGATCCTGCCTGGCTTCATCAGCGACGTAATCGGTCTGGTACTGCTGTTGCCGTTCAGTCGTCGGCTGGTCGCCAACAAGATGCGCCAGCGCGCTGAAGAGCAGGCGATGCGCCAGCGAGCGTTCGCCGATGACCTGCAACCTCGCGGCGGTCCTGCACCGCGCCAGCCTCTTGGCCGCGAAGGCGATGTGATCGAAGGCGAGTTCGAACACCGCGACAGCAAGTAAATTCCGCATCGACACGGCACCTTCGGGTGCCGTGTTCGTTTATGGCACGAATTCATGCAGCCGCATGAAAATTTTTTGTCTCCAGCCCTTGTAATAAGCTTATGCGCCCTTATGTATCGGTCACCGCAAGGTTCCGGCATATGAGTCGGACAGACTTTCGCGGCTCGCTCGACGAGCCGCAACCGGCGCAGGCCGGATTCGTTAAACCCGCCGGGACTACACCGGCCGATGAAAACCACAATTAGGAGAGATCGACAATGAAGCTTCGTCCTCTGCATGACCGCGTCGTCATCCGTCGCAGCGAAGAAGAAAAGAAAACCGCTGGCGGTATCGTCCTGCCAGGTTCGGCTGCTGAAAAGGCCAACCACGGTGTGATCGTCGCTGCAGGTCCAGGCAAGACTCTGGAAAACGGTGAAGTGCGTGCGCTGGCCGTTAAAGTCGGCGACAAGGTTGTGTTCGGTCCTTACTCCGGCAGCAACACTGTGAAAGTCGACGGCGAAGACCTGCTGGTAATGGCTGAGAACGAGATTCTCGCTGTACTGGAAGGCTGATACCCCGCTCATTTTCCCGCTACTACAAAGTATTTAAGGAATATCGATCATGGCTGCTAAAGAAGTTAAGTTCGGCGATGCCGCTCGCTCCAAGATGCTCAAAGGCGTCAACGTTCTGGCTGACGCGGTAAAAGCGACCCTGGGCCCGAAAGGCCGTAACGTGATCCTCGAGAAGAGCTTCGGCGCTCCGACCATCACCAAGGACGGCGTTTCCGTCGCCAAGGAAATCGAACTCGAAGATCGCTTCGAAAACATGGGCGCGCAGCTGGTCAAAGACGTTGCCTCCCGTGCCAACGATGACGCCGGTGACGGTACTACCACCGCTACCGTTCTGGCTCAGTCGATCGTCAACGAAGGCCTGAAAGCCGTCGCTGCCGGCATGAACCCGATGGACCTGAAGCGCGGTATCGACAAAGCGACCATCGCGATCGTCAAAGAACTGAAAGCCCTGTCCAAGCCATGCGCTGACACCAAGGCCATCGCTCAGGTCGGCACCATCTCCGCCAACTCCGACAACTCCATCGGCGACATCATTGCCGAAGCCATGGAGAAAGTCGGTAAAGAAGGCGTGATCACCGTTGAGGAAGGCTCGGGCCTGGAAAACGAACTGTCGGTTGTAGAAGGCATGCAGTTCGACCGTGGCTACCTGTCCCCGTACTTCGTCAACAAGCCGGACACCATGGTCGCCGAGCTCGACGGCCCGCTGATCCTGCTGGTCGACAAGAAGATCTCGAACATCCGCGAAATGCTGCCAGTGCTGGAAGCCGTAGCCAAAGCCGGCCGTCCACTGCTGATCGTGGCCGAAGACGTTGAAGGCGAAGCCTTGGCGACTCTGGTTGTGAACAACATGCGTGGCATCGTTAAAGTCGCAGCCGTCAAGGCTCCAGGCTTCGGCGACCGTCGCAAGGCCATGCTGCAGGACATCGCCGTTCTGACCGGCGGTACCGTGATCTCCGAAGAGATCGGCCTGAGCCTGGAAAGCACCACCCTGGAACACTTGGGCAACGCCAAGCGCGTCACCCTGTCCAAGGAAAACACCATCATCGTCGACGGTGCTGGCGTTCAAGGCGACATCGAAGCCCGCATCGCTCAGATCCGTGCCCAGGTTGCCGAGACTTCCTCGGACTACGACCGTGAAAAACTGCAAGAGCGTCTGGCCAAGCTGTCCGGCGGCGTTGCAGTGATCAAGGTTGGTGCTGGTTCCGAAGTCGAAATGAAAGAGAAGAAAGCCCGCGTTGAAGACGCCCTGCACGCAACTCGTGCAGCCGTTGAAGAAGGCGTGGTACCTGGCGGTGGCGTTGCGCTGATCCGCGCTCTGGAAGCCCTGACCGAACTGACCGGCGACAACGCTGACCAGAACGTCGGTATCGCTGTGCTGCGTCGCGCTGTTGAAGCGCCGCTGCGTCAGATCGCTGCCAACTCCGGTGACGAGCCAAGCGTAGTCGTCAACGAAGTCAAGAACGGCAAAGGTAACTTCGGTTACAACGCTGCTTCCGGCGAATACGGCGACATGATCGAAATGGGCATCCTGGACCCAACCAAGGTCACCCGTTCGGCTCTGCAAGCTGCAGCCTCCATCGGCGGTCTGATCCTGACCACCGAAGCAGCTGTTGCTGACGCACCGAAGAAAGAAGGTGCAGCTGGCGGCGGTATGCCAGACATGGGCGGCATGGGTGGCATGGGCGGCATGATGTAAGCCAGCCTTACCCCTGTAACGAAAAACCCCGTCTGCGTGAGCAGACGGGGTTTTTTATTGCCCGCGTTCCAGGATTCAGGCGTTGACCGGCCGGGCCTGTGTTGCTGTTTCAGCCTTTACTGCCGGTCGATACAGAATCCAGTAATACGACCCCAGACAGATCAGCCAGCAGAAGATCGCCGTCCACACGTTGTGGGAAAAGAAGTGCGCGCCCTGCATCATCCGGCTGATCGAAAACACCGAACCCAGTGCGAAGGCAAAGATGAATGCCTGGCGTGCCAACCGTGGGCGACGATCACGCAGCACGAAGAACAGCGCAAACAACGTAAAACCGGTGGCCGCATGACCGCCGGGCCAGCAACGACCGGGCTTGTCGGTCGGCGGGCGATGCTCCAGCAGTTTGCTGTAGGTTTCGTGGCCGCCGAATTGTTCGAGACTCCAAGGGCATTGCACCGCTGTCACCGCTTTCACCGGCGTGACGAAAGAGGTGGCCAGACCCAGCGACAACACCAGGCAGCCCAGCTCACGCTTGAACGGTTTGAGCCGCTCGATGAAAAACGCGCCGATGAACCCGAGGATGGCAAACACCGAAAAGGCGATCACCACTTGTTTGGCGCGGTCGTGGAGGATGTTTTCCAGGAAGTAGCTGTGGCGGCCAATGAAGTCACCGGCAGCCGGGTCATAGAAAAGCCGGGCTAGATCCATGTCCAGATCGGTCAGCTCCAGCAACACCAGAATGACGGCCGCCACGGCGGGAATCCCCAGGCACAACCAGAAATTCAGTGGGCGAGGGGCAGGGCGTACAACGCTTGATGACATGACATATCCAGAGCGGGAAACGCCCCGGGGCATCAGCCCGGGGCGCTTCGATTAACGTTCGCTGACTTGCTCGGCACCCTCCTTGGGCGCTTTCCAGCCAAGTAGCTGTTGCTTGAAGCCATAACTGGCCGTTTGGTAATAGGTGATGGCGCGGCTGATCAGCGGGTCGTCGCTGCCGGCCCTGGACTCGCGACTTTCGGTCAGCGCATCGTCATGCCGGCGCAGGCCCTGGCGCGGGCTGAGGATCGCCAGATCCTTCCCATCGAACAGTCCCAGATGTTGATAGTTGCCGACCACGACTCGCGGTGGCAGCGGGTTGTCCTGCAGCAGGTTGCGACCGAAGAACGTCGATTGGTAATCCAGGTTCAGCAACCCCAGCAGGGTTGGCGCTAGATCGATCTGGCTGGCCAGTTGCGCGTTTTCCCGTGGTTCGATCAGCTTCGGTGCATAGATGAACAGCGGGATCTGGTAGTTGCTGATCGGCAAGTCTTCCTTGCCCGCGCTGCCGGCGGTGTGATCGGCTACAAAGATGAAGATCGTATTGTCGAACCACGGTTTCTGTCGCGCCTGCTCCAGGAACTGGCCGATGGCGTAGTCGGTGTATTTCACCGCGCCATCGCGACCGTTGCCGGACTTGATGTCGATCCGATTGTCCGGATAGGTGTAAGGGCGGTGGTTGGAGGTGGTCATCAGTTGCAACAGGAAAGGCTGCTGCCTGGCGTAATCGGCATCGGCCAGCTTCAGGGTCTGCTTGTACAGATCCTCGTCGGCCATGCCCCAGGCATTCTTGAAGTGAATTTCCGATTCATCGACGCTGCTCTGATCGACCACGCGGTAGCCGTTGCCGCTGAAGAACGCGTTCATGTTGTCGAAATAGCCGCGTCCGCCGTAGACGAACACGCTGTCGTAGCCGACGGCGCTGAGTTGCTGGCCGAGGCTGGCGAAGCCGCTTTCGCGGCCGATGCGCTTGACGATTGAACGGCCCGGCGTCGGCGGAATGGCCAGAGTGATGGCTTCCAGGCCGCGATCGGTGCGGGTGCCGGTGGCGTAGAAATTGTTGAAGTACAGACTCTGCTTGCGCAAGGCATCCAGATTCGGTGTCAGGTTGCGCTCATCGCCATTGCTGCCCAGATACTTGGCACTGAGGCTTTCGATGGTGACCAGTACGATGTTCGGTTTACGCTCGGTGCCCGGATTGTCGATCACCCGGCGGATGTCCTGTGGATCCTGGCCGATGAAGCGCGCGTTGGGTTCGCTCAATTCAGCACGTATCTGGCCGGCGACTTTTTCCGGTGACAGACTGCTGTAGAACTGGCCATAGTCCAGTTCGTTGTTACGGAACGCGGCGAAGAATTGATACGGGCCATTGCTCGCCAGTTCATTCTGATAGGCATTGCCGCCCTGAGCGCGCGGCGAGTCCTGACTGAGCAGTTGCAGGCTCAGTCCCGCGACGACCAACAGGCCGAGGGCATTGAACAGGCGACCGCGCAGTGGCGGCAGCGGGGTGTCCAGCGCCGCGTTGAAAGGTTTGCGCAACGCGAAACTCAATGCGACGGCGAGCAGCGCAAGGATGCTCAGCAACATGCCGATGGGATACGACTCCAGCACGTTGTTCAGGACTTCATCGGAATACACCAGATAGTCGACGGCGATGAAATTGAAGCGCACGCCGAACTCGTCCCAGAACAGCCATTCGGCCACTGAGGTGAACAGCATGGCGAACAGACTGATGGTCAGCAGTCCTTGAAGGAACCAGCGATGACCGCGCCGACGCCACAGGGCCGGCGGACACAGCAACAGGTACAGCCCCATCGGCAGCGCGGCATAGGCGAGGAAGCCCAAGTCATACAACAAACCAATGCCGAACATGGAAAGTGCTACGCCGCCGGCCTCATCCAGGTGAGTCAGCAACAACACGGTTCGGGTCAGGAGAAACACCACCAGCCAGGCGCCGGTGACCAGCAGCAGAAAGCGCATGGGCGCCGTCTTGAAGAAGTCCATTGTCTACATTCCTTATATCTAATGGCGCGAGAGTTTCACTGGGTCACTGTAGTCAGGTTGTGAACCGATAGTGAAAAACTTGTTAACGAATGAATTTGGTTGAAAGACTGGATTTGTGCTGCTTGCCGCCCTAGCCGTGAGTCGGCGATGGCCGTAAGCTGCGCGGGCCAAGACGGCCGCTACCGTGTACGGAGGAGGTGCCCATGCGAATTCTATTGGTCGAAGACAACCGCGATATCCTGGCCAATCTGGCCGATTACCTGGGGCTCAAAGGCTACACCGTCGACTGCGCCCAGGACGGTCTGTCGGGCCTGCATCTGGCCGCCACCGAGCATTACGACCTGATCGTGCTCGACATCATGCTGCCGGGCATCGACGGCTACACCCTGTGCAAGCGCTTGCGCGAAGACGCCCGTCGCGATACGCCGGTGATCATGCTCACCGCCCGGGATCAACTCGATGACCGTTTGCAGGGCTTCAAGTCCGGGGCCGACGATTATCTGGTCAAGCCGTTTGCGCTGTCGGAACTGGCGGCCCGGGTCGAAGCCGTGATGCGCCGCACCCAGGGCGGCGGCCGTCGTGCCCTGCAGGTCGGTGATCTGAGCTACGACCTCGATACCCTCGAGGTGACCCGCGAAGGCAAATTGCTCAAGCTCAACCCGGTCGGCCTCAAACTGCTGGCGGTGCTGATGCAAAAGAGCCCGCATGTCCTGCGCCGGGAAATTCTCGAAGAAGCGCTGTGGGGCGATGACTGCCCGGACAGCGACAGCCTGCGCAGCCACGTCCACCAATTGCGTCAGGTAATCGACAAACCGTTCGCCAAGCCATTGCTGCACACCGTGCATGGCGTGGGCTATCGCCTGGCCGAGGGCCGCGATGGAGTTTAAGCAAAGCCTTGCCCAGCGGATCATCATCGCCTTTGCGCTGATGAGCGCGCTGGTAGCCGGGGCGTTCGCCATGGGCATCGTCGCGACCGTGCACCTGGTCGAGGAAAAACTGATTTCCGCCGGGCTGGGGGGCGACCTGCAACGCCTGCTGTTGATGGACAACGTCTCGGACTGGAGCCATCGACCAGAACCGGATCAGTTGTTTTATTTCAGTGGCGGGCCGGGCGATTTCGAGCTGCCCAAGGACCTGCGACACCTGGATTCAGGTTTCCATGAAGTCTTTCGCGAGCAGCTGTCGTATCACGCAATGGTCGAGATCGTTGATGGTCGGCGTTATGTGCTGCTGCAGGATCAAAGCGATTTTGAAGAGCGTGAGCGAGTGCTGTTCGCCGTGGTGCTGGTGGGCTTCGTGCTCAGTCTGGCGCTGGCAGTGTTCCTTGGCTGGGTGCTGGCCCGCAAGGTGATGGCCCCGGTGGTGCGGCTGGCCCGCCAGGTACGTCATCGCGATCAGTTGCTCGGACTGGCGCCTCCCCTGGCGCCGGACTACGCGGCGGACGAGGTGGGCGAGCTTGCGGTGGCGTTCGATGCGACCCTTGGACGATTGCGACAGGCGCTGACGCGGGAGCGACTGTTCACCAGCGACGTCAGCCACGAATTGCGTACACCGCTGATGGTGTTGGCCAGCTCCTGTGAACTGCTGCTGGAAAACCCGGGTATCGATCAGCGCGGCAAGGCTCAGGTTCAGCGCATTGCGCGGGCCAGTGAGGAAATGCGTGAACTGGTGCAGACCTTCCTGATGCTGGCACGGGCCCAGCGTGAAGATGCAGGCGCAGCCCCTCAGCAAAACCTGTCGCAGGTGGCCGACAGCTTGCTGTGCCTGTGGCGCGAACCCATCGAATCCAAGGGTTTGCAGCTGATTTTCGAGCCGGGAAATCCGCCCGACACCCGTTATAACGCGACGTTGCTCAATGCCGTGATGGGCAACTTGTTGCGTAACGCCTTGCACTACACCGAACAGGGATTCATTCGCTTGACCCTCAATGCCAACGGATTCGTGGTCGAGGATTCGGGCGTGGGCATTCCCGAGGAAAAGCGCGAAGCCATGTTCCAGCCTTTCGTGCGCGGCAACGAAAAGCGCGGCGAGGGCCTTGGTTTGGGCCTCTCACTGGTTCAACGCATTTGCGAGAACCAGGGCTGGAGTGTCACTTTGAGCACGATGGAACCCAATGGCTGCCGTTTCGAGGTGGATCTGGGCAAGCGCTAAGAGCGTTGCATCTGACGCGAGAGTGCCTCCAATCTGTCTAAATCCTGTATAACCTTGAAATAGTTTGCCGATTTACATGACGTTTTTTTCACAAAGGGATGACCTGACGCTGACACGCCGCTGCTTAAGGTGGCGTCATCAGTAATTCAGGAGTTCTGGTGATGGCCGGCCCGATCAAGCTCGATTTTTCCGAAAAGTACGACGACAAGCATGCGCAGAAGTACCTGCGTAAACATCAGGACGGTTTGGGGCGTCGTTTGTCCAATTGGCGAGATCAGCAGTTGGCCCGCAAGGCATTGACCCTTGTTGGCGAGCCGGGCCTGGTGCTGGACCTGCCCTGCGGCGCAGGACGTTTCTGGCCATTGCTGGCGGAAAAGCCCAACCGGGTGATCATCGGGGCGGACAACTCCGAGTCGATGATCAAGACCGCCATGCAGGCACAACCGGCGGATGTGGTGAAACGGGTACAACCCTTGCACACGTCTGCGTTCGACATTGCCTTGCCTGATAACGCCGTCGACAGCATTTTTTGCATGCGACTGCTGCATCACATCGGCGAAGCCGAGCACCGCCGGGCGATTCTGCGCGAGTTCGAGCGTGTCACCCGGGACAGCGTGATCATTTCGCTGTGGGTGGATGGCAATTTCAAGGCCTGGAAACGCAAGCGCGCCGAGCGCAAGCGTGGGCAGGAGGGTTACCAGAACCGGTTTGTGTTACCGGCAGCAACAGTTGAAAAGGAATTCGAAGAAGCAGGATTTCGGATCCAGGAACAACTGGACTTTATTCCGCTCTATGCCATGTGGCGAGTTTACGTATTACGCAAGAGGTAAGAGGATGGCAGTGCAATTTGCAGTAGAAGGGGAAGTCGCTCCTGAGGATCGCTTCGACTACTACTGGAACCAGCGTGGCGAGTGGGTCGAGGAACCCAATGTACGCCGTGGTGGCGAAAGTGGTGTGCAACGGGTCGTGGGGCGCGATGGCCAGCTGCTGTATGCCAAACGCCAGATCGGACATATTTATCGCAGTTGGCTGCACCCGTTCGGGCGGCCGACCGTGTTGCGCGAGCTGGATGCATTGACCGGGGTTTCCCGTCTCGGTGTCCGGGTGCCCGAAATCGTGTTCTGCGGTGCCCAGCCCGATCCGAAATTCAAATGGCGTGCGCTGTTGGTGACCAAGTCCCTCGATGGCTTTCAGGAGCTTGAACATTGGGAAGCCGGTGGCGGTCGCGAGCAATATGGCGAAGCAGTCTATGAGCGCGTGCTCAAGGACCTCGCCGAAAATCTGGCACGCATGCACAAGGGCCGTTGGCAGCACAGCTGCATCTACATCAAACACGTGTTTGTGCGGGTGACGGGCGAAGGTGAATCGGCGAAGGTCGAAGTCGCCCTGATCGATCTGGAAAAATGCCGTCAGCGTCTGACCGCTCATCGCGCGGCCGCCCATGACATGAAGCAACTGCGCCGCCACTCGTCGTTCAGCGCTACCGACTGGAAAAAACTCGTCTACTTTTATGAGACGGCGTTTGGCAGCGCTATCAAAGGTTTATAGCGATGAAACTAGAAATTGCACGAGGTTTGTTTCTGGTAGGAGCCTTGGCAGTTGCATCATTGGCGGTGGCGGCCTGGGAACAGCCACGCATGCAGGTCATTGGCGCATCGGCCAGTGATCCGCATTGCCCGATGCCACGGGTGGCGAAAGCTGCCGTGGCCACACAACCCGATCATGATCTGTTGCTGTTCATGTTCGGACTTTCTCAAGGGATGAGGCCGCAGAGTTGAATCGATTGAAATCTCTTTCACAAGAGCCAAAGGCCTCGTTGATGCGAGGCCTTTTTTATTGCGTCATTCCTTGGGGTCGGGTTTCGCCAGCACGGTGTAAACGCACGGCAGGACAAACAGCGTAAACAGCGTCCCGATCGACATGCCGGTTGCAATTACCGTCCCGATGTCGAAGCGGCTGACGGCACCGGCGCCGGTGGCCACGATCAGCGGCACCATGCCGAACACCATAGCCGCCGTGGTCATCAATACCGGGCGCAGACGAATCGCTGCCGCCTCTTCCACCGCCTCGCGAGGTGTCAGGCCTTTCTCCTTGCGTAACTGGTTGGCGAACTCGACGATCAGGATCCCGTGCTTGCTGATCAGCCCGATCAGCGTCACCAGCCCGACCTGGGTGTAGATGTTCATGCTCGACCAGCCGAGAAACAGCGGAATCAGCGCCCCGCAGATCGACAGCGGCACGGTCACCAGAATCACCAATGGATCGCGGAAGCTTTCGAACTGCGCCGCCAGCACCAGGAAAATGATCGCCAGGGCCAAGGCAAAAGTTACCCACAGCGCACTGCCTTCCTGGACGAACTGCCGCGATGCGCCGCCGTAATCGAAAGCAAAACCGGCCGGGGCTTCTTCCCGGGCGATCTGCAACACGCTGTCGATGGCTTCGCCCATGCTCACCAGCGGGAACCCGGACAGCTTGGCCGCGTTGAGTTGCTGGAACTGGTTGAGCTGTCGCGGTCGCGCACGGTCGGTCACGGTGATCAGGGTCGACAGCGGCAGCAGTTCGCCCTGGGGGTTTTTCACGTAGTAGTTGTTCAGCCAGTCCGGGTTGTCGCGGTAGGCCCGTTCGACCTGGGCGATGACCTTGTAGCTGCGGCCTTCGATGGTGAACCGGTTGATCTCGGCTTCGCCGAGCAAGGTCGCGAGGGTGCCGCCCAGATCCTGCATCGACACGCCCATCTGCGCAGCCTTGGCGCGGTCGATGTCGACCACGACTTCGGGTTTGTCGAAAGCAAGATCAAGGTCGACGAAGGCGAACTTGCCCGACTCCATGGCGCGCTTCTTGATCCGGTCGGCCACCTGCAGCAACAACTCGTAGTCATTGGCGGTGTTGATCACGAATTCGAACGGCAGACCTTCACCGGTGCCGGGCAGGGATGGCAGGTTGAAGCCGAAGATCTGCAGGCCCGGAATGCCCTCGAGTTTGCCTTGCACCTCGGGGAGGATTTCCATTTGCGTGCGGCTGCGCTCGTTCCAGGGCTTGAGCAGGAAGCCGCCGATGCCGCTCTGCACGCCGTTATAGCCGTTGATCTGGAACGATGAGTAGTACTCCGGGAACTCCTTGAAGATCTTGATGAATTCGTCGGTGTAGGTGTTCAGGTAGTCGAGGTTGGTCGGCTGCGGGGCGTTGGCCATCATGAAGATGATGCCCTGATCCTCGTCCGGCGCCAGTTCCGACTTGGTGAACTTGAGCAGCACCGGAATCAGGCACAGCACGATCACCGCAAACACCAGCACCACCGGCCGGGTATTGAGCGTGCCGTGCAGCATGCTCTGATAGCGCCGCTTGAGGCTGTCGAAAATCCGGTCGAGGCGGTGGGCCAGGCCCGTGGGGTTTTCATCGTGGCGCAGCAGCATGGCGCACATCATCGGCGACAGGGTCAGGGCGACGACGCCGGAAATCACCACCGCCCCGGCCAGGGTCAACGCAAACTCCTTGAACAGCGCCCCGGTCAGCCCGGTCAGGAAGCCGATCGGTGCGTAGACCGCCGCGAGGGTGATGGTCATCGACACCACCGGCATGGCGATTTCCCGGGCGCCTTCGAGTGCGGCCTCCAGTGGTGTCTTGCCTTCTTCGATGTGCCGGTGGATGTTTTCCACCACCACAATCGCGTCGTCCACCACCAGCCCGATGGCCAGCACCATCGCCAGCAGGGTCAGCAGGTTGATCGAGTAGCCCATCATCTGCATGAAGAACATCACGCCGATCATCGACAGCGGAATGGTCACCACCGGAATCACCACCGAACGCAGGGCACCGAGGAACAGGAACACCACCACGATCACGATCAGCACCGCCTCGAACAGGGTTTTCACCACTTCGTCGATGGAGGCCTGGATGAACAGCGTGGCGTCGTAGGCGATTTCGCTCTTGAGGTTGGGCGGCAACTGGGCTTCCAGCTCCGGCATGATCTTGCGTACTTCCTTGATCACTTCCAGCGGGTTGGCCCCGGGCGTGGCTTTGATCCCGATGTACACCGAGGGCGTGCCGCCGAACGAACTGATCGAGTTGTAGTTTTCCGCGCCCATCTCGACCCGTGCCACATCGCTGAGCAGCACCCGGCTGTCGCCGCTGACCTTGAGCGGAATCTTGCCGAAGGCTTCGGCGGACTTCAGTTCGGTGTTGGCGTTGATGCTGGTGACCACGTACTCGCCTTTCACTTCGCCGGCGGCGGAGAGGAAGTTGTACTGGCGCACCGCGTTGGTCACGTCGCTGGCACTGAGGCCGAAACCGGCGAGTTTCACCGGGTCGATCCACAGGCGCATGGCGAACACCTGGTTGCCGAGAATCTCCGCCTCGGCCATGCCCGGCAGGGTCGCCAGTTTCGGCTGGATCACCCGCGACAGGTAGTCGGTGATCTGCGGGTTGTTAAGCTCCTTGCTGAAGAAGCTGATGTACATCAGCGCCGAGGCGTCGGCGGCTTCCTTGCTCAGCACCGGATCTTCGGCGTCCTGAGGCAGCTTGTTCTTCACCTCGTTGGCCTTGGCCAGCAATTCGGTGAACAAACGGTCGCTGTTGGAGCCGATGCGCGCGTAGATCGAAATCACCGAGAAGTTCTGGCGACTGACCGAGGTCATGTAGTCGATGCCCTCGGCGCTGGCCAGGCTCTGTTGCATCGGCTGGGTGATGTAGCCCTGAATGGTTTCGGCGTTGGCCCCGGGGTACGCGGTGGTCACCGTGATCAGGGCGTTTTCCATTTGCGGGTACTGGCGCAGCGGCAGCTTGCTCCAGGCCTGAAAGCCCAGCAGCACAATCAGCAGGCTGACCACGGTGGCGAGCACCGGGCGGCGGATGAACGGATCGGTAAAAGCCATGGGGTTTCCTTGATCAGTCGGCGCGGGGCGGACTGTTCTGCTCGCCGAGGGTCTTGTCGTCGCTGATGGCAATGTGGGCGCCGTTGTCCAGTTTGATCTGGCCGGCCGTCACCACCTGTTCGCCGCTCTGCACGCCCTTGTTGATCATCACCTGGCCATCGCGGCGTTCGCCGGTCTCGACGAACCGACGCTCGGCGATCAGCACCGGTTGGCCCTTGTCGTCTTTCTCGACGGTGCCGTCTTCGGCTTTCTTCTGGGTGACCACGTACGTCGAGTTGCCGTAGAGGGTGTAGGTGATCGCGCTTTCCGGGACCACGATGTGTTTCTGCGGATCCGGCAGCAGCACCTCGATGCTGGTGAACATGCCCGGCAGCAACTTCCCATCGGGGTTGGCCAGGGTGGCGCGCACCAGAATGTTGCGGGTGGTGCTTTCGACGATCGGGTTGATGGCGCTGATGGCGCCGGTGAAATGCTGGCCGGGATACGCCGCGACCGTGATCTGTACCGGTTGACCGATAGCCAGTTTCGGCACCGATTGTTCGGGCACGTAGAAGTCGGCGTAGAGACTGCTCAGATCCTGCAGAGTGGCGATCTTGGTGCCGCTGGCGAGGTAGTCGCCGATGTCGACGAGGCGGATGCCGATGGTGCCGCTGAAGGGCGCGACGATGCGTTTTTTCGCCAGCGCCGCATTGAGTTGATTGACCGTGGCCTTGTTCTTTTGCAACTGCGCCGAGAGCCGGTCGAATTCGCCTTTGGAGATGGCGCTGCTGCCGACGAGCTGGCTGCCGCGACCGTAATCCAGCTGCGCGAGGCCGAGATCGGCCTTGGCGGTTTCGAGGAAGGCCGCTTCGACGGCGCTGTCCAGTTGCAGCAAGGGTTGGCCGGCCTTGACCTTCTGCCCCGATTCGAACTTCAGCTCGGTGACGGTGCCGGCGTTCTCCAGACTCAGGTCGACGCCTTGCAGCGCCTTCAGCGTGCCGACGGTGGGCAGACGCATCTGCCACGGGCGCTCGACGGCGGTGGCCACGGCGACGCTGATCGGCGGCTTCGGTTTGGAAAAGCCCTGGATCATCGTATAGATCGAGAAGGCCTTGTAACCGGCGAGAAGCAGAACGATCAGCAGTACAACACCCAACATGATCAGCATGCGGCGACGCAGCATATTTCCAGTTCCTTGGAGAAAATCAGGCGAGACAGGCGGGCACATTACCCCGAGTCCGGCAGGGATTCCAACTGCCAGTTTTTACCGGGTGTAAGGGAAGAAGGTGGAGAAAAGCGGTGCCGCCCCCCCCACCGAGAAACGCGGGGCCGCCGACCGACCGGGCGGCGGCGAATTTCAGGCCATCAGATGAAGATGGTTGTCCCAGAGCCCTGCGGGCAAATCCAGCGGTTTGGCCAGCAGATCGTCCTGACGGCAATCGTAGTAGCGGCAACGTCCCTGACCGGAGGTCACGACAAACCCGTCCTTCACCGCACCGACGCCGGCGCAGTCGGGCAACGGGGCGTCGAGGCGCACTTCGCCGCTGTCCAGATCCCAGATGAAGAAGCGGTTGCCGCGCGGTGCGGTCAATGCCACCAGACGCAGGTCGCTGTGCACGGCGACGCTGGCGGTGTAATGACCCATCGACTGCAACTGATGGTCCGGCACCGGGAACGCCACGAATGGCTGACCGGGACGTTTGATCGCCAGCAGCTCCGAACGCTCGTGGGAAGGCCCCATGAATTGCTGGCCGGCAACGATGGTGCCGTCGCTGGCGATTCCCAGGTGGCGCACGCTGTTCATCTGCTGGGCGAGGGTTTCCTTGCTCAGCAGAGTGCCGTCCCGTTGCATCAGCACCAGACTCGGTTCCATGGCGTCGAGGTTCATGTCGACCCGGCTTTCGGCCTCGGTGCGGATCCCGCCGTTGGCCACCACCAGGGTTTCACCGTCGGGCATCCACGACACCTGATGCGGGCCGAGACCGTGGGTGGAAAGCTCGCCGCTGTGCACCAGCCGTTCGCCTTCGAATTTGTACACCCCGAGCAGGCCACGGCCCGGATCGGTGGTGTCGTTTTCGGTGGCGTACAGGTAGTCACCGCTGTGGTGGATCACCGCGTGGCCGTAGAAATGCCGGTTCGGCTGCGACGTCACGGTTTGCAGCAATGCACCGTTGCGCAGGTCGATCAGGTAGCTCTCGGTGCCCGGCCGGCGAGCGACGAACAGCGCGATCGGCAGCGTCGGGTGATTGATGATGTCGTGGCAGCGCTGGCCGACTTCCGTGGCGAACACCTGGGTGCCGTCCAGCCGATAGCCGACGGCGTAATGCTTGCCGTCGGTGTCGTCCCGCGCCGACAGCAGCAGCGGGCTTTGGTCCTTGCGTTTGAACAGCGTCCAGCCGCCCAGTGTCACTGCTCCCAGCAGCAAACTACCTAAAGTCAGAGCCTGGCGTCGCAGCATGGCACGTGCCCTCATCAGTCACCGTCGTTGGCGTTGAAGCCCAGTTGGATGCCCAGCGCCTTGGCCAGCTCGCCTTCGTGCAGGCGGTGGACGACGTTGAGGCTGTCGTAGATATCGTTGAGCTGCTGGCGACCGGCGTCATCGTTGAGCATTTCGGTCAGCGAGCGCTGAGTGCTGCCGAACAGTTTGAGCGACGCCGCGTAGGCTGCATCGATCTTGTCCGCCAGCGGCTTTTGCTCAGCCGGCAGCAGGCCGCGCAGGCCTTTGTTGTCGACGCCTTCCCAGACGGTTTTGGCCGCTGCGAGGCTGGCTTCCAGCGCCTCCATGGACGACTGGCTGCGCCATGCGTCAGCCTGGAACGGCTGAGGCACGCCCTTACTCTGGCGACCCATCGGCGTGCCAAGTTTTTTCTTCAGGGTGTCGAGAGCGGTGACCTGTACCCGCAGCAGATCGGCGATCGCTTCGTGGGAGTCGGCGTAGCGCTGGTTGGGGAACTTGCTCATCTGCGCGAGCATGCCGTCGGTGTTGTTCCAGCTGCTGAGGATCTCTTCGGCCAGTTGTTTCTGACGCTCGCCGATGGCCACCAGCAGTGGGCAGTATTTGGCTTTCTGCGCGTCGTTGGCGACGTCAGGCTTGGCGTCGAACAGGATGTACTCGTAAGCGGACAGGCCCTGAACCACGACGCTGGACTTGGCCAGGGCAGCGGCGTCGATCTGTGGCTGCGCGGTGACCAGTTGCTCGACCTGACGGCCGACCAGGTTTTTCTTGTCCGGCCAGAACTGCACCTGCCACGAGCGATTGCCCTCGGCCAGCGGGCCGATCAGCAGCGGTTGCAACTCGGCCCAGGCTTTCTGCGCATGCAGGAAGTCGGCGCGGGCGGTGTCCAGCGACTCTTTGCCCTGGCAGTAGGCGAGGGCACTGACGGCCAGTTGCTTGTCGGCTTCGACCCAGCGGGTGTAGGTCGGCAGGATCACCGATTTGGCGATGGCCGCCGAGGTGACGGCTTGCGGATCCTGCGGCGAGCACGCGCCGAGGGCCAGTGCGGCAAGGCTGGTGAACAACAGCTTGGGACGGAACATGTCGGGCTCCCGATTCGTTCAAGTGTTTAAAGTGAGTTCAAGAACGCCAGCAGCGCGGCACGCTGCTCGGCGTTGAAAGACAAAACCTGTTGCTGCGCCGCTTTCGCTTCGCCGCCGTGCCAGAGCACGGCTTCGAGCAGGTTGCGGGCGCGGCCGTCATGCAGAAACTGGGTGTGGCCGCTGACCGTTTGCGTCAGGCCGATGCCCCACAGCGGCGGGGTGCGCCAGTCGCGGCCGGAGGCCTGGAATTCGGTACGGTTGTCCGCCAGGCCTTCGCCCATGTCATGGAGCAGCAGATCGCTGTACGGACGAATCACTTGATGGGCCAGTTCAGGTTCGGCTGCGTTGGCGGCGGTGGTGTATTTCGGCGTGTGACAGGACTGGCAACCCGCCTGGAAAAACAGATTCTTGCCGGCCAGCACTTGCGCATCGTTGACGCCACGGCGGGCGGGAACGGCGAGGTTACGGCTGTAGAACAGCACCAGACGCAGGATGTTGTCGCTGACTTCCGGTTCGCCGTCCGGGCCGTTGCCGTTCGGCACCTGTTTGCAGGCGGTTTGCGCGTCGGTGCAGTCATCAAACGGTCTCAGGCTGGTGGTCAGGCCCATATCACCCGAAAACGCGTGAACATTTTGTTGATTGAGGTTTGGTTGGCCGGCTTTCCAGCCAAATCGCCCCATGACAGTCTTTTGCTGCGCGTCATCCCAGACCCGGTTTGGCCGGCCGTTGATGCCGTTGTTCTCTTTGGCCTGCGCGGCGGCGTTGGCGAGGATCGCTTCTTCCGGGATCGCTTCCAGCAGACCCAGGCCGATCATCGGCGGCGCGACACGGGCCGAGAAACGTGTGTCCGGGTGCATCGGGCCGTAGCCGAGCTGGGTGATCTGCAGGACCGGTTTGCGCAACTCGACTTCGGTGCCATCCTTGAAACGGATCGGCACCGGTGTGTAATCGACCCGCACCTTGCCCTCCGGCGCGACGCCCGGCACGGCCATGTCCTGGAACTGGCCGCCGTAGACTGGCTCGGGCACCACTCCGACCTGCTCGATCAATTTGGCGTACTGCGGCGCATCGGGAATCGACAGACGCACCAGCATCGACACCGCGTTGGCCGCATCCGGCATCGGCGGATGGCCGCGGCCGTCCTTGATGTGGCAGTTCTGGCAGGCGTTGGTGTTGAACAGCGGGCCGAGGCCATCGCGGGCGGTGGTGGTCGACGGCGCGATCACCCACGGGCTGCGAAAGAAGCTGTTGCCGACGCTGAAGTCCACCCGGCGCGATGGCGGCAGATTGGCCGACGGCAGGGAAAACGCGTTCTGATCGCTCTTGCGCACGGTCGCCGCGCCGCCGGAACGGGCTTCACCCGGCTCGGCCTTGGTGAAACGCGGGGCGTCATCGCAGGCACTCAGGCCCAGGGCCAGAAACAGTGCGGACAAGCGAAGAGGCAGCGAGGGCATCAGACTTCCTGCAAGAGGGGCGAATTTAAAGGCGCAAAGTCTAACAGGGCGAGGGGGATTGAATAAGAGGAATTATCGTTTGCTTGATTTGCGACAGGGTTTTACCGGACCCCCAGCATAAGCAGCTCAGCATCCCGTCTTACATAAAAGGCACGAGGCGACAGCCGCTCACCGCTGGTGATGATGTCGGCTTGTTCTGGTCCTGGATGATGAGTCAGTTGGATCTCAGCTCGAAACGAGACAGGCTTGATTCGAACGCGGGGGGGGCAATGGCAAGCACCCCGTTGCGATGATTTAACGTCCCTGAGGCCACGGGTTTTGTCCTTGGATGACAAGGCTTTGCAGGTGCTCTGGATGAGCACGCTGAAAATCGGTTACAGGTTGAGGATCCGCTCCAGAGAGGCGAGCACTTCCTGAGTGATGCTGTTC
>NZ_JBWKZE010000033.1:0-72626 GCF_059424205.1 Pseudomonas sp. GW456-12-1-14-TSB6
ACGCTCCGCGTGGGAATGCCTCTGGGGACGCTCCGCGTCCAGTGACGCAGAGCGTCACGGGCTGCATTCCCACGCGGAGCGTGGGAACGATCAGTGTGAGGTGATGAGCGTGGGAACGATCATGACGATCAAAGAGGGAACGATCCGTCGTTAGATCAGCGGCTCATCCGCCTTCTTCTGCTTCCAGCCGTCATTACCCGGCAGCAGCAGGTTCAACGCAATCGCCACCACCGCGCACAGCGCGATGCCTTTGAGACCGAAGTCGTCGGGACCGGTGCCGGTGCCGACCAGCACGCCACCGATACCAAACACCAGGGTCACCGAAACGATCACCAGATTGCGCGCCTCACCCAGGTCGATCTTGTGACGGATCAAGGTGTTCATCCCCACCGCCGCGATCGAACCGAACAGCAGGCACAGAATCCCGCCCATCACCGGCACCGGAATACTTTGCAGCAGGGCGCCGAACTTGCCGATGAACGCCAGGCTGATGGCGAAGATCGCCGCCCAGGTCATGATTTTCGGGTTGTAGTTCTTGGTCAGCATCACTGCGCCGGTGACTTCCGCGTAGGTCGTGTTGGGCGGGCCGCCGAACAGGCCGGCTGCGGTGGTGGCGATACCGTCACCGAGCAGGGTGCGATGCAGGCCCGGCTTCTTCAGGTAGTCGCGACCCGTCACGCTGCCGACAGCAATCACGCCGCCGATGTGTTCGATGGCCGGGGCCAAAGCTACCGGGACGATGAACAGGATTGCCTGCCAGTTGAACTCCGGTGCGGTGAAGGCCGGCAGGGCGAACCACGGTGCCGCGGCAATTTTCGCGGTGTCGACCACGCCGAAGTAGAAGGACAGGGCAAAACCCACCAGCACGCCGGAAATGATCGGCACCAGACGGAAGATGCCCTTGCCGAACACCGCCACGATCAATGTGGTCAGCAGCGCCGGCATCGAGATCATCATGGCGGTCTGGTAATGGATCAGTTCCGAACCGTCGCCGGCCTTGCCCATCGCCATGTTCGCGGCAATCGGCGCCATGGCCAGACCGATGGAGATGATCACAGGGCCGATCACCACCGGCGGCAGCAAACGGTCAATGAACCCGGTGCCTTTGATCTTCACGGCCAGGCCGAGGAAGGTGTAGACGAAACCGGCCGCCATCACGCCGCCCATGGTCGCGGCGAGGCCGAACTGGCCTTTGGCGAGAATGATCGGGGTGATGAAGGCGAAGCTCGACGCCAGGAATACCGGCACCTGACGCCCGGTGACGATCTGGAACAGGATCGTTCCCAGACCCGCGGTAAACAGTGCCACGTTCGGGTCCAGGCCCGTGATCAGTGGCATCAGCACCAGGGCGCCGAAAGCCACGAACAGCATCTGTGCGCCGGACAGCACGGTGCGCCAGAGCGGATCGTTGAACTCTTGCTGCATGCTTACGCATCCTTCTGCTTGGTGCCGAAGATCTTGTCACCGGCATCGCCAAGCCCAGGAATGATGTAGCCGTGCTCGTTGAGTTTCTGATCGATGGACGCGGTGTAGATGATCACGTCCGGGTGAGCTTTCTCGACAGCGGCAATGCCTTCCGGCGCGGCAACCAGCACCATTGCGCGGATGTCCTTGCAACCGGCTTTCTTCAGCAGGTCGATGGTCGCGACCATGGAGCTGCCGGTGGCAAGCATCGGGTCGATGATCATGGCCAGGCGTTCGTCGATTTCCGGAACCAGTTTTTCCAGATAGGTGTGGGCCTGCAGGGTTTCTTCGTTACGGGCAACGCCGACGGCGCTGACCTTCGCACCCGGGATCAGGCTCAGCACGCCTTCGAGCATGCCGATGCCGGCACGCAGGATCGGCACGACGGTAATCTTCTTGCCGGCGATTTTCTCGACCGACACGGTGCCGCACCAACCTTCGATATCGTAGGTTTCCAGCGGCAGGTCTTTGGTCGCTTCATAGGTCAACAGGGCACCGACTTCCTGCGCGAGTTCGCGGAAATTCTTGGTGCTGATGTCTGCACGGCGCATAAGGCCAAGTTTGTGACGGATCAGCGGATGGCGGATCTCTTGGATGGACATGGGGAAAGGCTCCGGCGGCGGGCAAAAAAACCGGCCTAGATTAATCTATCCGACGGTGATGTCCTATAGGACATACAGTACGTTAGTCCACAAATGCTTGATTCGGCCGTGCGGGATGCGTACCTTTGCTCGCTTTTCCGAAACAGACCCCCCTGGAGAGCGCCATGTCCGCTGATCTCGAGCATATCCGTCAAATCATGCGAGAGGCTGACTGCCTGTACACCGAAGCTGAAGTCGAGGCTGCCATTGCCCGTGTCGGTGCACAAATCAACGAACAACTGGCCGACAGCAACCCGGTGGTGTTCTGCGTGATGAACGGCGGCCTGATCTTCTCCGGCAAACTGCTGACCCATCTGCAGTTTCCGCTGGAAGCGTCCTACCTGCACGCCACCCGCTATCGCAACGAAACCAGCGGCGGCGACCTGTTCTGGAAAGCCAAGCCTGAAGTCTCGTTCATCGACCGCGACGTGCTGATCATCGACGACATCCTCGACGAAGGTCACACCCTGGGCGCGATCATCGACTTCTGCCGTCACGCCGGCGCGCGCAAAGTGCACACCGCGGTGCTGATCGACAAGGATCACGACCGCAAGGCCCGTCCTGACCTGAAAGCCGACTTCGTTGGTCTGCCGTGCATCGACCGTTACATCTTCGGTTACGGCATGGACTACAAAGGCTACTGGCGCAACGCTAACGGGATCTTCGCCGTCAAAGGCATGTGAGAACCCCTGAAAGATCGCAGCCCCGGGCTGCGATCTTTTGCTTTAAAGGCTGCTAAAGTGCTCGGCCCCGCCCCCCGGAGCCTGTCATGAGCCTCTTGATCCGCAGCTGCGCCGCCCTGTTGCTGACCCTCAGCCTGCCCCTGGCCGCCGCCCCGATGCACAGTCAATTCCTGCCGCCGGACGACCTGACCCTGCGCGATGCCGAACCCGAGCAGCAGCAACTGTTGCAGGTCACCGACTATTCCGTGGTGGTGGGGGCCCAGCGCCAGTCCAATCAGCAGCCGATTCCGGTCACCTCTTCGTTGATGATCCGCCTGAAGGGCAAATCCCTGAACAAGGGGGCGACGATCAATCAGGTGCTGGTCAACTTCGATGGCGAAAGCAAAAGCCTGAAAAAACCGGTGTATGACGACAAGAGCAAGACCCTCACGCTCTACTACCCGCTGGCCCAGTACCGGGTGGTGATCGATCTGTTGCGCAACGATACGGTCTACGTGCAATTTCTCAGTTACGCCAACGGCCACATCTGGGCCGATTTGCACACCGGCAGTACGCGCTCGCGTTGAGCCTTGTGCCTGCGCAGGGGTAAACTGCCCGCCCCGTGAAATGTCTGCGAGCTGGAGTCGGCAATGCGTAAAGATAAGAAGCAAGTGATTGGTGACGAGATCGGCGATGAGCAGATCAAGCTGTTCCTCGATTTTGAGCCGGTCGACGCCACCTCGCCGTCGCTGCACAAACTGGTCAAGGCTTACCGTGGCCTGCGCATCGACGATTTCGAACGCTTCCTGACGTTGTTCGTCGAAGCCGGTTATGACGTCGATGGCAAGGACGAGCACGGCAAGACTTTCATCGACCAGATCCGCGATCAACGCAACGCTGCGGAATACATCGAGCTGATCGAGAAAGCGCGCGGCTGATATCCGCGGCGTTCCCAAGGCATAAAAAAACGCCCCGCACTCACTGAGTGCGGGGCGTTTTTTATGTCGCAATATCAAGCGAAGCTTGGGGTCTCGCTGCTTTCTTCCACCAGTTCAAGCGCAATGTTGTTCTGCGTGTTGATCTTGCGATACAGCGCCGCGTCGGTTTCCAGGACCTTTTCACGGGCCGGGAAGATTTCCGCCAGTTTGGCAGCCCATTCACCCTTGGCCTTGGCCGGGAAGCACTTCTCGATCAGTTCCAGCATGATCGAAACGGTCACCGAAGCACCCGGCGAAGCGCCGAGCAGGGCGGCGAGGGAGCCGTCCTTCGCGGCCACCAGTTCGGTACCGAACTGCAGGATGCCGCCTTTTTTCGGGTCTTTCTTGATGATCTGCACCCGTTGGCCGGCCACTTCCAGGCGCCAGTCTTCGGCTTTCGCCTCGGGGTAGAAACGGCGCAGGGATTCCAGGCGCTGTTCCATCGACTGCATCACTTCGCTGACCAGGTACTTGGTCAGGTCCATGTTGTTTTTCGCCACGGCCAGCATCGGCCCGATGTTGCCGGCGCGAACCGACAGCGGCAGGTCCATGAAGGAGCCATGCTTGAGGAACTTGGTGGTGAAGCCGGCGTATGGCCCGAACAGCAGGGATTTCTTGCCGTCGACCACGCGGGTGTCCAGGTGCGGTACCGACATCGGAGGCGAACCCACGGCGGCCTGGCTGTAAACCTTGGCCTGGTGATGTTTGACCACTTCCGGGTTGTCGCAGCGCAGCCACTGGCCGCTGATCGGGAAGCCGCCGAAGCCTTTGCTTTCTTCGATGCCCGAAGCCTGCAGCAGCGGCAGGGCCGCGCCACCGGCGCCGAGGAACACGAACTTGGCGTCGACTTCACGGCTGCTGCCGCTGTTGACGTCCTTGATGCTGACGGTCCAGCCATTGCCGTTACGCTTGAGGCCGGTCACGCGCTTGCAGTACTTGACCTGGGCATCGGGGGCGCTGGTCAGGTGCTTGAGCAACTGATTGGTCAGGGCGCCGAAGTTGACGTCGGTGCCGTTGATCACGCGGGTGGCGGCGAGTACCTGGTCTTTTGGACGACCCGGCATCATCAGCGGCATCCACTCGGTCATCTTCGCCTTGTCTTCGGTGTATTCCATGTCGGCGAAGGCGTGGTGCTTGCGCAGCGTATTGAAACGTTCCTTGAGGAACGACACGCCTTTCTCACCCTCGACGTAACTCAGGTGCGGCACCGGGCTGATAAAGGATTTGCACGAGCCGAACGTGCCTTTCCTGGTCAGGTACGACCAGAACTGCTTCGACACCTCGAACTGGGTGTTGATGTGCACGGCTTTCTTGATGTCGACGGTGCCGTCGGCAGCCTGCGGCGTGTAGTTCAGCTCGCACAGGCCGGCGTGGCCGGTACCGGCGTTGTTCCATGGGTTGGAACTCTCCGCGGCACCGGAATCCATCAGCTCGACGACTTCCAGCTTGATCGCCGGGTCGAGTTCCTTGAGCAGTACTGCGAGGGTGGCACTCATGATGCCGGCCCCAACCAGAACTACGTCGACTGCTTCGTTATGCGCCATTTAACGCGTCTCCAAAATCTGCAGCACCAAATTGTCGGCATGGCTGCCAGGCGTCCAGGGCAGGTCAGTTGAGCCCCGGGTATCCTTGGTCAGGTGTGCCATGTCCGAATCTTCGCAATTTTTCGCAACTTCGACGGATGCGTGCGGCCTGGCTTCAAGAGTCCCATGAACTCATTTCGGCACGGGGCTGGCAATTCGACTTATGGTCGAGACATCCGTTTGTGCAACCAAATCCGTAGCGGACAGGCTTCAGGCTCCGGTAGTCGAGGCGTTCCCGTTCCTGTGTCGTTGGGCTGTTTCAGACGCTAATGGTGCATGTTCAGACGCAAAACTATTCATTTGCTCGCCACACTCTTGTGAAGTTGTGAAAACCCGTTTTTTTCACGCTCTTTTGAAGACGTGAACCTCAAAAAGGGCTGTCCGGGGCTGGCACCGTGCCCGGAGGGGCAAACAACTCAGTGGCCGAGCGTCATGACAGCTCTGCAGATTCGCGAAAAGCGGGATTTGCCAGGGAAACAGCAAGCACGCCAGCTTCACTCGATCTGTGTGGGCGGCTCTCTGTGGGCGATTTGGATGCCAATGCAAGCGCATTGACGCTGTTGCGGGGCCCGATCAGGAGACGTCCTTATAATCGGGGGGAGATTGTATCGAAGAAATGCGCGGAGTTGGTCGAGTTTAATGACTTTTATTAGGCATCCGGTCAGATGCTCAACATCGCCTGAGCCCGTGCGCGTGGGCGCTGCTGTTCGACCCGGGCGCTGGCGGGCAGTGGCTGGTGCAACCAGTTGAGACGGATTTCCTCGATTTCCACCCAGCCATCACCCATCGGTTGCAGGCTGCATTGCTTGAAGGCCTGGCAATGGCCGTTGCGGTCGAGCAGGGCGAAGCTGCGGTGCAGCGGGCGGGGGGCGAACAACGAGATCAGATAGCGCATGGCAGTGCTCCTTTTGGGGATCTGTGAGCAAGATTGGCAAAGGGCCGTGACGCGCACGTGTATGGGGGGTGACGAATGTGTGACAGGAACCGCTGGCAGCGGGTTTTGTCAGAGATTTCAGTGCTGGTGACCCACAGTGGCCCACCGCTATACTGCCGGCCTGTCTGTGCCTGATTCTGGAGAGAAGAGCATGTTGCAACGCCTGTTGTTCGGTTTGATCACTGTGACCAGTTTGACCCTGGTTGGCTGCGCCCACAGCCCGCAACAACTGAGCCCGGAACCGAAGCTGACCACTCAGCTGGCACCGGTCGGCCACGGCCAGCCTGTCGTGGTTCGCGTCGTCGACGGTCGTCCGTCGCCAACCCTCGGCACCCGTGGCGGCCTGTACCCGGAAACCAGCGCCATCACCGTGCAGCGCGAGCAGATCCTGCCGAAGCTGCAGGCCCAGGCTGAAGCCGCCGTGCGTCTGCTCGGGTTCACCCCGACCAACAACGCGCCCAATGCACCGCAGTTGACCGTGACTTTGGCCGAACTGAAGTACCAGTCGCCCAAAGAAGGCATGTACGTGACCGAAGCCACCATCGGCGCCACCTTCCGCTCCGACGTGCAGAACGCCAACCGTCGCTACAGCGGCCGTTACGGTGCCTCGCTGGATCAGCGTTTCGGCATGGCGCCGAACCAGGAAACCAACACCAAACTGGTCAGCGATGTGCTGAGCGATGCGCTGACCCGTCTGTTCAAGGATCCGACCGTGGGTCAGGTCCTCGCCGAGTAAGTGTTCGGTTGATGTGAAAAAGCCCGGGGCCAGTGATGGCTCCGGGCTTTTTCGTTCAGGCGGCTTGCGAATAGAAGTCGAGGACGCTGACGCCGGTCAGCAGGTCGGTCTCGGGCAAGTCCGCATGCTGATGCCCGCCTAGGGCGCAATACACCAGCCAGTGACGGTCCTGAACATTGAAGGCCAGGCTGCCGACGAGGGTTTGCTGCTCGTCGGACGGGGAGATGAGGTACAGGCGATCCTGGTTTTCAGCGTGAAGCATGTCGCGTTCCATGTCGGTTTCGAGGCGCGCAGGGTGACTGAAACTAATGACGATGCCGTGACACAGGACAGCCATCGGTCGATTGATGGGTTATTTGTCGTAAAGGGTAGGGCAGTCAGGGAGTGTTTCGGTAGAATCCGCGCCGCGGTCGTCGGTCTGGCGTTCGCCATACCGGTTTAGATTGAGGTCTGTGATGTCGCTGCACTTGATGACGCTGTTTACCGCCCATCCCGCCAAACTGATCAATCTGCTGGCCCTGCTGTTGGCCTTTCCCGGCAGTTGGCTGCTGCACGCGACCCGTCGCCGTGAACAAAGGGCGATGGCCAGTATCGCAGCCCAGCGCCAGAACCAACCCGATCGGGAGCCGGTGCTCGATTGGGCGACCCTGCGCATGAACCGCTTCTTCTACCGCTTCGGTTTTGCCTGCCTGGGCCTGGCGCTGCTGGTGTCCTGGATCAGTACCCGCTTCTGAACGAAGAACGGCGCCCGAAGGCGCCGTTCTTGTATCCGGCCGACACCGCTTACAGCGGCAGTCCAGCCTTGACCCGGTACTGATTGCGCACCGGCGTCGCATATTGCAGCACCAGATACGGACGATGCTCCTCGGGGCAGGCGTCGAGACGGTTCTGCCATTCTTCCTGGGCCTTGGCCAGTTCCTCGGCGCCAAACACCTCGGCAGCCTTCGGCACGTTCAATTGCGGATCGGCATCGGCCCACTGCGCGTACGCCAGGTAATGCACCGGGAACAACCGGTAGCCGCCGAGAATCTGCTTGTCCATTTCGACCGCCAATTGCTTGGTGTCTTCGAACAGCTCGGTGATCGGCGCGGCGAAGTTCACGTGCACCCGGCCCTTGTAGCCGGTGATGCCCTTGGCGATGCTCACGTCATCTTCGCCCGGCGCCTTGCTGTAGGTGCCGGTGGTGGCGCGGATGTACAGCTCGCGGGCCTTGGCCTGGTCGCACGGGTCGTATTCATAGCTGATCGACACCGGGGTCAGGTTCAGCGACTGGATGACTTCGCCGAACGGCTCGTCCTTGCGACTCATGTGGAACATCTTGAGGATCGCCGACTCGGTACGGTCGTCGCCGTCCTTCGCGCGGCCTTCGGCCTGGGCGATCCAGATCGAGGCGCAGTCGTTGCGGATCGAGTGGTTGATGTACGCCGACAGCAGTTGATACGCGGCCATTTTCTCGCGGCGCCCGGTGATCGAGCGATGCACGATGAAGCTCTTGTTCAAGCGCATCAGGTCGCTGACGAACGGCTTTTGCAGCAGGTTGTCGCCAATCGCGATGCGCGGCGTCGGCAAGCCGGCGTGGTACACGGCGTAGTTGACGAAGGCCGGGTCCATCACGATGTCGCGGTGGTTGGCGATGAACAGATAAGCGCTGCCGGACTTGAATTGCTCGACACCGGTGTAGGTCACGCCGTCGGTGGCGCGCTCGATGGTGTGGTCGACGTAGAACTCGACCTTGTCCTGCAAAGTGGCCACGGAGGTCACGTCGGCAAACTCACGACGCAGCCGATGGGCTATAAGTGGTTTGAGCATCCAGCCGAAGGCACCGGCAAAACGCGGGAAGCGGAAGTGGGTGAGGATATCTAGAAACGCCTTGTCGCCGAGCAGTCGCGCCAGTACCGCAGGTACTTCGCTGTCGTCGTAAGGTCGGATGGCATCGAATTCGCCCATCATGCTCTCTTGTTGGAAACGGCTAGGGTAAGTAAAGGTTTTGATCGAAAACCAACGGGGCACGGTCTGAAAAAGTAGCCAGACAAAAATAGCCCTGCAAATAGACCGGCGATTATACGCACAAGTCACCCGGGAGACCGCGATGCTGGAAAGCGCACTATATGAATGTCCGTATTGTGGTGAAGAGGTCGAGACGACGGTGGATCTCTCCGGTGGCGACCAGACCTATATTGAAGACTGTCAGGTGTGTTGTCGGCCGATCACCTTTGTGTTGCAGGTCCATGGAGAGGACTGGTTTCTGGAAGTCTTCAGCGAAAACGAGTGAGGCGCGGCCATGCAGCGAATCTACGAACCGGAAAACCTGATGGAAGGCGAGATGCTCAAGGGTATGCTCGCCAGCGAGGGCATCGAGGCGCATCTGGTCGGACGCGATCTGCTGGGCGGCACGGGCGAGTTGCCGATCTTCGGTCTGCTGGGCCTGTCGGTCGATAACGATCAGGCCGAATACGCCCGCGAGCTGATCAGTGCGTACAATGCCGCGCTGCCGCTGCCCGGCGATGAACCGGACAGCTATCCCGGGACGCTGGTCTGTTAGGCTGGCGTTCGTTTTATTTGTGAGTCGTGCTGCCCCATGTGTGGACGTTATGCCCTGTTTCGCTGGAACCGCGATTTCGCGAGCCTGCCAGGTTTTCCTGCCGATCAGCAGGCGCAGTGGAACATTTCCCCCAACGATTCGGTGTTGATGCTGCGCGCCGAACCCGACGGCCAGCGCACGCTGGCCCGTGCCCGTTGGGGGCTGACACCGCCGTGGCTGACCGACCTGTCACGCACGCCGGCCCACGCTCGGGCCGAAACCGTCGCCGAACAGCCGATGTTCCGTGAAGCCCTGCGCTTGCGTCGTTGTCTGCTGCCGGCCAACGGGTTTTACGAATGGCGCGGCAACGTGCGCAAACGGCCGTACTGGCTGACACCGGGAGAAGGGGCTTCGTTGTTTTTTGCGGCGATCTGGGAGGCGTATCCGGTGCAGGAACAGGTGTGGCTGAGCACGGCTGTGATCACCCAGTCGGCGGCCAGTCAGCGCCGGCCGTTGATTCTCGATGAGGCGGGGCAGGCGGCATGGCTTGATCCTGAAACGCCGTTGCATGTCCTGCAAGGCCTGCTCGCCAGTGAACCTGCCACCCTGCGCGAGCGGGTGCTGGCGAACCTGGTCAATGATCCGAAGCTCAACGGGCCGGAGTGTCTGACTCCGGCCTGATCGGTCAGACCTTCGATCGTTCCCACGCTCCGCGTGGGAATGCAGCCCGGGGCGCTCCGCGCCCCAGATCCAGAGCCGAACGCGGAGCGTCCGTTGAGGCATTCCCACGCGGACGGTTCGACGCCTCGACGTGGGAACGATCACTGTCGGCTAGACCTTGAACTGGTTGATCAACCGCCGCTGTTGCTCCGCCAGTTTGGTCAGATCGGCACTCGCCGAACTCGATTCATCCGCACCACCGGCCACCTCATTGGCCACCTGACCGATATTGATCACGTTGCGGTTGATGTCGTCGGCCACCGCGCTCTGTTCTTCGGCGGCGCTGGCGATCTGGGTGTTCATGTCGTTGATCACCGATACCGCCTGAGTAATGGTCTCCAGCGCCTCGGCTGCCTTGGCCGCGTGCTGCACGCTTTCGTCGGTGCGGTTCTGGCTGTCCTCCATGACCCGCACCACATCGCGGGTGCCCTGTTGCAGTTGCTGGATCATGCTCTGGATTTCTTCGGTGGCTTTCTGGGTTTTCTGTGCCAGGTTGCGCACCTCGTCGGCCACCACCGCAAAACCGCGTCCTTGTTCACCAGCACGGGCCGCTTCGATCGCCGCGTTGAGGGCCAGCAGGTTGGTCTGCTCGGCGATCCCGCGAATGGCGATCAGGATCGCGTTGATGTTTTCGCTGTCCTTGGCCAGGGTCTGCACCACGTCCACGGCCTTGCCGATTTCCACGGCCAGCACGCCAATCGAATGGGAGGTGTCGCGCACGATCTGCATGCCCTGACTGGCTGCCTGATCGGCGTGGCTGGCGGCTTGTGCTGCCTGGGTCGCGTTACGCGCCACGTCTTGCGCGGTGGCGGTCATTTCCTGCACAGCGGTGGCGACTTGATCGATCTCGGCCATCTGTTTCTGAATGCCGATATTGGTGCGGATCGCGATGTCCGCCGTGTGCTCCGAGGAATCGCTGACGCTCTGTACCGAAGACACCACCTGCGTGATCATCCCCTGCAATTTGGCGAGGAAGGTATTGAAGCCTTTGGCGATTGAACCGAGTTCGTCTTTGCGATCACTGGTCAAACGACGGGTCAGATCACCTTCGCCCTGGGCGATGTCATCGAGCATGGTCACCATTTGTTTGAGCGGACGGGCGATGCCGTGGCCCACCAGCCAGATCACCAGCAGGCCGAGGCCGGCAATGATCAGGCCGACCATGGCCATGCCGAAGGTGTCGGATTTGCGCTGGGCGTCGAGGTCGCCTTGGAGCTTTTGCAGATCCGCCATCACCGCGTCGAGCGGCAGTTGCAGCATCAGCGTCCAGCGTGCGTCGGTCTGGCCGATGCCGAACGGCAGGTACAACTCGATCCGGCCTTGCTCTTTATTGACGGTGTAAGTCACTTCGCCGCGCTTGAGATTGGCCATGTTGGCAATCTGCTGGGCGTCGAGGATGTCGCTGACCTTCTCGCCGAATTTGCTCGTGTCCTTGGTGTAGGCGACGATCCGGCCGTTGCCGCCGATCAGGGCCATTTGCCCGGCGCCGCTGTACAGTTTCTGGTTGGCGCTCAGGAGCATTTCCTGGATGAAGTTCACCGACAGATCGGCGCCGACGATGCCCTGGAAGGCGCCGTTGAGCATGATCGGTTCGATAAAGGAGGCGAGCATGACGATCTTGTCGCCGACCTTGTACGGGGCCGGATCGATCACGCAGGATTTTTTGGTTTCTTTCGAGCACAGGTAGTACTCGCTGGCGCGCACGCCGGTGGACAGGACTTTCTGGTCGTCGACGTCCACCAGTTTGTCCAGGCCCAGGGTGCCGTCGTCATTGCGAAACCACCACGGCAGGAAGCGCCCGTTGCCAGGATCAATCCCGACAACCTGGGTGCCGACGTAGGCCGCGTCATTGTGATCCAGTGCGTTTTTTTCCCAGCCGATGTAAGTGCCGAGAATCTTCGGATTCTTCTCGACGTTTTCCTTGATCAGGCTGATCAGTTGCTCACGGCTGACGGTCAGTCGCGGCTGGCCGTCGGCGCCCGGTGTGCCGAGCAGGGCGTTGACCCGCACCAGTCCGCCGGCAATCAGCAGCGGCGCTTCGAGTTCGCGCTGGATCTGGCTGACCTGAGTCTGCGCCAGCGAGGTCAGGCGCTGTTCGATGACTTGCTCGAACTGGGCCTGGGTCCGTTGCTGGACCATTTCCTGGGTGCGGGCACCGGAGAACAGCGCATACAGCACTAGCGCGGCGACCACGCTGAGTACGATGGCGCCGGCCAGGGCGGCCACGGAAAACTGGATCGACTTGAACTTCATGGGAGCTCCGCACGCGAGAGGACGTCTGCGCTGTTGTATCGGCAGCCACGATTGCGCCATGAGGTGCGGAGCAAGTGATTACAGCCGGATGTCGCAAATGGACCAGTGCACGACGCAGTTGCAGCGGGCTCGGCGGTGGATGTGAATTTTTTCCTGCAGGGTTGGCGGGCGTGTTCTGAAAACAGGTGCATCACGTCCGTTGTATCTGGCGCCGATACAATTACCCGCCTAGGATACGCGACAGGTTTTCAGGGAGCTTTTGAATGAACAAGACATTGGTTGTAAGTGCACTGAGCGCAGCGCTGTTGCTGGCCGGTTGTCAGTCGGTCAACACCACCAGCGGCGGTGCCGTGGGCGTGGAACGCAAGCAGTACATGTTCAGCATGCTGTCCTCGCAAGAGGTCGACCAGATGTATGCCCAGTCCTATCAGAAGACCGTGGGCGAGGCGTCCAGCAAAGGCGTACTGGACAAGACCAGCAACGATGCCAAGCGTGTTCAGGCGATTGCCAACCGCTTGATTGCCCAGGCACCGAACTTCCGCCCGGACGCGGCGCAGTGGAAATGGGAAGTCAACCTGATCAAGAGCGACGAGCTCAACGCCAACTGCGGGCCTGGCGGCAAGATCATTTTCTACACCGGGCTGATCGACAGCCTGAAACTCACTGACGATGAAATCGCCGCAGTCATGGGCCATGAAATCGCCCACGCCTTGCGCGAGCACGGTCGTGAAGCGATGTCCAAAGCCTATGGCATCGAAATGGCCAAGCAGGGCGCCGGTGCGTTGCTCGGCCTGGGTCAGGACAGCCTGGCGCTGGCCGACACCGTGGCCAACTACGGCATGACGCTGCCCAACAGCCGCGCCAACGAAAACGAAGCCGACCTGATCGGTCTGGAACTGGCCGCGCGTGCCGGGTACAACCCGAACGCCGCCATCACTTTGTGGGACAAGATGAGCAAGGCCTCTGAAGGCGCGCCGCCGGAGTTCATGAGCACTCACCCGTCTTCCAGCAGCCGCACGGCTGCGTTGCAGGCGGCGATTCCGAAGGTCATGCCGCTTTACGAGAAAGCGCCCAAGTCCTGAGGCCAGGATCGCTCCCGCACTCAGTGCGGGAGCAGTCTGCGGAATCAAACCCAGCCGCTGCTCTGCATCGCCTTGTATACAGCGACAATCGCCAGGATCAGGAACGCTGAGGCCGCCAGTCGACGAATCAGGGTCAGCGGCAGTTTTTCCGCTGCAAAATTACCCGCCAGTACCACCGGCACGTTGGCGATCAGCATGCCCGCCGTGGTGCCGATGATCACCAGCCACAGCTCCGGGTATTGCGCCGCCAGCATCACGGTAGCGATCTGGGTCTTGTCACCGATTTCCGCGAGGAAGAACGCAATCAGCGTGGTCAGGAATGGCCCGAACTTGCGGGCGGTGCTGGCTTCATCGTCGTCCATCTTGTCCGGCACCAGCGTCCACAGGGCGGTGGCGGCGAAGCTCGCGGCGAGAATCCAGTGCAGGACCGAATCGGAGAAGAAGCTGCCGAACCAGGCGCCGACCGCACCGGCTGCCGCGTGGTTGGCCAGGGTCGCAGCCACGATACCGGCGATGATCGGCCAGGGTTTGCGGAAGCGAGCGGCGAGAATCAGCGCGAGCAGTTGCGTCTTGTCGCCGATTTCGGCCAAGGCAACGATAGCGGTGGGAACGAGTAACGAGTCCAGCATCAGGATTTCCTAAGGGGCGGGTCGACACGGCTATGACACGTACAGCCTTCCCGCCCCGGGTAAGGTGTGCGTGTCATAGGTCTTGTCAAACCCTGCGATCCGTCTGCTGCGGACGCTTGGGTCGCATACGCCATGATCTGAGGATCAAGTATGTTGACGTATGCCGGACGAGCTTGGCGCTCGTGGGAGACTACTCCCCTAGGACGGAGCGGATTCTGCCTTCGCGAATCCGATAGAGCAAGAACAAATTTTCAGCCGCGCTTGGCCCGGTAAATCCGGAATCCATTGCCTTCGGCCTTGATCGCACAGACCCCGAGATGCTCTTCGATCAGCGGTTGATATTTCAGGAAGCTGTTGGCAACCAAGCGAAGTTCGCCGCCGTTTTTCAGATGTTTGGCCGCTTTTCGTAGCAAGTTTTCGGTAGCGAAATAATCGGTATGCACACCGACATGGAACGGCGGGTTGCTCAGAATCGCGTTCAAACCCATCGGCGCGGCGTCGATGCCGTCACCGGTCAGCACCTCGGCTTCCAGACCATTGGCCGCCAGGGTCAAACGGCTGCTGGCGGCAGCGAAGGCATCAACGTCGAGCAAGGTGACCTGATTGTGCGGGTAACGACGCTTGACCGCCGCACCCAGCACGCCGGCGCCGCAACCAAAGTCCAGCAGATGGCCGCTCGGCAGTTTGTCCAGATGTTCCAGCAGCAGGGCGCTGCCGCGATCCAGTCGGCCGTGGCTGAATACGCCCGGCAGACTGATGACTTTCAACGGGCCTTCGGCCAGCGGCAATTCGTAGGTCTGCGCCAGGCTTTCCAGCGGCTTGGCTTGCGGGGCGTTGGCCAGGGTCACTTGCCACAACTGGCAATGGCGCGCGCTGTCGAGCTTGCGCGGCTTGCCGAACGGGTTGAGCTGTTTGGAGGCGCCTTCAATGCCGCTGCGTTTTTCCCCGACCAGATACACCTCGCGCCCGGCCAGGCGTGAAGCCACGGCATTGAGGATGTAATCGGTCAGGTCCTTGGCCTTGGGCAGAAACACCACGGCGTTGGTGAATTCGCGTTCCGGCACGTTCACGCCAAAATGGCTGCGGCCTTCGAAGCGGGCTTCGAGCGCGGCCTGATCGCCTGCGTGCCAGCACCAGCCAAACGCCTCGGGCAGGCGCCCCAGCAGATCATCGGCAGGCAAACCGGCCAGCAACACCGAACCCTGGAATAACTCGGCCTGACGAAGCAGTACTTCACTGCGCGGATCCATAACTGCTCCTGTGAAAAAAAGTGCCGCAGTTTATCAACTGACGACCCGCAGCGCCTTACCGCTGTAGAACGCCTGGGTGTTTTCCACCAGTTGGCCGACGATTCGCTGCCGCGCCTCGCGGCTGCCCCAGGCGTTGTGCGGGGTGACGATCAGGCGCGGGATATCGGCAGCCAGCAGCGGATTGCCGTTGGTCGGCGGCTCGACGCTCAACACATCGGTGGCCGCGCCGCCCAGATGACCGCTGCGCAAGGCGTCGGCCAGGGCCTGTTCGTCGATCAGCCCGCCACGGGCGGTGTTGACCACGAAGGCGCCGGGTTTCATCGCGGCGAGTTCGCGGGCGCCGATGAAGTGGCGGGTGTGTTCGTTGAGCGGGCAGTGCAGGGTGAGAGCGTCGATCTTCGGCAGCAACTCTTCCAGCGGCAGGCGATCCGGACGGGCCGGTCGCCCCGGAATCTGCCCCAGCAACACGCGCATGCCGAAGGCTTCGGCCAGACGCGCGACCGCGCCGCCGAGTTCGCCGTGTCCAAGCAGGCCGAGGGTTTTGCCTTCCAGCTCGACGATCGGGTAGTCCAGCAGGCAGAACTGTTTCGCCTGCTGCCAGCGACCTTCACCGACGGCTTTCTGATAATCGGCCAGGCGCGTGGCGAGGTTGAGCAGCAGCATGATCGTGTGCTGCGCCACCGACGGCGTGCCGTAACCCTGGCAGTTGCACACGGTAATGCCGTGGGCGCGGGCGGCGGCCAGATCGACGTTGTTGGTGCCGGTGGCGGTGATCAGGATCAGCTTCAGCTGTGGGTTGGCGGCCATGGCGGCGGCGTCGATCAGGATCTTGTTGCTGATCGCCACGGTTGCACCTTGCAGGCGCTCGCTCACTTGCGCAGGCAGCGTCTGGGCGAACAGTTGCAGATCGCTGAAGCAGTCACGCAAAGGGCTCAGATCGAGATCGCCAAGATCCAGCGAAGGGTGATCGAGGAATACGGCGCGGTGGGCGTTCGTCATCAACTGTACCTGTCGTGCTTTGAAGGGAAGGCGTAATCTGCCGAGCCTACCAGATGAAACAACTCGTTACGCTTGGCCGAAAGGAGCCCCCATGTACTGGACCGAATTCTTGACCGTTGCCCTGATTCACCTGCTGGCCGTCGCCAGCCCCGGTCCTGATTTTGCCGTGGTGGTGCGTGAAAGCGTGACCCATGGTCGACGCGCCGGGACCTGGACCGCGTTGGGCGTGGGCACGGCGATTTTCCTGCACGTCGGTTATTCCTTGCTGGGGATCGGCCTGATCGTTTCCCAATCAATCGTGTTGTTTAACGTCCTGAAATGGGCGGCGGCCGCGTACCTGCTGTACATCGGCTTCAAGGCCCTGCGTGCGCAACCGGCGAAAACCGTGACCGATGATCTGCACAAAGAGGCCGGCGAGCGCACCGCACGTGGCGCGTTCACTTCGGGTTTCGTGACCAACGGCCTGAACCCGAAAGCCACGCTGTTCTTCCTGTCGTTGTTCACCGTGGTGATCAACCCGCACACACCGCTGACAGTACAGGCCGGTTACGGCATTTATCTGGCCGCCGCGACCGCCACCTGGTTCTGCCTGGTAGCGATGTTGTTCAGCCAGCAGCGCGTGCGCGCCGGTTTCGCCCGCATGGGCCACTGGTTCGACCGCACCATGGGCGCGGTGCTGATCGCCATCGGCGTGAAACTCGCGTTCACCGAGATGCATTGATCCTTCTGCGCTGTCATCTGTTTCGGCAAATGCTGGCGCAAAGCTAGCATTTGTACGGCTCTGCAAATCATTCCTTTGGCTGATTTGGCTGACGTATAACGGTTCTAGAGTACGAAACTCCAAAGCCAACACCGTGCAGTCAGAAAAGGGATTCTTATGTTGCAGACTCGCGTCATTCCGCCCGCCGAAGGGGCGTACCAGTATCCACTGCTGATTAAACGGCTGCTGATGTCCGGTGCCCGTTACGAGAAAACCCGCGAGATCATCTACCGTGACCAGCTGCGCTACAGCTACCCGACCCTGATCGAGCGGGTCGCGCGGCTGGCCAACGTACTGACGGCGGCCGGGGTCAAGGCCGGTGACACCGTGGCGGTGATGGACTGGGACAGCCATCGATACCTGGAGTGCATGTTTGCGATTCCGATGATCGGCGCGGTGATCCACACCATCAACGTGCGCCTGTCGCCGGAGCAGATCCTCTACACCATGAACCACGCCGAGGACCGCTTCGTGCTGGTCAACAGCGAGTTCGTCGGGCTGTACCAGGCTATTGCGCCACACCTGTCCACGGTGGAGAAAACCCTGCTGCTGACCGATCTGCCGGATAAAACCGCCGATCTGCCGAACCTGGTGGGCGAATACGAGCAACTGCTGGCGGCCGCGAGTCCGCAGTACGACTTTCAGGATTTCGACGAGAACTCGGTCGCCACCACGTTCTACACCACGGGCACCACCGGCAATCCGAAAGGCGTGTACTTCACCCATCGGCAACTGGTGCTGCACACCATGGGCGTGTCGACCATCATGGGCGCCATCGACAGCGTGCGGCTGCTGGGCACCAACGACGTGTACATGCCGATCACCCCGATGTTCCACGTGCATGCGTGGGGTCTGCCGTATGTGGCGACCATGCTCGGGCTCAAGCAGGTTTATCCGGGGCGTTATGACCCGGAATTCCTGGTCGAGTTGTGGCGCAAGGAAAAGGTCACGTTCTCCCATTGCGTGCCGACCATCCTGCAGATGGTGCTCAATGCCAAGGGCGCGCAGGGCACCGATTTCGGCGGCTGGAAAATCGTCATCGGCGGCAGTGCGCTCAATCGCACGCTTTACGAAACGGCCAAGAGCAAGGGCATTCAACTGACGGCTGCTTACGGCATGTCGGAAACCGGGCCCCTGGTTTCGTGCGCGCATCTGAATGATGAGTTGATGGCGGGCACCGAAGACGAGCGCACCACCTATCGGATCAAGGCCGGCGTGCCGGGGCCATTGGTCGAAGCGGCGATCGTCGATACCGAAGGCAATTTTCTCCCGGCCGACGGCGAGACCCAGGGCGAACTGGTACTGCGCGCACCGTGGCTGACAGAAGGCTATTTCAACGAACCGCAGAAGGGCGCCGAGCTGTGGGCCGGCGGCTGGCTGCACACAGGCGACGTGGCGACGCTCGACGCCATGGGTGTGATCGACATCCGCGACCGGATCAAGGACGTGATCAAGACCGGCGGCGAATGGATCTCCTCGCTGGACCTCGAAGACCTGATCAGTCGTCACGTCGCGGTACGTGAAGTAGCAGTGGTGGGGATCGCCGATCCGCAGTGGGGCGAGCGTCCGTTTGCCTTGCTGGTGGTTCGTGAAGGTCACGCCATCGGGGCGCGCGAGCTGAAGGAACACCTCAAGCCGTTCGTTGAACTGGGGCACTTGAGCAAGTGGGCGATACCAAGCCAGATCGCGCTTGTTACTGAAATTCCCAAGACCAGTGTCGGCAAGCTCGACAAGAAGCGCATCCGCCTCGACATCACCGAATGGCAGGCCAACAACAGCACCTTCCTCTCGACGCTCTGAGCGTCCGCTGGCGCGCCGAAAACGGCGCGCCAGACCCACCAAGCAAGCGCTTGGCTTGTGAAATTCGAATTTTCAGCCATCCTTGCCGTGCCGACATGTGTCGGACTGGCGAAAGGACTGTTCCAGAGTGGCCGGCAGCTGCAAATCACACTTTAGAGGGATCAAGCAGTACCACCTGCTGGCTATAGTCCGCTCAAGGATTTTTAAGAACGGGGCACACGCACAAACGGGGCGATGCAACATTGAAGCGATTTCGGGAAGCCTCTGGCACCCGGTCCTTCAGGCGTTTTTAAAAGTACTCACTGCCATAACAATAATGCACATGGAGTAGCGTCGATGACCTCAGTAAACCAGTTCTGGCGCCGGGCAAAGCTGCCTCTGGCCGTCAGTCTTGCTTCTTCGCTCGCCGGGCCCGCATTCGGCGTCAGTTTCAACGTCGGTGAAATCGAAGGCCAGTTCGACTCCTCCCTGTCGATCGGTGCCAGCTGGTCCACCCAGAGCCCGAACAAGAACCTCATCGGCGTCAACAACGGCGGTCACGGTCTGTCCCAGACTTCCGACGACGGCCATGCCAATTTCAAGAGCGGCGAAACCTTCTCGAAGATCTTCAAGGGCATCCATGACCTCGAACTGAAATACGGCGACACCGGCGTGTTCGTCCGAGGCAAATACTGGTACGACTTCGAACTGAAGGACGAGAGCCGCGAGTTCAAGGACATCAGCGACAGCAACCGCAAGGAAGGCGCCAAGTCCGCCGGCGGTCAGATCCTCGACGCCTTCGTCTACCACAACTACGCGATTGCCGATCAGCCGGGCTCCGTGCGTCTGGGCAAACAGGTGGTGAGCTGGGGTGAAAGTACCTTCATCGGCGGCGGCATCAACTCGATCAACCCGATCGACGTTTCCGCTTTCCGTCGTCCGGGCGCCGAGATCAAGGAAGGCCTGATCCCGGTCAACATGTTCTACGTGTCCCAGAGCCTGACCGACAACCTGTCGGCAGAAGCCTTCTATCAGCTGGAGTGGGACCAGACCGTCGTCGACAACTGCGGTACGTTCTTCTCCCAGCCGGACATCATTGCCGACGGTTGCACCGACAACCTGCGGGTGCTGAACAAGCGCTCGCAGATCCCGGCCATTGCCCTGGGGCCATTGGCGGCCAACGGCGTCAACGTCAATGAAGAAGGCGTGCTGGTGCCGCGCGGCGGCGATCGCGATGCGCGCGACAGCGGCCAGTGGGGCGCGTCCCTCAAGTACATGTTCGAACCGCTGGACACCGAATTCGGTGCCTATTTCATGAACTACCACAGCCGGGCGCCGATCTTCAGTGCCACCGGTGCGCCGCAGTCGGTGTACAACACCGTAGCCGCATTGCCAGGCCCGTTTCAGGCGCTCGGGCCACTGTTGGTCGCGGGCAACTCGAAGTACTTCGTCGAATACCCTGAAGACATCCGCCTCTACGGTCTGAGCTTCTCCACCACCTTGCCTACCGGTACGGCGTGGAGCGGTGAGATCAGCTATCGCCCGAATGCACCGGTGCAACTGAACTCCACCGACATCCTGTTCGCCGGTGTGCGTCCACTGGGTGGCCCTTACGCCAACGCATCGCTGCTCAATGGCGTGCCGGGTCAGGATCTGCATGGCTACGAGCGCAAGGAAATCACTCAACTGCAAACCACCTTCACGCACTTCTTCGATCAGGTCATGGGCGCCAGCCGTCTGACCCTCGTGGGTGAAGTGGGCATGACTTATGTGGGCGGCCTCGAAAGCCGATCCGACAAGCGCTATGGCCGCGATCCGGTCTATGGCCCGGGCGAGCTGCCAGCCACCGGTACCACCAATACCTGCGTCAACATCCTCAACAACGGCACCATCAACGGCGCCGGACCAGGTTCGCCGCAGAACAACCGCAGCCGCAATTGCGACAACGACGGTTTCACCACGTCGATGTCCTGGGGCTACCGCGGCCGTGCGATCTGGGAATACAACGATGTCTTCGCCGGTGTGAACCTCAAGCCGAACGTGGCCTGGTCCCACGACGTCAGCGGCTACTCGCCAGGCCCTGGCGGCAACTTCGAGGAAGGTCGCAAGGCCGTCAGTCTGGGCGTCGATGCCGAGTATCAGAACACCTACACCGCGAGCCTGGCGTACACCAACTTCTTCGACGGCAAGTACACCACCGTGGATGACCGCGATTTCGTGGCGCTCAGCCTCGGCGTGAACTTCTAAGCACTGCATTTCAGGACGAACGAATTTATGAAAATAACAAAGAGTCTGTTCCACGCCGGTGTTCTGAGCCTGTCGCTGCTGGCGACCGGCGTCATGGCGGCGGTGCCTGCCGCCGAAGCGGACAAGCTGGGCAAGAGCCTGACCCCGATGGGCGCCGAAATGGCCGGTAACGCCGACGGTTCGATCCCGGCCTGGAAACCGATGCCGAAGAATGCCGGCACCGTCGACAGCAAAGGCTTCCTGTCCGATCCGTACGCCAGTGAGAAACCGCTGTTCACCATCACCAAGCAGAACGTCGATCAGTACAAGGCCAAGCTCGCGCCGGGCCAGTACGCGATGTTCCAGCGCTATCCCGACACCTTCAAGATGCCGGTCTATCCGTCCCATCGCGGTGCCACCGTGCCGGATGCCGTGTTCGCAGCCATCAAGAAGAACGCCACCACCACGACCCTGGTGTCGGGCGGCAACGGCCTGGAAAACTTCGATACCGCCGTGCCATTCCCGATTCCGAAAACCGGTGTGGAAGTCATCTGGAACCACATCACCCGCTATCGCGGCGGCAGCGTGACGCGTCTGGTGACCCAGGCCACGCCGCAACCGAACGGCTCGTTCAGTCTGGTGTACTTCCAGGATCAGTTCGTGTTCCGCGACAAGATGAAGGATTACGATCCGGCGAACCCGGGCAACATCCTGTTCTACTTCAAGCAGAAAGTGACCGCGCCGGCACGTCTGGCCGGTGGCGTGCTGCTGGTGCACGAAACCCTCGACCAGGTGAAGGAACCGCGTTCGGCGTGGGTCTACAACGCCGGTCAGCGTCGTGTGCGTCGCGCACCGCAAGTGTCGTATGACGGCCCGGGTACTGCGGCGGATGGCCTGCGTACTTCCGACAACCTGGACATGTTCAACGGCGCACCGGATCGCTACGACTGGAAACTGGTGGGCAAGCAGGAGATGTACATCGCCTCCGACAGCTACAAGCTCGACGATCCGAAACTCAAGTACACCGACATCATCAAGGCCGGGCACATCAATCAGGATCTGGCGCGTTATGAACTGCGTCGCGTCTGGCACGTGACCGCGACGCTGAAGGAAGGTCAGCGCCACATCTACGCCAAGCGCGACTTCTTCATTGACGAGGACACCTGGCAAGCGGCCGTGATCGATCACTACGATGGTCGCAACCAACTGTGGCGCGTGGCGGAAGCCCACTCCCAGAACTACTACAACGTGCAGGTGCCTTGGTACACCCTGGAAACCCTTTACGACCTGCAGTCCGGCCGCTACCTGGCGCTGGGCATGAAGAACGAAGAGAAGTCGGCGTATGACTTCGGCTTCACCGCCACCACCAGTGACTTCACTCCGGCCGCCCTGCGTCAGGATGGTGTTCGCTAAGCTCCTGTAAACCGAGGCCGCATCCTCGTGAAAACGCCCCGACTGGTTCGGGGCGTTTTTTTTGCTATCAGTTTTTCCGTAGCCTTTTTGTAGCCATTTGTAGCAACGACCTTCATAACCGCTCCGTTTAAGGCTAGTCTGCGGGCATCTGCTACGCCGCCAACAGCCATACGAACAAGAGCCGGCCATGACTGATCTGTCCCCACTTCCGGGTCCCGCAAGCGTTGCCGTCGCGGCACTGGACGGACGTTTCTTCCGTCCTCCGCTGCCCGATGGGTACGTATTGCGACCACGACTTTGCGAGCGCCTGCAAGCCGGGCTCGGTGGACGTCTGTTGCTGGTCAGCGCCCCGGCCGGGTTTGGCAAAAGCTCGCTGGCCGTGGAGTTCTGTCAGAGTCTGCCGGCGCACTGGCAAAGTTTGTGGCTGGGGCTGAGCGCCCGCGACAGTGACCCGGGACGCTTCCTCGAACGCTTGCTCGAGGGCCTGCAGGACTACTTTCCCGAACTCGGCAGCCGCGCACTCGGTTTGTTGAAAATGCGCCAGCGTCACCAGCCGTTCGCCTTCGAAGAATGGCTCGACGGCTTGCTCGATGAGCTGGCACTGCACCTGCTACCGACCTCGCCGCTGCTGCTGGTACTCGACGATTACCACCTCGCCCAAGGGCCGGTCCTCGATCGTTGCTTGCAATTTTTCCTCAACCATTTGCCCGATGGTCTGCTGGTCATGGTCACCAGCCGTCAGCGCCCGGACTGGCATCTGGCCCGTCTGCGCCTGTCCCGGCAGTTGCTGGAACTGCACGAGCAGGATCTGCGCCTGACCCACGACGAAGCCCTCACGTTACTCGATCGCCACAGCCGCTCCTTGCGCGGCGAAGCCCTGGAAAACCTGATCCAGCGCAGTGAGGGCTGGGTGGCGGGGTTGCGTTTCTGGTTGCTGGCGATTTCTGAAGCAGGTACCGAATCGGCGTTGCCGCAGGCTTTGAACGGCGGGGAAGGGCTGATCCGTGAATACCTGCTGGAGGAAGTCATCGACTGCCTGCCCGCCGAGGTGCAGGCGTTTCTTTATGACACCGCACCGCAGGAGCGCTTTTGCAGCGAGCTTTGCGATGCTGTGCGCGAAGCCCACGACAGTGCCGAAATCCTGCGTTTCCTGCTGGCGCATCAGGTGTTTCTGGTGCCGCTGGACGAGCACGGTCATTGGTATCGCTATCACCATCTGTTTTCCGATCTGTTGCGCAGTCGGCCGATCACCCGGGCGATAGTCCCGGCCGCCACGCTGCACTTGCGCGCGTGCCGCTGGTTCAATGCCCAGGGCCTGCTGGATGAAGCGGTGGAGCAGGCCCTGCGCGCGGGGCATCTGGATGTCGCAGCCAATCTGGTACAGAACCTGTCCGAGGAACAACTGCTGGCCGAGCAGAACGTCGGCATGCTGCTGCGCTGGAAAATGGACTTGCCTGACAGCCTGCTGATCAGCACCCCGCGCCTGATCGTGTTGTACAGCTGGGCGTTGGGGCTGGCCTGTCAACTCGACGCGGCCGAAGAACTTGCCAGTCACCTGAGCCGGTTTCTGCCGGCGCCATCGGCAACCGCCCAGAAGTCGATGCTCGCCCAATGGCTGGCGCTCAAAGGCATCATCGCCCGTGGACGGGGCCATCGCGAGCAGACCATCGAGTATTGCAGCGAGGCACTGGAAAGCCTGCCGGCCAAGCGTTACGGTCAGCGCCTGATGTGTCTGTCGACCCTGTCCAATCTTGCGATTGCCGATGGTGATCTGTGGCGTGCACGGGGCTTGAACCGTGAGTCGCTTGAACTGGCGCAGCGCGTCGGCAATCCCTTGTTCGAGGCGCTGGCGCACTATGATCGTGCCCGCGTCCTGCAGGCGCGCGGCGAAATCCTGCGCGCGCTCGATGAAGTGCACCAAGGGCTGGAGCGCCTGCGCGGATTGTCCGCACAGCGTTTGTACGCCGTGCGTGCGCGACTGACGCTGTATGAGGGTTTTCTGCTGGCCATGCGGCTGCAGCCGCAGGCGGCAAGGACGCGATTGCAGGCGGGTCTGACTGAAGCAAGGGCCTGTCGTGACATCAGCGTGCTGATCGGCCATTGCGTGATCGCCCGTCTGGACGGAAACAATGGAGATTTCGCCAAGGCCTTCGCCGAGCTGGCTGAGGCCGAACGTCTTATGCATATCTGGGACGTGCCGCCAATCTACTACCTGGCGATGATCACCCTGGTCAAATGCGAACTGTGGCTGGCCCAAGGGCGCATCGATCTGGCCGAAGCGTGGCTGGCGCGACTGGGCCAGACCTACACCGGTGAACGCGCGGCGGCACCGCCGGAATTTCATCCACAGCTGCCGCTGCACGTCGAACTGCAACAGGCGTTGCTGGACGTCATACAGGGGCAACCGATGCTCGCCGAAGGGCGATTGAACGTGCTGCTGGAGAACGGCCAGCAAACCGGACGGCAACTGCTCAGCGTGATGGCACTGACGCAAAAAGTGGCGTTGCTGCTGGCAGCCGGACGCGAGCCTGAAGCGCGCAAGGCGTTGAGTCAGGCACTGGAAGCTGCGTCCGGGGGCGTCCTGCAGCCTTTCGATGTGCTGGTCAAAGAGCATGCTGACTGGTTGCGCGGGCAACTGTCACTGACTGCACCGACAGCTGCCGGTCAGCAATTGCTGGAACATTTCCCCCAAGCGCCGGCTCGCCCTGCAGCGGAATCCACGACGACCGAATCGCTCAGCAGCCGTGAGCTCGCCGTCCTGAGGTTGATCGCGCAGGGCTGTTCGAACCAGGAAATCAGCGATCAGCTTTTCATCTCGCTGCACACCGTAAAAACCCATGCCAGTCACATCAACAGCAAGCTGGGTGTGGAACGGCGTACGCAGGCGGTGGCGCGGGCGAAAGAGCTGGGGGTGTTGAACTGAATCTGCTGTTTTGCGCTGTGTCGGCATCCTGCGAGCCAACAACGTAAAATGGCGGAAATCGGCCTCTGCGCGTTGTCTTCAATTTCTGTTCAGGATCCCCCATGACCGCTGCAAATCCCGCGCTCATCCGCGAAACCTTCCCCGTCGGCCCGCTCCAGTGCAACTGCACGATCATCGGCGACCCAGTTACCAAAAAAGCCATCGTCGTCGACCCGGGCGGCAACCCTGACCTGATCATGGCCCGGCTCGATGCTCTGGGCCTGAAAGTGGTCAGCATCATCCACACCCACGCGCACCTCGATCACTTCCTGGCGTCCGGGCAAATGAAAGAAAAGACCGGCGCGACCTTGCACCTGCACAAAGAGGATCAGTTCCTGTGGGACAACCTCGAGATGCAATGCCAGATGTTCGGCGTGCCCTACACCCCGGTGCCGTCACCGGATCGCTGGTTGAGCGACGACGAGGAGCTGGCCTGCGGCTGTGGCGTGGCGCTGCACACACCGGGGCATACGCCAGGTTCCATGAGCTTCTGGTTTTCCGAGGCTAAGCTGTTGATAGCCGGCGACACGTTGTTTCGTCGCGGAGTAGGGCGCACGGATTTGTGGGGCGGCGATCAGGCGACCATCGTGCGATCGATCAAGCAGCGGCTGTATACCCTGGATGAAGACGCGACCGTTGTGGCCGGGCATGGTCCGGATACGCGTCTGGGGGATGAAATGCGCGAGAACCCGTTTGTGCGTGCCTAAACATTTTGTCACGGGTGCCCAGTGGAATTTTTGTGCATTGTCATGATCCAACGCCCGCACGGGCCAGTTGCCAATGTCCGCTGCACCACAGAATGCAAAATGTAGGAGCACTCCATGTTCACCACGCGTCGTTTGATTATTGTCGCTACTGCCGTGGCCGTTTTGTCCGGCTGCGCCTCGCCCAACCCGTATGACAATCAGGGTCAGGCCGACGGTGGCTCCCAGGGCATGAGCAAAACCGCCAAATACGGTGGCCTCGGTGCTTTGGCCGGCGCGCTGGCCGGTGCCGCCATCGACCACAACAACCGCGGCAAGGGTGCGCTGATCGGCGCGGCTGTCGTCGGTGCATCGGCCGCCGGTTACGGCTACTACGCCGACCAGCAGGAGAAAAAACTGCGCGCCAGCATGGCCAATACCGGGGTTGAAGTGCAGCGTCAGGGCGACCAGATCAAGCTGATCATGCCGGGCAACATCACGTTCGCCACCGATTCGGCGAACATCGCTTCCAGCTTCTATCAGCCGCTGAACAACCTGGCCAACTCGCTCAAAGAGTTCAACCAGAACCAGATCGAAATCGTCGGCTACACCGACAGCACCGGCAGCCGTCAGCACAACATGGACCTGTCCCAGCGTCGTGCGCAGAGCGTGGCCACCTACCTGACTTCGCAAGGCGTCAGCGGTGCAAACCTGAGCGCCCGCGGTGCCGGCCCGGATAATCCGATTGCCAGCAATGGTGACGTCAACGGCCGGGCGCAGAACCGCCGCGTCGAGGTCAACCTCAAGGCGATCCCGGGCCAGCAGTACGGTGGTCAGCAACAACCGGGCACGGTTCAGCAGTACCCGTAACCGTCAGGTACAAAAAAGCCCCCGGATAAGTGATTGTCCGGGGGCTTTTTGTTGGCGCGAAGGCTGATTACTTCTTCAGGCCGTAATGCTCATCAAGCATGCCCGGCGAGTTCGGGGTCTTCGGCGCGTAGTCACGCGGCGGTTCCTGATCCCGTGGTGGCGTCAGGCGTTCCCGTGGAGCCTGTGCTGCTTCGGAATGCAGCGAGGCCAGCAGACGCTGACGAGTCTGCTCGTCCAGGGCCAGGCGGTTGGCGCCCTCGGCGAGGTGATCCTGCACTTCCTGATAGCTCTGGGTCAGTTTCTTGACCAGATTGGCGGTGCTGTTGAAGTGGGTTACCACTTCGTTCTGATAACTGTCGAAACGTTCCTGAATATCGTCCAGTTGACGCTGTGTGCGGCTTGGCGCGGCGTTCGGCGCAACGCGAGCGATCAGGAAACCAATGGCGACACCCACAACCAGGGCAAGAGTCGGTAACAACCAAACTAAGAGCGAGTGTTCCACGAGTCCTTCCTCTATAAACGGCTTTGCTTTACGTTAACGGCTCGAACCTGCGCTGTATACCGCGATTCACTCGCAATAGACTGGCACAGACAATTTGCTAGACGAGTCGACCCGATCCGAGGTCACGGAGTTCCTTCCTTGCTGATGCGTGAAACCCCTGTATTGATTGATGGCCCGGTGGGTCAACTTGAGAGCCTGTACCTCGACAACGAGCAGCCGCGCGGCATCGCGTTGATCTGCCATCCTAACCCGGTGCAGGGCGGCACCATGCTCAACAAGGTCGTCTCGACCCTGCAGCGCACAGCACGCGACGCCGGCCTGATCACCTTGCGTTTCAACTATCGCGGCGTCGGTGCCAGCGAAGGCTCCCATGACATGGGCACCGGTGAGGTCGATGACGCCCAGGCCGCTGCCGCCTGGTTGCTGGAAAAGCATCCGGATCTGCCGCTGACCCTGTTCGGTTTCTCCTTCGGCGGATTTGTTGCAGCAAGTCTCGGCGGCCGTCTCGAAGCCCAAGGCATTCAGCTCAAGCATCTGTTCATGGTCGCGCCGGCGGTGATGCGCCTGGGCGAGCAGGATCAACTGCCGCAGCAGGGCGAGTTGACCGTGATCCAGCCGGAAACCGACGAAGTGATCGATCCGCAGCTGGTCTACGACTGGTCTGACAAACTCCAGCGCCCCCATGAGCTGCTGAAAGTGGCAGAATGCGGACACTTTTTTCATGGCAAGCTGACCGATCTCAAGGATCTGATCCTGCCGCGTCTCTCGAATTGATTGCAGTCTGACAAGCGATTACCCATGACGAACCGTACCCGCATCCTCACCGGCATCACCACCACCGGCACCCCGCACCTGGGCAACTACGCCGGCGCCATCCGCCCGGCGATTCTCGCCAGCCGCGACAGTAATGCCGATTCGTTCTACTTCCTGGCTGACTATCACGCCCTGATCAAGTGCGATGACCCGCTGCGCATCCAGCGCTCGCGTCTGGAAATCGCCGCGACCTGGCTGGCCGGTGGCCTGGATGTGGATCGCGTGACGTTCTACCGTCAGTCCGACATCCCGGAAATCCCCGAGCTGACCTGGCTGCTGACCTGCGTCGCCGCCAAGGGCCTGCTCAACCGCGCCCATGCTTACAAGGCTTCGGTGGACAAGAATGTCGAGACCGGCGAAGACCCGGATGCCGGCATCACGATGGGTTTGTACAGCTATCCGGTACTGATGGCGGCGGACATTCTGATGTTCAACGCGCACAAGGTGCCGGTCGGTCGCGATCAGATCCAGCACGTGGAAATGGCCCGTGATATCGGCCAGCGTTTCAACCACCTGTTTGGCCAGGGCAAGGAATTCTTCACCATGCCTGAAGCGCTGATCGAGGAAAGCGTGGCCACGTTGCCGGGCCTGGACGGTCGCAAGATGTCCAAGAGCTACGACAACACCATCCCGCTGTTCACCAGCGCCAAGGACATGAAGGACGCGATTTCACGGATCGTTACCGACTCCCGTGCGCCAGGCGAAGCGAAAGATCCGGACAACTCGCACCTGTTCACCCTGTTCCAGGCGTTCGCCACACCGGCGCAGGCTGACGAGTTCCGCAGCGAGCTGCTGGGCGGTCTGGGTTGGGGCGAGGCGAAGAACCGTCTGTTCCAGTTGCTCGACAACGAGCTGGGCGAATCCCGCGAGCGTTATCACCAGTTGATCGAACGTCCGGCAGATCTGGAAGACATCCTGCAACACGGCGCCAAAAAGGCCCGTGCGGTGGCGACGCCGTTCCTCAACGAGCTGCGCGAAGCGGTCGGCCTGCGCTCCTTCGTCAATCAGGTTCAGGTGGCCGCGACCACCAAGAAGAAAGCCGCGAAAGCCGCACGTTTCGTCAGCTTCCGTGAAGACGACGGCAGCTTCCGTTTCCGTCTGCTGGCGGCTGACGGCGAGCAACTGCTGTTGTCGCGCAACTTCGCCGACGGTAAAACCGCCGGTCAGGTGACCAAGCAGCTGCAATCGGGTCAGGCGCTGGATGTACGTAGCGAAGACCTGGGCTTCAGCGTGTGGCTGGAAGGCGAGTGCGTCGGCGACAGCCCGGCGTTCGCCGACGTGGCTGCGCGGGATGCGGCTGTCGAGGCGTTGCGGATCGCTCTGACACCGGTTCAGGAATAATCAACGGGCCGGCCCGACCAAGGGCCGATTGCCATTCCCACGGGCCATCGCTACAGTGACGGCCCGTTTTTGTTGCCTTGCTAACGAATTATGACGCCCCTAGAACGATATCAAGCTGATCTGAAACGCCCGGACTTCTTCCATGATGCGGCGCAGGAAACTGCCGTGCGTCATCTGCAACGCCTGTACGACGATCTGATCGCGGCCGAGCAGAACAAGCCGGGTTTGCTGGGCAAGCTGTTTGGCAAGAAGGATCAGACGCCGGTCAAGGGCCTGTACTTCTGGGGCGGCGTGGGTCGCGGCAAGACTTACCTGGTGGACACCTTCTTCGAAGCGCTGCCATTCAAGGAAAAGACCCGTACTCACTTCCACCGCTTCATGAAGCGTGTGCACGAAGAGATGAAAACCCTCGGCGGCGAGAAAAACCCGCTGACCATCATCGCCAAGCGCTTCGCGACGGAATCGCGGGTCATCTGCTTCGATGAATTCTTCGTCTCCGACATCACCGACGCCATGATCCTCGGCACGCTGATGGAAGAGCTGTTCAAGAATGGCGTAACCCTGGTCGCCACCTCGAACATCGTGCCGGACGGCCTGTACAAGGACGGCCTGCAACGCGCGCGCTTCCTGCCGGCCATCGCGCTGATCAAGCAGAACACCGAGATCGTCAACGTCGACAGTGGCGTCGACTACCGTCTGCGCCATCTCGAACAAGCGGAACTGTTCCACTTCCCGCTCGACGAAGCTGCTCACGAAAGCCTGCGCAAGAGCTTCAAGGCACTGACCCCGGAATGTACGGCGGCAGTGGAAAACGATGTGCTGATCATCGAGAACCGCGAAATCCGTGCCCTGCGCACTTGCGACGACGTGGCCTGGTTCGACTTCCGCGAACTGTGCGACGGCCCGCGCAGCCAGAACGACTACATCGAGCTGGGCAAGATCTTCCACGCCGTGCTGCTCAGTGGCGTGGAGCAGATGAGCGTCACCACCGACGACATCGCCCGGCGCTTCATCAACATGGTCGACGAGTTCTACGACCGTAACGTCAAACTGATCATTTCTGCCGAAGTCGAGTTGAAAGACCTGTACACCGGCGGACGTCTGACGTTCGAATTCCAGCGTACCCTCAGCCGTCTGCTGGAGATGCAATCCCACGAATTCCTGTCCCGGGCACACAAGCCTTAAGCGGATTCGGCAAACAAAAAGGGCCTGCAGATGCAGGCCCTTTTTTGTGTCTGGTCGAGTCGTCAGGCAGCTTGCTGGAACTGCTGCCGGTACTGGTTCGGCGACAGTTCGGTGTGCTGGCGGAACAGTCGTGCGAAGAAGCTCGCATCGTCGTAGCCGACTTCGTAGCTGATGGTCTTGATGCTCTTGCGGCTGCCGGACAACAGCCCTTTGGCGGTCTCGATGCGCAGCCGTTGCAGGTAGTGCAGCGGCTTGTCGCCGGTGGCGGTCTGGAAGCGGCGCATGAAGTTGCGGATGCTCATGCCGTGCTCGCGAGCGACGTCTTCGAAGCGGAACTTGTCGGCGAAATGCTCTTCGAGCCAGTGCTGGATCTGCAGGATGATCACGTCCTGGTGCAGTTTCTGGCCGCCGAAACCAATGCGTCCCGGTGCATAACTGCGCTGCACTTCATAGAGAATGTCGCGCGCCACCGCTTGGGCCACATTGGCGCCGCAGAAGCGCTCGATCAGGTAAATGTAGAGATCGCAGGCCGAGGTGGTGCCGCCGGCGCAATACAGGTTGTCGGCGTCGGTCAGGTGCTTGTCCTGATTGAGATAGACCTGCGGGAAGCGCTCGGCGAAGGCATTGAAGAAGCGCCAGTAGGTGGTCGCTTCCTTGCCGTTGAGCAACCCGGCTTCGGCCAGCCAGAACACACCGGTGGCCTCGCCGCAGAGCACGGCGCCCCGGGCATGCTGCTCGCGCAGCCACGGCAGGATCTGGGGATAACGCTGGCACAGGGTATCGAAATCGTCCCAGAAGGCCGGAAGGATGATGACGTCGGCGTTTTCCAGGCCGCCGTCCACCGGCATGATCACGTCACTGAAGCTGTTCACTGGTTTGCCGTCGGGGCTGACCAGGCGGGTTTCGAACGCCGGAGTCAGGCCGTGGCCCAGTTGTTTGCCGTAACGCAGGCTGGCCAGGTGGAAGAAATCCTTGGCCTGCATGAGGGTGGAAGCGAAAACCCGGTCGATCGCCAGGATGCTGACGCGCCGCAAGGGCGTGGAGACTTGCTTGGACATAATTCAACTTTTGTTTTTATAAGGGAAAGTGGTCACCAGACGGCTGGATCGTCTTATTTTTTGTCGGATGTGTCCAGTGTCCTGTATCGGAAGCGAGGCTTAGTCTCTGAAGGTCTGATCCCTCAAACAATAAAGAAAAGGTGACGCATGATTCCCAGAACCTTGTTCAGCTCCGAGCACGAATTGTTCCGCGACAGCGTACGAACATTCCTCGAAAAAGAGGCCGTGCCGTTCCATGGGCAATGGGAAAAACAAGGCTACATCGACCGCAAACTGTGGAACAAGGCGGGGGAGGCGGGGATGCTCTGTTCGCACCTGCCGGAGGAATACGGCGGGTTGGGCGCAGATTTTCTTTACAGCGCGGTTGTCATCGAGGAAGTGGGGCGGCTGGGTCTGACCGGCATTGGCTTCTCACTGCATTCGGACATCGTTGCGCCGTACATCCTGCATTACGGCAGCGAGGCGCTGAAGCAGAAGTACCTGCCGAAACTGGTGTCCGGCGAGATGGTCACCGCGATCGCCATGACCGAGCCGGGCGCCGGCTCCGACCTGCAAGGGGTCAAGACCACGGCGGTGCTGGATGGTGACGAGTATGTGATCAACGGTTCGAAAACCTTTATCACCAATGGCTTCCTGGCGGATCTGGTGATCGTCGTCGCCAAGACCGATCCCAAGGCCGGCGCCAAGGGCACCAGCCTGTTTCTGGTGGAGGCGAACACCCCGGGCTTCGACAAGGGCAAGCGCCTGGAGAAGGTCGGAATGAAGGCTCAGGACACGTCGGAATTGTTCTTCCAGGACGTGCGCGTGCCGAAGGAAAACCTGCTGGGTCAGGCCGGTGCGGGGTTTGCCTATCTGATGCAGGAGCTGCCGCAGGAGCGTCTGACTGTGGCGATTGGCGGTCTGGCTTCAGCCGAGGCGGCGCTGCAATGGACGCTGGATTACACCCGCGAGCGCAAGGCGTTCGGCAAGTCGATTGCCGACTTCCAGAATACCCGCTTCAAACTGGCGGAAATGGCCACCGAGATTCAGATCGGCCGGGTGTTCGTCGACCGCTGTCTCGAATTACATCTGCAAGGCAAACTTGACGTGCCGACGGCGGCGATGGCGAAGTATTGGGGCACCGATCTGCAATGCAAGGTGCTCGACGAGTGCGTGCAACTGCATGGCGGTTACGGTTTCATGTGGGAATACCCGGTGGCCCGGGCCTGGGCGGATGCGCGGGTGCAGCGGATCTATGCCGGCACCAATGAAATCATGAAGGAGATCATTGCGCGGTCGCTGTAATGCAGTGTGATCGCTCCCACGCTGAGCGTGGGAGCGATCTTCGTCTTGGATCAAGGCGCCGGGTTCGGATGATCCTTGTGAATGGCTTCGATCCCTTCCAGCACTTCCTTCGACAGTTTCAGCTCGTAGCTGGCGATGTTGCTGTCCAGTTGCTCCAGCGTCGTCGCCCCGATGATGTTGCTGGTGACGAACGGTTGCTGGTTCACGAACGCCAGGGCCATTTGCGCCGGATCCAGACCGTGTTCCCGAGCCAGTGCCACATAACGGCTGCACGCCGCTTCCGATTGCGGGTTGAAATAGCGGCTGAAGCGGCTGTAGAGGCTCAGGCGGCCTTTCGGCGGACGCGCCCCACCTTCGTACTTGCCCGACAGGAAACCGAACGCCAGCGGCGAATAGGCGAGCAGGCCGCACTGTTCGCGGATGGCGATTTCCGCCAGGCCGATCTCGAAGCTGCGGTTGAGCAGGTTGTACGGGTTCTGGATCGACACTGCGCGCGGCCAGCCCCGGGCTTCGGCCAGAGCGAGAAAACGCATGGTGCCCCACGGCGTTTCATTGGACAGGCCGATGTGGCGGATCTTGCCGGCCTTCACCTGCTCATCGAGTGCTTCGAGGGTGTCTTCCAGCGGCGTCAGGTTGGCTTCGGTCTGGTGCTTGTAGCCCAGTTGTCCGAAAAAGTTGGTGCTGCGCTCCGGCCAGTGCAATTGATACAGATCGATGTAGTCGGTTTGCAGGCGCTGGAGGCTGGCGTTCACGGCTTCGGTGATGTGCTGGCGGTTGTGGCGCAGATTCTTGTCGCGGATGTAGTCGATGGTGTTGCCGGGGCCGGCGATCTTGCTGGCGAGGATCCAGTCGGCGCGGTCGCCGCGGCTCTTGAAGTAATTGCCGATGTAGCGCTCGGTGGTGGCGTAGGTTTCGGCTTTCGGTGGCACCGGGTACATCTCGGCGGTGTCGAGGAAATTGATCCCGGCCTCTTTTGCCCGTTCGATCTGGGCGAAGGCTTCAGCTTCAGTGTTCTGCTCGCCCCAGGTCATGGTTCCGAGGCAGATTGCACTCACGTTCAGGTCGGTACGGCCTAGCTGGCGATAGTCCATCGGGTGCTCCTTGGGCAAAACAAGCATAAAAGCAGGTTGAAATTTTTTTCGCAATCTGCATAATTGCCGACCTCTTTCTGCAGTGGAAGTGATGCCCCGCCGCCGAAGAATCTTGCCGTTGAACGGACGCGCCGACCCGAGCCCCCGAAAGCGTCTGTATCCGGCTGCCTTTGACTTGTCAAAGTACGCACTATTCAGTAAGATCCGCCGTCTTATTTACAGGCGGCCCCTGAGGCTATAAAGAATGAAAACTTTTACTGCTAAACCGGAAACAGTAAAGCGCGACTGGTTTGTCGTCGACGCTGCTGGTCAGACCCTGGGTCGTCTGGCCACCGAAATCGCGAGCCGTCTGCGTGGCAAGCACAAGCCTGAGTACACTCCTCACGTTGACACCGGCGACTACATCGTCGTAATCAACGCTGAGCAGATCCGTGTTACCGGCGCTAAAACCACTGACAAAATGTACTACTCCCACTCCGGTTTCCCGGGCGGCATCAAGTCGATCAACTTTGAAAAGCTGATCGCCAAGGCCCCTGAGCGCGTGATCGAGACCGCGGTTAAAGGCATGCTGCCTAAAAACCCACTGGGTCGCGACATGTACCGTAAGCTGAAAGTCTATGCGGGCGCTGCACACCCTCATACTGCTCAGCAGCCCCAAGAACTGAAGATTTAACGGAATAGTTCATTATGTCGGCGACTCAAAATTACGGCACTGGCCGTCGCAAGACCGCAACCGCACGCGTTTTCCTGCGTCCGGGTACTGGTAACATCTCCATCAACAACCGCTCCCTGGACACGTTCTTCGGTCGCGAAACTGCCCGCATGGTAGTTCGTCAGCCGCTGGAACTGACTGAGACTGTCGAGAAGTTCGACATCTACGTCACCGTCATCGGTGGTGGTGTAAGTGGTCAGGCTGGCGCAATCCGCCACGGCATCACTCGCGCTCTGATGGACTACGACGAAACCCTGCGTGGCGCTCTGCGCAAAGCTGGCTTCGTTACTCGCGACGCTCGTGAAGTTGAACGTAAGAAAGTTGGTCTGCGTAAAGCGCGTAAGCGTCCGCAGTACTCGAAGCGTTAATTTCGCTTCCACGTTCAAAAAGAACGCCCGATTCCTCACGGAACCGGGCGTTTTTTTATGCGTGCGATTTCTTGAATAATTGCGCTGTGACAACTTGCCACATTCGTAGACCCCCTATACTACAAGGCTTGAGGGCCAGCCCTCCGGGTAATTACCTTGTCAGAATTGGGGGTTTTCATTACCATTCGGCAAAATTTTTATAAGTACATAGTTTCAATTTAGTAGACGCCTGATTTAACAGGCCACAAAGCTGATGGGAGAGGACTGAATGAGCAATGACGGCGTGAATGCAGGCCGGCGTCGCTTCTTGGTAGCAGCCACATCCGTGGTGGGTGCTGCAGGAGCGGTGGGGGCTGCGGTCCCGTTCGTGGGGTCATGGTTTCCCAGTGCCAAGGCGAAGGCTGCCGGAGCACCGGTGAAAGTGAATGTCAGCAAAATCGAGCCAGGACAGCAGATGATTGCTGAATGGCGCGGCCAGCCGGTGTTCATTGTCCGCCGTACCGAGGAAATCCTGGGGAATCTCAAAAAGATCGAAGGCCAACTCTCCGATCCGACCTCCAAAAACTCCACGCAACCCACTTATGTCGACCCTGAAGTGCGTTCGATCAAGCCGGAAATCCTGCTGCTGATCGGGATCTGCACTCACCTGGGTTGCTCGCCGACCTTCCGTCCCGAAGTGGCACCCGCGGATCTGGGCAAAGACTGGGTAGGCGGTTATTTCTGCCCTTGCCACGGTTCCCACTACGATCTGGCTGGCCGCGTCTACAAGTCGCAACCTGCGCCTTTGAACCTGCCAGTACCCCCGCATTCCTATGAGACCGATGACCTGATTGTCATTGGCGTCGATACGGAGAAAGCGTGATGAGCAAGTTCATGGATTGGGTTGATGCACGCTTCCCCGCCACCAAAATGTGGGAAGACCATCTCAGCAAGTATTACGCTCCAAAAAACTTCAACTTCTTCTATTTCTTCGGCTCGCTGGCGCTGCTCGTTCTGGTCAACCAGATCGTCACCGGCGTCTGGCTGACGATGAGCTACACCCCGTCGGCGGAAGAAGCGTTCGCTTCCGTCGAATACATCATGCGCGACGTCGAGTACGGTTCGATCCTGCGCCTGCTGCACTCCACCGGCGCTTCGGCGTTCTTCATCGTGGTCTATCTGCACATGTTCCGTGGCCTGCTCTACGGTTCGTACCAGAAACCGCGTGAGCTGGTGTGGGTCTTCGGCATGCTGATCTACCTGGCGCTGATGGCCGAAGCCTTCATGGGTTACCTGCTGCCGTGGGGCCAGATGTCCTACTGGGGCGCCCAGGTGATCATCTCGCTGTTCGGCGCGATCCCGGTCATCGGCAACGACCTGACCCAGTGGATCCGTGGTGACTACCTGATTTCCGGGATCACCCTGAACCGCTTCTTCGCTCTGCACGTGGTTGCGCTGCCGATTGTGATTCTCGGTCTGGTGGTGCTGCACATCCTGGCGCTGCACGAGGTCGGTTCGAACAACCCGGACGGCGTGGACATCAAGAAGCACAAAGACGAAAACGGTATCCCGCTGGACGGCATTGCCTTCCATCCTTATTACACCGTGAAAGATATCGTCGGTGTCGTGGTGTTCCTGTTTATCTTCTGCTTCATTGTGTTCTTCTTCCCGGAAATGGGCGGTTACTTCCTCGAAAAGCCTAACTTCGAGCAGGCCAACCCGTTCAAGACGCCAGAGCACATTGCACCGGTCTGGTACTTCACACCGTTCTACGCAATCTTGCGGGCGGTCCCTGACAAGCTCATGGGCGTTATCGCCATGGGTGCCGCGATTGCGGTGCTGTTCGTCCTGCCATGGCTGGACCGCAGCCCGGTCAAGTCGATGCGCTACAAAGGCTGGATGAGCAAGATCTGGCTGGTGGTGTTCTGCATTTCGTTCGTGATCCTCGGCATTCTGGGCGTTCTGGCCCCGACGCCAGGCCGTACGCTGCTGTCGCAGGTCTGCACCTTCCTGTACTTCGCCTACTTCATTCTGATGCCGTTCTACACCAGGCTCGAGAAGACCAAACCGGTTCCGGAAAGGGTGACTGGCTGATGAAAAAGTTATTTTTTGCTCTGATTTTTGCTGCTCTGCCAGTGCTGTCTTTCGCGGCCGAACACGGTGGTCCGGAACTGGAAAAGGTCGACATCGACGTTTCCGACAAGGCTGCCCTGCAGGATGGTGCGCGTACGTTCGCCAACTATTGCATGGGTTGTCACAGTGCCAAGTTCCAGCGTTACGAGCGTGTGGCCGATGATCTCGGTGTTCCGCACGAGCTGATGCTGGAAAAACTGGTGTTCACCGGTGCCAAGATCGGCGATCACATGAACATCGGCATGCAACCGGCCGACGCCAAGACCTGGTTCGGCGCAGCGCCGCCGGACCTGACGCTGGTGGCTCGTGTTCGCGGCACCGACTGGCTCTACGGTTACCTCAAGTCGTTCTACGAAGATCCTGCACGTCCATGGGGCGTGAACAACAAGGTCTTCCCGAACGTCGGCATGCCTAACGTGCTGGTCGGCCTGCAAGGTCGTCAGGTCGTGGGTTGCAAACAGGTACAGATCGTCGAGGACGGCAAGAAGCAATATGATCCGCTGACCGGTACACCTCTGACTCATGAGGCGTGCGATCAGTTGACCATCGTGCCGAAAACCGGAACCCTCAACGAAGAGCAGTTCGATGAGAAGGTCAAGAATCTGGTAACCTTCCTGGCTTACTCGGCTAACCCGGTTAAGCTGCAACATCAGCGCATCGGTACTTACGTCTTGCTGTACCTGGCGTTCTTCTTTGTGTTCGCCTACCTGCTCAAGCGTGAATACTGGAAAGACGTGCACTGATACGCTTCAAAGCAATTGCTGTTAATCGCGCGCGCCCAAGGGCGCCTCTGAAAACGCAACGTCTGGTTCGCCAGCGGTTGCGGGAGGCGCCCTCTGGGCGCGCGCGTTTTTCCGGCTCCGACTATTTCAACAAGCGAGGAGGATCGCCATGGGCGTGACCAATCGGTTGGCCTGTTACTCCGACCCCGCCGACCACTATTCCCACCGAGTGCGCATCGTGCTTGCAGAGAAGGGTGTCAGCGCCGAAATCATTTTTGTGGAGGCTGGTCGTCAGCCGCCTAAACTGATTGAAGTGAACCCTTACGGCAGTCTGCCCACGCTGGTCGATCGTGACCTGGCGTTGTGGGAGTCGACCGTGGTGATGGAGTATCTGGATGAGCGTTACCCGCATCCACCGTTGATGCCTGTGTACCCGGTGGCGCGTGCCAACAGCCGTCTGCTGATTCATCGTATTCAGCGCGATTGGTGTGGTCTGGTGGATCTGATTCTGGATTCGCGCACCAAGGAAGCGGCCCGTGCCGTAGCGCGCAAGGAATTGCGTGAAAGCCTGACCGGCGTGTCGCCGCTGTTTGCCGACAAGCCGTTTTTCCTCAGTGAGGAACAAAGTCTGGTGGATTGCTGCCTATTGCCAATACTCTGGCGTTTGCCGATTCTGGGTATAGAACTGCCGCGGCCGGCCAAGCCGCTGCTTGATTATATGGAGCGTCAATTTGCGCGTGAGGCATTCCAGGCGAGTCTGTCTGGTGTCGAACGCGACATGCGCTGAGGCTTAAGGAGCCGCTATGAACTCCAGTCGACCTTATCTGGTCCGCGCGCTCTACGAGTGGATTGTAGATAACGATTGCACCCCGCACATGCTGGTCAATTCCGAGTACCCGGCGGTGCAGGTGCCACAGGGATTTGCCAGCGACGGGCAGATTGTCCTGAACATTTCGCCAAGTGCCGTGCGGCATTTGCACATGGACAACGACGTTGTGACCTTCGAAGGTCGCTTCGGCGGCGTCCCGCACAGTCTGTACGTGCCGATTGCTGCAATCCTGGGCATCTACGCCCGGGAAAACGGTCAGGGCATGGTGTTCGATCTCGAGTCACCGATGGATGACGAGGACGAGATCGAGCAGGACGACGACGTTCCGCCACCGGACAGCGAGCCGCCGCGCCCAAGCGGCCGGCCAAGCCTGAAAGTGGTGAAGTAATAAAAAAGGCGATCCGGTTGGATCGCCTTTTTTTTGCCTGCGAGTTGCGAATCAGTCGATGTATTCGAACAACTTCACAATCTTCTGTACGCCGGAAACGCCCTGCACCAGGTTGGTAGCCTGGGCGGCTTCCTGTTTGGTCAGCAGGCCCAGCAGGTAGACGATGCCGTTCTCGGTCACGACCTTGATCCGCGAGCCGGGAATGCTGGCGTCGGTGAGCATCTGGGTCTTGATCTTGGTGGTCAGCCAGGCATCGTTCTGGCGGGCCAGCAGGGAGGAGGGCTGCAGCACTTGCAGTTCGTTATGGACCTTTTTCACGCGCTGAACGTTGGCGGCGGCCTGTTCGGCCTTTTCCTTGAGGTCTGCGCGCGGGGTCTGGCCAGCCAGCAAAACGACGCCGTTGAAGCTGGTGACGACGATGTGCGAGTCGTTGTCCAGGGCCGGATCGGCCTTGGCCACGTTAACGCCGACTTTGGTTTCGATCAGCGAGTCATCGATCTTGCTGCCGAAAGTGCGGGTGCCGCGGTCGTCTTCGATCGGCGCTTCACGGCTGGCATTCACCACAGAGGTGCAGCCGCTGATGCCGAGGCACAGGGTCAAGGCCAGAAGGCCAAGGCGATTAGGGGTCATTCTTCACTCCCGAACAGTTGGCTGTCGATCAGATCGCAAAGGCAATGGATCGCCAGCAAGTGGACTTCCTGAATACGTGCGGTGACGTTGGCCGGTACGCGAATCTCTACGTCTTCGGGCAGCAGCAGCGAAGCCATGCCGCCGCCATCGCGTCCGGTCAATGCTACGACAATCATTTCGCGATCATGTGCGGCCTGGATCGCCTGAATAATGTTCGCCGAGTTGCCGCTGGTCGAAATTGCCAGCAGCACGTCACCCGGCTGGCCGAGTGCGCGGATCTGCTTGGAGAACACTTCGTTATAGCTGTAGTCGTTGGCGATCGAGGTGATGGTCGAGCTGTCGGTGGTCAGCGCGATCGCCGGCAGGCTAGGGCGCTCACGCTCGAAACGGTTGAGCAGTTCCGAGGAGAAGTGCTGGGCATCGCCGGCCGAGCCGCCGTTGCCGCATGAGAGCATTTTCCCCTCGTTGAGCAGGGCGTTGACCATCACCTGGCTGGCTTGCTCGATGTGCGGTGCAAGTACGTCCATCGCCTGTTGCTTGGTGTCGATGCTGGCCTGGAAAAGCTGGCGAATTCGGGATTGCATGTCCATCTGTGTGACCTTAATTAGCGCGGCTGTCCGGCACGTGAATGTGCAGCCCGCAAAGCAAAGAGCAAAAATGTTGAGTGAAAGTGTCCGGGTCGGAGCAGGCGGTCAACTGTCGAACGCATTCTGCAACCAGTTCAGCTGACCCTGGTGGCTGTCGATGGCCACCACGTCGAAGCGGCAGGGGGAATTGGCCCAACGCGACTCGCGCTGAAGAAAATACTGTGCGGCGAAAATCAGTTTCTGCCGTTTGCGCTCATCGATGCTGTCGAGTGCGCCACCCCATTGAGTGTTCTTTCGGTAACGGACTTCGACGAATACTACTGTATCGCCATCAAGCATGACCAGATCAAGCTCACCGCGTTTGCATAACCAGTTCTGCGCCAGCAGGCGCAGACCCTGGTGTTGCAGATGCTCGAGCGCCTGGCGCTCGGCATCCTTGCCGCTTTGCAGGTGTGACCTGTCGGGCATCAGCGTGGAGTGTCCGGCAGGCGCTGGATCTGACCGCTGACGAACTGCGCCCATGGCAACTGACGTACGACCCGTTGGGACTGGGTCATGCCCAGGCTGCCCGACTGACCTTCGATACGGCTGTCCGGCAGTGCCTTGAGCTGATCCAGTCGTGGCGCCAGGCGATAGGCGTCAACGCCCATTGCGTACAGGCGACCCAGGCTGCCGGCAGCTTGTGGCCATTGCGCGGTAACCTGCTGGCGCAGCGGATCGCTGGTTTCCAGCAGCCACGGGGTTTCGCAGAAGCGCACGCCGTTCATGTCGTTGTACTGGTTCACGTCGCCGCTGGCGCTGAACACGTGGGAGGTCGCGTAGACCGGCACGTCACCGGCGTACTGGAAGTTCAGGGTCGGCTTGATCTGCTGCGCCTGCTGCGGGGTGGCGGCAAGGAAGATGAATTCGATGTCCTGGCGACGCGAAGGCTGGGCGGCAACGTTGGTGCCGGCAGCATTCTGCAGGCTCTTGGCGCGGGCTTCGCTCTGACGCAGCTGGAACATGTCGGCGATCTGCTGGGCCAGTTGCACCGGCTGGTCGACGCGCTCGGTGGCGACAATGCTGCCGCCGTTGGCTTGCCAGTCCTGGCTGAAGGCGCGCAGGACGCGGTCGCCCCATTCGCCTTTCGGCACCATGATGGCGGCGCGGTGCAGGCCATCGGCACGGGCGCGGCGGGAGACTTCGCGGGCTTCGTCTTCAGCGGCCAGACCGAACTGGAACAGCTGCGCCGGGCCTTGATCGCCTTCGCTGTAGTTCAGGGCGAGGGTGGTGATCGGCAATTGCGGGCGAGTGCTCAGCTGTTTGACCAGCGGCTTCTCCAGCGGGCCGACGACCAGTTGCACGCCATCGGCCTGGGCTTTGCGGTAGAACTCGTCGAGGTTGGTCAGTTTCGAGCTGTCATAGAACTCGATGGCCGGTGGTTTCTGGCCGGCTTGCTGAGCCTGATAGTGCGCGGCCATGAAACCGTCACGCAGGGCCTTGCCGACCGAGGCCAGTTGACCGTCCTGTGGCAACAGCAGGGCGATCTTGCTCAGGGGCTGGCTGGCCAGCTCCTTGAGTTTGGTCAGGGGCAGCGGCAGGTTGATCGCGGCCGGGTGCTTTGGATGCTGGTTGCGCCAGTTGTCGATGGCGGCTTGCTGCTGTTCCAGGGTGCCGGCGGTTTTCACGGCCAGGGCCAGGCTCATCCAGCCGCCGAGGTCATCGGTGGTGTTCGCTTGCAGTTGATCGGCCGGCAGCGACGCAATCAGGGACCAGATCGCTTCATGGTTCTTGCTGGCGGCTTCGCCTTCCAGCATCGGCGCGATGAAGATGCGTTCGCGGGCGGCGGCCAAGGTCTGGCCGTCGGCTTCAAGGGCACGGGCGTGAACGGTGCCGGCGCGAACTTGCAGCGGTACGGACATTTCGCTCAGGCGTTGCAGGCTTGGATGGCTCAAGGCAGTCAGCGCGGCTTTCGGCTGGTTGCGGGTCATGGCCAGTTCAGCAGACAGGGTGCTGGCGAATGCCTGCTGGCCCGGCTGGAGTTGTTCCATCGGCACTTGCTGCAGGATTTGCGCGGACTGTCCGGCATTGCCCTGGCGGTACGCCATATCTGCCGCACTCAGGCGCAGCAGCGCAGCCTTGTCCGGCGATTTGGCCTGGGCAGCCTGTTCGAGCAGTTGCTCGATGGTGGCATCCGGGGTCCGTGGAAGTTCGCCAAGGCTGGAGGAAGGGGAGCTGGCGCAAGCCGCCAACAAGGCAGCGAGGCAGAGGGCAGTGAACAGCCGCAGGCAAGCGATCATGTAAGTGTTCCTGATACTCGATCAAATTAGCGTCGAATTGTACCCAAGCACTGGCCGGGGCGCGATGTTACTGGCGTGAAACCGTCAATTTAGCTGATACAAAGAGTGCGCAGCCTCACAATGGTGCGACAAACCGTGTCCGACCCGGACGCATCGTCCGGCGCACGACGCGCTACAATGGCGGCTTTTACCGATCATGAGGTGTGCGCTTTGACTGCTCCAGGTCCTTTGAATTCCGCTGCGGGCTCGCTTTATGTGGTGGCGACGCCCATCGGCAACCTGGATGACATCAGCGCCCGGGCGTTGAAGATCCTGCGCGAGGTGGCGCTGATCGCCGCCGAAGATACGCGCCACTCGCAGCGGCTGATGCAGCACTTCGGCATCTCGACACCGCTGGCAGCCTGTCATGAACACAACGAGCGGGACGAAGGCAGTCGCTTCATTACCCGTCTTCTGGCAGGAGACAACGTCGCGCTGATTTCCGATGCCGGTACGCCGCTGATTTCCGATCCCGGTTATCACTTGGTACGGCAGGCCCGTGCCGCCGGGATCAATGTGGTGCCGGTGCCAGGCGCGTGCGCTTTGATCGCGGCGTTGTCGGCTGCCGGTCTGCCGTCCGACCGTTTTATCTTCGAAGGCTTTTTGCCGGCCAAGGCCGTGGGGCGCAAAGCGCGCCTGGAAGCGATCAAGGAAGAACCGCGCACGCTGATTTTCTACGAGGCACCGCATCGCATTCTTGAATGCCTGCAGGATATGGAGGCGGTGTTCGGCGCTGATCGTCCTGCATTGCTCGCTCGTGAGATCACCAAGACTTTTGAAACCCTCAAGGGATTGCCGTTGAGCGAGTTGCGGGCGTTCGTCGAGGCGGACAGTAATCAGCAGCGCGGCGAATGCGTTGTGGTAGTGGCGGGCTGGACCGCGCCGGAATCCGAAGACGCCGTCAGCAGCGAGGCGATGCGCATCCTCAATCTGTTGCTGGAAGAGATGCCGCTCAAGCGTGCGGCGGCCTTGGCGGCGCAAATCACCGGTGAGCGCAAAAACGTGCTGTACCAGGTGGCGCTGGATCAGCAAAAAGACGCGTAACCCGTCGCGCAGACCGGTTTGCGGGCTATTAGCGCTTGTTCTTCGGCGGCTCTGCCGTTAACCTGCGCGGCGGAGAGTCGATCGGACAGTCGCTGCCCTCTATGAAAATTAGGGGGGGGAGGAAAGTCCGGGCTCCATAGGGCGAAGTGCCAGGTAATGCCTGGGAGGCGTGAGCCTACGGAAAGTGCCACAGAAAATAACCGCCTAAGCGCTTCGGCGCCGGTAAGGGTGAAAAGGTGCGGTAAGAGCGCACCGCACGTCTGGCAACAGTTCGTGGCTAGGTAAACCCCACTTGGAGCAAGACCAAATAGGGTCCCAAGGCGTGGCCCGCGCTGGGACCGGGTAGGTTGCTAAAGATGTCCAGTGATGGCCATCGTAGACGAATGACTGTTCAAGACAGAACCCGGCTTACAGATCGACTCTCCACCTTTTTCTTTTCCCTGCTTGAATTAAAGGCGACAGGGCTGTTTATTATCAGCAGGCCTGCGCTGGAAACCCGGCAGCGGCAAACGCAGTAATAGCCATTTCCCACCTTGCTTCAATCAACAGCAGAAGCGCTTTTGTAATACCGAAAAAATCTTACTCTTAACAAATTACTTTAACTTTCGAGCGCAGCTTTCAGTGCTGCTTCAAGTTATTGGATAAAAGCATCCGCCAGATTCTCGTTGCTCCTCCTTTTATGCTCCTAAATCTCCGTTCTGTAAGGGTTTTCCTTTAATCCGCGCCTTGACGGTGTGGTGGGCGCATTCCTATAGTGTGCGCAAGTGGCGGAAAGTGGCATGAAGTGGGTTTTTTGAGCTCAAAACGATAAAAATTGGAGAAACGCAGACGTGTTTCGCGGAGCTAACGCTATCAGTCTCGATGCAAAGGGCCGTCTCGCCATGCCGAGCCGGTACCGTGACGAGCTCGATTCGCGCAGTTCCGGCCAGTTGATCGTGACCATTGACGCCGTTGATCCGTGTTTGTGTGTCTACCCGCTCGATGAGTGGGAAATTATTGAAACCAAGTTGCGCGCGCTTCCTTCGCTTCGTGAAGAGAACCGTCGTCTGCAACGTTTATTGATTGGTAATGCCGTTGACCTTGAGCTCGACGGCAGTGGTCGTTTCCTGGTGCCGCCGCGCCTGCGCGAATACGCGAAGCTCGACAAGCGCGCGATGCTGGTGGGCCAACTGAACAAGTTCCAACTGTGGGACGAAGATGCCTGGAACGCGGTTTCTGCCGCTGACCTGGCTGCCATACAACAACCGGGCGCCATGCCTGACGAACTGCGTGATCTGATCCTGTGACTATTGATAGCGGCTTTAACCACATCACCGTACTGCTTGACGAAGCCGTCGAGGCTCTCGCCGTACGTCCTGATGGCTGCTATCTGGACGGCACGTTCGGGCGCGGCGGGCACAGCCGGTTGATCCTGAGCAAGCTCGGGCCGGATGGTCGGCTCATCGGATTCGACAAGGATCCTCAAGCGATTGCCACCGGGCAAACGCTAGCGGCCGAAGACGGCCGCTTTGTCGTTGTGCAGCGCAGCTTTGCCGAGCTCGGTTCGGTGGTTGCCGAACAGGGTCTGACAGGCAAAGTCAGCGGCATTCTGCTGGATCTGGGTGTGTCCTCTCCGCAGCTCGATGATGCCGAGCGCGGCTTCAGCTTCCTCAACGACGGCCCACTGGACATGCGCATGGATCCGTCCCGTGGCATCAGCGCCGCCGAGTTCGTCAACACCGCGCCGGTGGAAGAAATCGCCCGTGTGTTCAAGGAATACGGCGAAGAACGTTTCTCCGGTCGCATGGCCCGTGCCGTGGCCGAGCGTCGTGACATCACGCCGTTCGAGCGCACTGCCGATCTGGCCGAAGTGCTGAAAGTCGCCAACCCGGCGTGGGAAAAGGGCAAGAACCCGGCAACCCGCGCTTTCCAGGGCCTGCGCATTCACGTCAACAACGAACTGGGAGATCTGGAAGCGGGTCTTGAAGCCGCGCTGGAGTGCCTGGAAGTGGGCGGCCGTCTCGTGGTGATCAGCTTCCACTCGCTGGAAGACCGTATCGTCAAACTGTTCATGCGCAAGCTGGTGAAAGGCGAAGCCGACAACCTGCCGCGCAACCTGCCGGTTCGCCACGTTGCGTTCGAACCGAAAATCAAAGTCCATGGCAAAGCGCAGACGGCCTCCGACGCCGAACTCAAAGCCAACCCACGTTCCCGTAGCGCCGTCATGCGCGTCGCGGAGAAGCTGCGGTGAGCAAGCTTTTCGCCAAGCCACTGCCCGGCGGCAGCTTTTTCATGCTGCTGCTGTTCATCGGCGTGCTCGTGTCGGCCATCGGCGTGTCTTACAGCGCTCACTGGAACCGGCAATTGCTCAACACCCTGTACAACGAACTGAGCGTGCGCGACAAGGCGCAGGCCGAATGGGGGCGCCTGATCCTGGAGCAAAGCACCTGGACCGCCCACAGCCGGATCGAAGTACTGGCCACCGAACAACTGAAGATGCACATTCCCGGCGCGGCTGACGTGAAGATGGTGGCGCCATGATGAAACTCGAGGGGGCTCTTTTCCCATGGCGTTTCCGTCTGATGGTGGCACTGCTCGGCGTGATGGTTGCGGCCATCTGCTGGCGCATCATCGACCTGCAAGTGGTTGACCGAGACTTTCTCAAAGGTCAGGGCGACGCGCGCAGTCTTCGGCACATTCCGATTCCGGCTCACCGTGGTCTGATCACCGACCGTAACGGCGAGCCGCTGGCCGTCAGTACGCCGGTGACCACCCTGTGGGCCAACGCCAAGGAAATGCAGACAGCGAAAGAAAAATGGCCGGCACTGGCCGCCGCGCTGGGGCAGGATCCGAAAGCCCTGGCCGAACGTCTCGAAGCCCAGGCCAACAAGGAATTCATTTATCTGGTGCGCGGGTTGACCCCCGAGCAGGGCCAGGCCGTGCTCGACCTGAAAGTGCCGGGCGTCTACGGCATCGAAGAGTTCCGCCGGTTCTACCCGGCCGGTGAAGTCACCGCACATATGGTTGGGTTCACCGACATCGATGACCACGGTCGTGAAGGTGTCGAACTGGCCTACGATGAATGGCTGGCCGGCGTGCCCGGCAAGCGGCAAGTCATCAAGGATCGGCGCGGACGGCTGATCAAGGATGTCCAGGTCACCAAGAACGCCAAGGCCGGCAAGCCCTTGGCGTTGTCGATTGACCTGCGCCTGCAATATCTGGCCAACCGCGAGCTGCGCAACGCGATCATCGAGAACGGCGCGAAGGCCGGCAGTCTGGTGATCATGGACGTGAAGACCGGCGAGATTCTCGCCATGGTCAACCAGCCGACCTACAACCCGAACAACCGTCGCAACCTGCAACCGGCGATGATGCGTAACCGCGCGATGATCGATGTGTTCGAACCCGGTTCGACCATGAAAGCGATCTCGATGAGCGCCGCGATCGAAACCGGCCGCTGGAAACCGAGCGACACCGTCGAGGTGTATCCGGGCTCCCTGCAGATCGGCAAATACACGATCAAGGACGTATCGAAGACCGAAGGTCCGGTACTCGACCTGACCGGCATTCTGATCAATTCCAGTAACGTCGGCATGAGTAAGGTCGCGTTCGATATCGGCGGCGAAACCATTTTCCGCCTCGCACAGAAAGTCGGCCTCGGCCAGGACACCGGCCTCGGCTTCCCGGGCGAACGTGTCGGCAACCTGCCGAACTACCGCGAGTGGCGCAAGGCCGAGACCGCGACGTTGTCCTACGGCTACGGTATCTCGGTGACCGCGATCCAGCTGGTGCACGCGTTCTCGGCGCTGGCCAACAACGGTCGCCTGGCACCACTGACACTGATCAAAACCGACAAGGCGCCGCAGACCACCCAAGTGCTGCCGGAAGCCGTCGCCAAAACCATGCAAGGCATGCTGCAACAAGTGATCGAAGCCCCGCGCGGCGTGTTCCGCGCGCAGGTGCCGGCGTATCACGTGGGCGGCAAGTCCGGTACCGCGCGTAAAACGTCGGTCGGCACCAAGGGCTACGCCGAAAACTCTTATCGCTCGCTGTTCGCCGGTTTCGGCCCGATGAGCGATCCACGCTATGCAATCGTCGTGGTGATCGATGAACCGACCAAGGCCGGTTATTTCGGTGGTCTGGTCTCGGCGCCGGTGTTCAGCCGCGTGATGTCGGGCACCCTGCGCCTGATGAACGTTACCCCGGACAACCTGCCGACCACACAACAGGCCAACGCCACCCCGGTCGTTCCGCTGAAAGCCAATGGAGGGCGCGGCTGATGTCTCTGAGTCTGAACAAGATTTTCCCCCACGCCGGCCATGATCTGTTGATCCGTGAACTGGCGCTCGACAGTCGCAATGTACGCGCGGGTGATCTGTTCCTCGCGGTGCCGGGCGGCAAGTTCGACGGGCGTGCGCACATCGCCGACGCCTTGCAGCGCGGTGCTGCTGCCGTGGCCTATGAAGTGGAAGGCGCCACCGTGCTGCCGATCACCGAAGTTCCGCTGATTCCGGTCAAGGGCCTGGCGGCGCAACTGTCTGACATCGCCGGGCGTTTTTACGGTGAGCCGAGCCATCACCTGAATCTGGTGGGCGTGACTGGCACCAACGGCAAGACCAGCGTGACCCAGTTGGTGGCGCAGGCGCTGGACTTGCTCGGCCAGCATTGCGGCATCGTCGGCACCCTCGGCTCCGGTTTTCATGGCGCGCTGCAAAGCGGCCTGCACACCACGCCGAATCCGATTGCCATGCAAGCGACCCTGGGCGACCTGAAAAAGGCCGGCGCCAAAGCCGTGGCCATGGAAGTTTCGTCTCACGGTCTGGATCAAGGCCGGGTTACCGCGCTGGCATTCGACGTGGCAGTGATGACCAACCTGTCCCGTGATCATCTCGATTACCACGGCACCATGGAAGCGTACGCCGAGGCCAAGGCCCGGCTGTTCGCCTGGAATGACCTGAAGTGCCGCGTGGTCAATCTCGACGACGATTTCGGCCGGCAACTGGCCGCTGAAAAGCGCGAGTCACGTTTGATCACTTACAGCCTGCTCGACAGCAGCGCTTATCTCTATGTGCGTGAAGCGCAGTTCGACGACGAAGGCGTGCGTGCCACATTGGTCACGCCGCAAGGCGAACGCCATCTGCGCAGCACGCTGCTGGGCCGTTTCAACCTGAGCAACGTACTGGCCGCCGTCGGCGCCTTGCTCGGTCTGGACTACGCCCTCGACGAAATCCTCAAGGTGCTGCCAAAGCTCGAAGGCCCGGCCGGTCGCATGCAGCGTCTCGGCGGCGGCACTCAGCCACTGGTGGTGGTCGATTACGCCCACACCCCGGACGCGCTGGAAAAAGTTCTGACTGCGCTTCGCCCGCACGTCAAAGGCCAGCTGCTGTGCCTGTTCGGCTGCGGCGGTGATCGCGATCGCGGCAAGCGTCCGCTGATGGCCGAAGTGGTCGAGCGTCTGGCCGACCGTGTGCTGGTGACCGATGACAATCCGCGCACCGAAGACCCGGCGGTGATTTTCGATGACATCCGCGCCGGTTTCACGGCTGTGGACAAGGTGACGTTCGTGGCCGGTCGTGGCCAGGCCATCGCGCAACTGATTGCCGGCGCTTCGGCGGATGACGTGATCGTTCTGGCCGGCAAAGGTCACGAGGACTATCAGGAAATCAACGGCGAGCGCCATGCATTCTCTGATCTGGTCGAGGCGGATCACGCCCTGACCGCGTGGGAGGTGGCCCATGCTTAAGGCCCTGAAACTCAGCGAGCTGACCAGCGCGCTCGACGCCCGTCTGATCAGCGCCGACGCCAGTTTTGACGGCGTGAGCATCGACAGCCGTGCGATCAAGGCTGGCCAACTGTTTATTGCCCTGACCGGCCCGCGTTTCGATGGTCACGACTATCTGAACGAAGTCGCCGCCAAAGGCGCCGTTGCGGCATTGGTCGAGCGCGAAGTCGCCGACAGCACGCTGCCGCAATTGCTGGTCAAGGACACTCGCCAGGCGCTCGGCCAGCTGGGTGCCTTGAACCGTGCCGCGTTCACCAAACCGGTCGCTGCGGTTACCGGCTCCAGTGGCAAGACCACGGTCAAGGAAATGCTCGCAAGCATCCTGCGCACACGCGGTCCGGTGCTGGCGACCCGTGGCAACCTGAATAACGATCTGGGTGCGCCGCTGACCCTGCTCGAACTCGCCCCGGAACACAGCGCGGCGGTGATCGAACTGGGCGCCTCGCGTCTGGGTGAAATCGCCTACACCGTGGGGCTGACCAAGCCGCACGTGGCAATCCTCAACAACGCCGGGACCGCCCACGTCGGTGAGTTCGGCGGGCCGGAGAAAATCGTCGAAGCCAAGGGCGAGATCATCGACGGGCTGGCGGCCGATGGCGTCGCCGTGCTGAACCTCGATGACAAGGCGTTTGGTATCTGGAAAACCCGCGCCGGCACGCGCAAGGTGCTGACGTTTGCCCTGAGCAACACTCAGGCGGATTTTTACGCCAGCGACCTGGCCACCGATGCCCGTGGTTGCCCGGCGTTCAACCTTCACACTCCTGAAGGTGTGGAACGGGTTCAACTGAACCTGCTCGGCACCCACAACGTCGCCAACGCCATGGCCGCCGCCGCTGCCGCTCACGCCCTGGGCGTGTCGCTGTTCGGCATTGCCACCGGGCTTGGCGCGGTACAACCGGTCAAGGGGCGCACCGTCGCGCAACTGGCGAAAAACGGCATGCGCGTGATCGATGACACTTACAACGCGAACCCCACCTCGATGTGCGCGGCCGTTGATATACTCGCCGGCTTTTCCGGCCGCACCGTTCTGGTGCTCGGGGATATCGGCGAGTTGGGCGACTGGGCGGAGCAGGGGCACCGCGACGTGGGCGAATACGCCCGAGGCAAGGTTTCCGCGCTTTACGCTGTCGGGCCGAACATGGTCCACGCCGTGAACGCATTCGGTAACGAGGCGCAGCACTTCGGCACACAAGCCGAACTGATCCAGGCCCTTGGCGCCGAGCAGGACACAAACACCACCATTTTGATCAAGGGTTCGCGCAGCGCAGCGATGGAAAACATCGTTGCGGCCCTGTGCGGGTCCAGTCTGGAGAAACATTAATGCTGCTGCTGCTAGCGGAGTATCTGCAACAGTTCTACAAAGGCTTCGCGGTCTTCCAGTACCTGACCCTGCGCGGGATCCTCGGTGTGCTGACCGCGCTGGTCTTGTCGCTGTGCTACGGCCCGTGGATGATCCGCACCCTGCAGAACCGTCAGATCGGGCAGTCCGTTCGTAACGACGGCCCGCAATCGCACCTGTCCAAATCCGGTACGCCGACCATGGGCGGTGCGCTGATTCTGTCTTCGATCGGAGTCAGCACTCTGCTGTGGGCTGACCTGAGCAACCGCTACGTGTGGGTCGTGCTGCTGGTGACCCTGCTGTTCGGCGCCATCGGCTGGGTCGACGACTACCGCAAGGTGATCGAGAAGAACTCCCGTGGCCTGCCGAGCCGCTGGAAATATTTCTGGCAGTCGGTGTTCGGCCTCGGTGCGGCGATCTTCCTTTATATGACTGCCAGCACTCCGGTGGAAACCACCCTGATCCTGCCGATGCTCAAGGACTACAGCATTCCGCTGGGCGCGGGTTTCATCGTGCTGACGTACTTCGTGATCGTCGGTTCGAGCAACGCAGTCAACCTCACCGACGGCCTCGACGGTCTGGCGATCATGCCGACAGTGATGGTGGGCGGTGGTCTGGGCATCTTCTGTTACCTGTCGGGTAACGTGAAATTCGCGGAATACCTGCTGATTCCTTACGTACCGGGCGCAGGCGAGTTGATCGTGTTCTGCGGCGCACTGATCGGTGCCGGCCTGGGCTTCCTGTGGTTCAACACCTACCCGGCACAAGTCTTCATGGGCGACGTCGGCGCACTGGCGCTGGGCGCGGCCCTGGGCACCATCGCGGTGATCGTCCGTCAGGAAATCGTCCTGTTCATCATGGGGGGCGTGTTCGTGATGGAAACCCTGTCAGTCGTCATTCAGGTTGCGTCCTTTAAGCTGACCGGTCGCCGTGTGTTCCGCATGGCGCCGATTCACCACCACTTTGAACTCAAGGGCTGGCCCGAGCCGCGCGTGATCGTCCGTTTCTGGATCATCACCGTGATTCTCGTGCTGATCGGCCTTGCCACCCTGAAGCTGAGGTAGAACGAGTGTCTCTGATCGCTTCTGACCACTTCCGCATCGTTGTCGGCCTCGGCAAGAGCGGCATGTCCCTGGTTCGCTTCCTGGCGAACCGGGGCGTGGCGTTTGCCGTGGCCGACACGCGGGAAAATCCACCGGAACTGGCCACGCTCCAGCGTGACTATCCGCACGTGGAAGTGCGTTGTGGCGAGCTGGACGTCGAATTCCTGTGCCGTGCCGACGAGCTCTACGTGAGCCCCGGCCTGGCGCTGGCGACCCCGGCCCTGCAAGCCGCCGCGGCCCGTGGCGTGAAGCTGTCCGGCGACATCGAGCTGTTCGCGCGCAACGCGAAGGCGCCGATCGTGGCCATCAGCGGTTCCAACGCGAAAAGCACCGTCACCACGCTGGTCGGCGAGATGGCGGCTGCGGCCGGCAAGCGCGTGGCCGTGGGCGGCAACCTCGGTACGCCGGCGCTGGATCTGCTCAGCGATGACGTCGAGCTGTACGTGATGGAGCTGTCGAGCTTCCAGCTGGAAACCACCGACCAGCTCAACGCCGAAGTGGCGACCGTGCTCAACATCAGCGAAGACCACATGGATCGCTACAGCGGTCTGCCGGCCTACCACCTGGCCAAGCACCGGATCTTCCGGGGTGCGAAGCAGTTCGTGGTCAACCGCCAGGACGCCTTGACCCGTCCGCTGATGGGCGAGGGCCAGCCGTGCTGGACCTTCGGCCTGACCAAACCCGATTTCAAGGCGTTCGGCCTGCGCGAAGTGAATGGCGAGAAATACCTGGCCTTCGAATTCCAGAACCTGATGCCGGTGCGCGAACTGAAGATTCGCGGCGCCCACAACCAGTCCAACGCCCTGGCGGCGCTGGCGCTCGGCCACGCGGTCGGGCTGCCGTTCGACGCCATGCTGGCGGCGCTGCGCACCTTCGCCGGTCTCGAACACCGTTGCCAGTGGGTACGTGATCTGGACGGCGTCGGTTACTACAACGATTCCAAGGCCACCAACGTCGGCGCTGCGCTGGCCGCCATCGAAGGTCTGGGTGCGGACATCGACGGCAAGGTCGTGCTGATCGCCGGTGGCGATGGCAAGGGTGCCGACTTCAAGGACCTGCGCGATCCGGTGGCGGCCCACTGCCGCGCCGTGATCCTGATGGGTCGCGACTCCGACAAGATCGGCGAAGCGATCGGCGATGCCGTACCGCTGATTCGTGCGAACACGCTGGTCGACGCGGTCGCCCAATGCCGCGCCGCCGCCCAGCCGGGTGACGTGGTGCTGCTGTCGCCGGCCTGCGCCAGTTTCGACATGTTCAAGAACTACGAAGACCGTGGTCACCAGTTCGTCCGCGCTGTGGAGGATCTGGCATGAGCTTGAGAAACATCATCAAGCCATACCCGTCGCCGCTCATTACCGGACGCGGAATCGACCTCGACTTCCCGATGCTCGCCGGTTGCCTGGCGTTGCTCGGTCTGGGCCTGATCATGATCGCCTCGGCATCGACAGAAGTCGGCGCGGCGCAGTCGGGCAGTGCTCTCTATTACATGACCCGTCACCTGATCTACGTGGTGCTGGGCCTCGGTGCCTGCGTCGTCACGATGATGATTCCGATCGCCACCTGGCAGCGCCTCGGCTGGATGATGCTGATCGGTGCGTTCGGTCTGCTGGTGATGGTGATCATCCCGGGGATCGGCCGTGAGGTGAACGGTTCGATGCGCTGGATCGGTTTCAGCTTCTTCAACGTACAGCCGTCCGAGATCGCCAAGGTGTTCGTGGTGATCTACCTCGCCGGTTACCTGGTGCGTCGCCAGAAAGAGGTGCGCGAGAGCTGGATGGGCTTCTTCAAGCCATTCATCGTGCTGCTGCCGATGGCGGGCTTGCTGCTGATGGAGCCGGACTTCGGTGCCACCGTCGTGATGATGGGCGCTGCGGCGGCGATGCTGTTCCTCGGCGGGGTCGGGCTGTTCCGGTTCTCGCTCATGGTGGTGCTGGCCGTTGGTGCGGTGGTGTTGCTGATTCAGATGCAGCCGTACCGGATGGCGCGTCTGACCAACTTCGCCGACCCGTGGGCCGACCAGTTCGGCGCCGGTTATCAGTTGTCGCAAGCCTTGATCGCATTCGGTCGCGGTGAATGGCTGGGCGTTGGCCTGGGCAACAGCGTGCAGAAGCAGTTCTACCTGCCGGAAGCGCACACCGACTTCGTGTTCTCGGTCCTGGCCGAAGAGCTGGGCGCTGTGGGCTCGCTGTGCACCGTGGCGCTGTTCGTGTTCGTGTGTATTCGCGGCATGTACATCGGTCTGTGGGCCGAGAAAGCCAAACAGTTTTTTGCCGCTTATGTTGCCTACGGTCTGTCGTTCCTGTGGATCGGCCAGTTCCTGATCAACATCGGCGTGAACGTCGGCCTGTTGCCGACCAAGGGCCTGACCTTGCCGTTCCTCAGTTACGGCGGCAGCTCCCTGGTGATCTGCTGCGCCTGCCTTGGCCTGTTGCTGAGGATCGAGTGGGAGAGCCGGACCCACCTGGGCAGTGAAGAGATGGAATTCCATGAGAGCGACTTCGCCGAGGAGCCGAACCATGGGCGCTAACGTATTGATCATGGCCGGCGGCACCGGTGGCCACGTGTTCCCGGCGCTGGCCTGTGCCCGCGAATTCCAGGCGCGCGGCTACACCGTGCACTGGCTCGGAACGCCGCGCGGGATCGAGAACGATCTGGTGCCGGCGGCAGGTATTGAACTGCATCGCATCAACGCCACTGGCCTGCGTGGCAAGGGCAAGCTGTCGCTGCTCAAGGCGCCGTTCATGCTGCTGAAATCGGTGTGGCAGGCGCGGGCGATCATTCGCCGCTTGCGGCCGGTGTGCGTGGTCGGATTCGGCGGCTATGTGACCGGCCCCGGTGGTCTTGCCGCCAAACTGGCCGGCGTGCCGGTGATCGTTCATGAGCAGAACGCCGTGGCCGGCACCGCCAATCGGTTGCTGGTGCCGTTCGCCGCCCGGGTGTGTGAAGCCTTCCCCGACACCTTTACCCTGTCGGACAGTCGCCGTACCACCGGGAACCCGGTGCGCAGCGAGCTGTTCCTCGAAACACCGCGCCCGGCCCTGGCCGGACGCAAGGCGCGTTTGCTGATCCTGGGCGGAAGCCTGGGCGCAGAGCCGTTGAACAAGTTGCTGCCTGAAGCCCTGGCACAAGTCGCTGCCGACTTGCGTCCGGAAGTGTTCCATCAGGCCGGCAGAAACCACGATGAAGTGACTGCAGAGCGCTACCGCGCCGCCGGCGTGGATGCGCAGGTGCAGCCGTTCATCAAAGACATGGCCCAGGCCTATGGCTGGGCTGACCTGGTGGTGTGCCGCGCCGGCGCATTGACCATCAGCGAACTGGCTGCCGCCGGTCTGCCCTCGATGCTGGTGCCCTTGCCCCACGCGATCGACGATCACCAGACCCGCAACGCCGATTATTTGGCCCGCGAAGGCGCTGCCTTCCTGATGCCGCAAAGAACGACTGGCGCCGCGGACCTTGCCGCGCGCCTGACAGAGGTCTTGATGCAACCGCAACGACTCGAACAAATGGCCCAAGCGGCCCGCCGTCTGGCGAAACCCGAAGCCACCCGCAGCGTGGTCGATACCTGTCTGGAGGTGGCCCATGGTTGAGAATCAGAAAGCCATGCCGCAACCGGAAATGCGCCGCATCCGTCGCATCCACTTCGTCGGGATCGGCGGCGTGGGCATGTGCGGTATTGCCGAAGTTCTGCTGAACCTGGGCTATGAAGTGTCCGGTTCGGATCTGAAAGCTTCGCCGGTGACCGAGCGCCTGGAATCCTTCGGTGCGCAGATCTTCATCGGCCACCGTGCCGAGAACGCCGCTGCCGCCGATGTGCTGGTGGTGTCGAGCGCCGTCAACACCTCCAACCCGGAAGTCGCGACTGCGCTGGAACGCCGCATCCCGGTGGTGCCGCGTGCCGAAATGCTCGCCGAGCTGATGCGCTACCGCCACGGCATCGCCGTCGCCGGTACCCACGGCAAGACCACCACCACCAGCCTGATCGCTTCGGTGTTCGCCGCCGGTGGTCTGGATCCGACCTTCGTCATCGGTGGCCGTCTGAACGCCGCGGGCACCAATGCCCAGCTCGGCACCAGCCGTTACCTGATCGCCGAGGCCGATGAAAGCGACGCCAGCTTCCTGCACCTGCAACCGCTGGTGGCCGTGGTCACCAACATCGACGCCGACCACATGGCGACCTACGACGGTGACTTCAACAAACTGAAGAAAACCTTCGTCGAGTTCCTGCACAACCTGCCGTTCTACGGGCTGGCGGTGATGTGCCTGGACGATCCGGTGGTGCGTGAAATCCTGCCGCTGGTCAAGCGTCCAACCGTGACCTATGGCTTCAGCGAAGACGCCGACGTGCGCGCGATCAATGTTCGTCAGCAGGGCATGCAGACCTTCTTTACCGTGCTGCGCCCTGATCGCGAGCCTCTTGATGTGTCCGTGAACATGCCGGGCAACCACAACGTGCTCAATTCCCTGGCGACCATCTGCATCGCCACCGACGAAGGCGTCAGCGATGAAGCCATCGTCCAGGGTCTGTCCGGGTTCCAGGGTGTCGGCCGACGCTTCCAGGTCTACGGCGAACTGCCGGTGGACGGCGGCAATGTGATGCTGGTCGACGACTACGGTCACCACCCGACCGAAGTTGCAGCAGTCATCAAAGCCGTGCGCGGTGGCTGGCCGGAGCGCCGTCTGGTGATGGTCTACCAGCCACACCGTTACAGCCGCACCCGCGACCTGTACGACGATTTCGTCAATGTCCTGGCCGACGCCAACGTGCTGCTGCTGATGGAAGTCTATCCGGCGGGCGAAGAGCCGATTCCGGGCGCGGACAGCCGCAAGCTGTGCAACAGCATCCGCCAGCGCGGTCAGCTCGACCCGATCTACATCGAGCGCGGCGTCGATCTGGCGCCACTGGTCAAGCCGCTGCTGCGTGCTGGCGACATTCTGCTGTGCCAGGGCGCCGGTGACATCGGCGGCCTCGCACCGAAACTGTTGAAAAGCGAGTTGTTCGCCGGTGCCGTGGCGGCATCGGTCGAGGGGAAGTTGAAATGACTGCTGCCTACGCCAACCTGTTCTCCACCATCGCCCCGAAGGATTTCGGCCGGGTGGCCGTGCTGTTTGGTGGCCTGAGTGCCGAGCGTGAAGTCTCGCTGAAGTCCGGCAACGCCGTGCTCACTGCGCTGCAAAGCGCAGGCGTGGACGCATTCGGGATCGACGTCGGCGCCGATATCCTGCAGCGCCTGCTGAGCGAAAAGATCGACCGTGCGTTCATCATCCTTCACGGTCGCGGCGGTGAAGACGGCAGCATGCAGGGCCTGCTTGAAGTGGCCGGCATTCCGTACACCGGCAGCGGCATCCTGGCTTCGGCACTGGCGATGGACAAACTGCGCACCAAGCAGGTCTGGCACACGCTGGGGATTCCGACGCCGCGTCACGCCGTGCTGCGCAGCGAGGCCGATTGTATTTCGGCAGCGACGGAACTGGGCTTCCCTTTGATCGTCAAACCGGCGCATGAAGGTTCAAGTATCGGGATGGCCAAAGTGACTTCCGCGTCCGAGTTGATCGACGCATGGAAAGCGGCCAGTACCTACGATTCGCAAGTGTTGGTCGAGCAATGGATCCACGGTCCCGAGTTCACCATCGCCACCCTGCGTGACCAGGTGTTGCCTCCTATCGCCCTGGGTACGCCACACACGTTCTACGACTACGACGCCAAGTACATCGCCAACGATACCCAGTATCGGATTCCGTGCGGGCTCGATGCCGCCAAGGAAAAAGAACTCATGGACCTCACGGCGCAAGCCTGCGAGGCGCTGGGTATTGCCGGTTGGGGTCGGGCGGACGTGATGCAGGACGCCGACGGCAAGTTCTGGTTCCTGGAAGTCAACACCGCTCCCGGCATGACCGATCACAGCCTGGTACCGATGGCGGCGAAAGCGGCCGGTCTGGATTTCCAGCAGCTGGTCCTGGCCATTCTGGCCGCCAGTGTCGATGCCGATGGCAAGAAAGAGGCGCGAGGTTAAGACCATGCAAGGCGCTCATCTCAGACATCAGCCACCTGCACCCGGCCGCAAGCCGGTGCCGCGGGGTGCCAGCCGAATGGTGGCCAAAGAGCCGATGTCCGCGCGCCTGCCAAAAGCCAACTTCGGCTTTTTGAAAGGTCTGTTCTGGCCGGTGCTGCTGGTGGCTCTGGGGTTCGGCACTTACGAAGGCGCACAGCGTCTGCTGCCGTACGCCGACCGGCCAATCACCAAGATCGCGGTGCAGGGCGACCTGAGTTACATCAGTCAGCAGGCGGTGCAGCAGCGGATCGCCCCGTATGTGGCGTCGAGCTTCTTCACCATCGACCTGGCGAGCATGCGCACCGAGCTGGAACAGATGCCGTGGATCGCCCACGCCGAAGTGCGCCGGGTGTGGCCGGACCAGGTGGTGATCCGCCTCGAAGAGCAACTGCCGGTGGCCCGTTGGGGCGACGAGTCGTTGCTCAACAACCAGGGCCAGGCGTTCACGCCCAAGGAACTGGCGAACTACGAACACCTGCCGCAGCTGTTCGGTCCGCAGCGGGCCCAGCAGCAAGTGATGCAGCAATACCAGGTGCTGAGCCAGATGCTCCGGCCATTGGGCTTCTCGATTGCGCGGCTGGAGCTGCGTGAACGCGGCAGCTGGTTCCTGACCACCGGTGCCGGCAGTTCCGGCCCCGGGATCGAGCTGCTGCTGGGACGCGGCAACCTGGTGGAAAAGATGCGCCGCTTCATTGCCATCTATGACAAGACGCTCAAAGAACAGATTACGAACATTGCGCGCATCGATCTGCGCTACGCCAACGGCCTCGCTGTTGGCTGGCGGGAACCAGTAGCGCCGACGACAGCCCAACCCGCTGTCGCAAAGAATTAAGAAGAGGCAGGACCCATGGCAAACGTGCAAAGCGGCAAAATGATCGTCGGTCTCGATATCGGCACCTCCAAGGTGGTGGCGCTGGTCGGCGAGGTTGCGGACGACGGCTCGCTGGAAATCGTCGGGATCGGCACTCATCCGTCCCGCGGCCTGAAGAAAGGCGTGGTGGTCAACATCGAGTCCACCGTGCAGTCGATCCAGCGCGCGATCGAAGAAGCCCAACTGATGGCGGGCTGCCGCATTCACTCGGCGTTCGTCGGCGTGGCGGGCAATCACATTCGCAGCCTGAACTCCCACGGCATCGTCGCGATTCGTGATCGCGAAGTCAGCTCGGCTGATCTGGAGCGCGTACTCGACGCCGCCCAGGCGGTGGCGATCCCGGCCGACCAGCGTGTGCTGCACACCCTGCCGCAGGATTACGTGATCGATAACCAGGAAGGCGTGCGCGAGCCGCTGGGCATGTCCGGCGTGCGTCTGGAAGCCAAGGTTCACGTGGTCACCTGCGCCGTCAACGCCGCACAGAACATTGAAAAATGCGTGCGTCGCTGCGGTCTGGAAATCGACGACATCATTCTCGAGCAACTGGCCTCGGCCTACTCGGTCCTGACCGACGACGAAAAAGAGCTGGGCGTGTGCCTGGTCGATATCGGCGGCGGCACCACCGACATCGCGATCTTCACCGAAGGCGCGATCCGCCACACGGCGGTGATCCCGATTGCGGGCGACCAGGTGACCAACGACATCGCCATGGCGTTGCGCACCCCGACCCAGTACGCCGAAGAGATCAAGATCCGCTACGCCTGCGCCCTGGCCAAACTGGCCGGTGCCGGCGAGACCATCAAGGTGCCGAGCGTCGGCGACCGTCCGCCGCGCGAACTGTCCCGTCAGGCCCTGGCCGAAGTGGTCGAGCCGCGTTACGACGAACTCTTCACCCTGATCCAGGCCGAGCTGCGTCGCAGCGGCTACGAAGACCTGATCCCGGCCGGCATCGTGCTGACCGGTGGTACGTCGAAGATGGAAGGCGCCACCGAACTGGCCGAAGAAATCTTCCACATGCCGGTCCGTCTGGGCGTGCCCCATGGCGTGAAAGGTCTGGATGACGTGGTACGCAACCCGATTTATTCCACTGGCGTTGGCTTGTTGATGTACGGCCTGCAAAAGCAGTCCGACGGGATCTCGTTCTCGGGCATCGGCAGCCGCGACAGCTACAGCAACGATGAGCCGCAGGCGCCGTTGCTGGACCGTTTTAAGAAGTGGATTCAAGGCAACTTCTAACGCTTTACCGCAGCACCGCAACAAACAGCAGTAGGCGAAAAAACTAGAGAATGTAAGGAGAGGGAAAATGTTCGAACTCGTAGACAACATCCCCGCAAGCCCGGTAATCAAAGTTATCGGTGTTGGCGGTGGCGGCGGCAACGCTGTCAATCACATGGTCAAGAGCAACATCGAAGGCGTGGAATTCATCTGCGCCAACACCGATGCTCAAGCGCTGAAAAACATCGGCGCGCGCACCATTCTGCAATTGGGTACCGGCGTGACCAAAGGCCTGGGCGCCGGCGCCAACCCGGAAGTCGGCCGTCAGGCTGCGCTGGAAGATCGCGAGCGCATCGCTGAAGTGCTGGCCGGCACCAACATGGTGTTCATCACCACCGGCATGGGCGGTGGTACCGGTACCGGTGCGGCGCCGATCATCGCCGAAGTGGCCAAGGAAATGGGCATCCTGACCGTTGCGGTCGTGACTCGTCCGTTCCCGTTCGAAGGTCGCAAGCGTATGCAGATCGCCGACGAAGGCATTCGCATGCTCTCGGAAAGCGTCGACTCGCTGATCACCATTCCGAACGAAAAACTGCTGACCATCCTCGGCAAGGACGCAAGCCTGCTGTCGGCTTTCGCCAAGGCTGACGATGTACTGGCCGGTGCCGTTCGCGGTATCTCCGACATCATCAAGCGTCCGGGCATGATCAACGTCGACTTCGCCGACGTACGTACCGTGATGAGCGAAATGGGCATGGCGATGATGGGCACTGGCTGCGCCAGCGGTCCGAACCGTGCACGTGAAGCCACTGAAGCGGCCATCCGCAACCCGCTGCTGGAAGACGTGAACCTGCAAGGCGCACGCGGCATCCTGGTGAACATCACTGCCGGTCCTGACCTGTCCCTGGGTGAGTACTCCGACGTGGGTTCGATCATCGAAGCCTTCGCTTCCGAGCACGCGATGGTCAAGGTCGGTACCGTTATCGATCCGGACATGCGCGACGAACTGCACGTGACCGTGGTTGCCACCGGTCTGGGCGCGAAAATCGAGAAGCCTGTGAAGGTTATCGACAACACCGTTCACACCTCGATGGCCGCTGCTCAGGTGCAGCAACCGGCACCCGCTCGTCAGGAGCAGCCAGCGGTGAACTACCGTGACCTGGACCGTCCGACCGTCATGCGCAACCAGGCTCAGGCCGGTGCTGCGACTGCCGCGAAGATGAATCCGCAAGATGACCTGGACTACCTGGACATCCCGGCCTTCCTGCGTCGTCAGGCCGATTGATGAAATGTATCAGGGGTATTCAGGTGATTGGTGTTCAGCAAAGGCTCGGTCTGCTATCATCGCCAGCCTTTGTTGATACCAGTTCGCAATTTGCGCTGAAGCGGCCCATGCCATGATTAAACAACGCACACTGAAAAATATTATCCGTGCCACCGGTGTAGGTCTGCACTCCGGGGAGAAGGTTTACCTGACCCTCAAGCCTGCACCTGTCGACACCGGGATCGTCTTTCGTCGTGCCGATCTCGATCCGGTTGTCGAGATACCGGCTCGCGCGGCCAACGTCGGCGAGACAACCATGTCGACGACGCTGGTCAACGGTGACGTGAAGGTAGACACGGTGGAGCACTTGCTCTCGGCCATGGCTGGCCTGGGCATCGATAACGCCTACGTCGAGCTCTCCGCGTCTGAAGTCCCGATCATGGATGGCAGCGCAGGACCTTTCGTATTCCTGATTCAATCGGCTGGCCTGGAAGAACAGGACGCCGCCAAGAAATTCATCCGCATCCTGCGTGAAGTGACAGTGGAAGACGGCGACAAGCGCGCCACTTTCGTCCCTTTCGAAGGGTTCAAGGTGAGCTTCGAGATCGATTTCGATCACCCGGTTTTCCGGGACCGCACCCAAAGTGCAAGCGTGGATTTTTCCAGCACTTCGTTCGTAAAAGAAGTCAGCCGCGCCCGTACTTTCGGTTTCATGAGTGACATCGAGTACCTGCGCAAGCACAACCTCGCACTCGGCGGCAGCGTGGAAAACGCGATCGTGGTCGATGCCGATGGCGTACTGAACGAAGACGGCCTTCGCTACGAAGACGAATTCGTGAAGCACAAGATCCTCGATGCGATTGGCGACCTGTACCTGCTGGGCAACAGCCTGATTGGTGAGTTCAAGGGCTTCAAGTCCGGCCACGCACTGAACAACCAGCTGCTGCGCAAGTTGATTGAGCAGAAAGATGCCTGGGAAGTCGTGACGTTCGAAGACGCCAGCACTGCACCAATCTCTTACATGCGCCCGGTTGCGGCGGTGTAAGTAAAAAACCTCTCTAGTTTTTTGAAGGCCACCTTTGGGTGGCCTTTTTTTATGCCTGTTTTCAGGCGACGACGACCCGGTTTCTCCCACCTTCCTTGGCTTGATACAACGCCTTGTCCGCCGCGAACAACAGCTGCTCCAGACTGATTTCGCTCGTCGACGTCCAGGTACTGATACCGACGCTCACGGTCATCGGTGACTGGTCTTGATTCAGGCTTGGCAATTGCTCCACCGCTGTACGAATGTGTTCGGCGATCTGCTGCGCCCCGGCACTGTCGGTTTCCGCGAGGATCACCGAAAACTCCTCACCGCCATACCGCGCCACCAGATCCGCCGGACGCCGCACATTGGCGGTGATCACCCTGGCCAGTTCACGCAACGCGTGATCTCCGGCCTGATGCCCGTGCCGGTCATTGAAGGCCTTGAAGTGGTCGGCGTCGATCATCAGCAATGACAGTGGCTTGCCCGAACGCTGGGCGCGGAACCACTCGTGGCGCAGCGACTGATCGAGCATTCGCCGGTTGGCGACCCCGGTCAGGGCATCGGTCGCCGCGAGCTGCGCCAGTTCATGTTCGGCCCGCTGACGCAGGCGCAGCTCTCGGGCCAGCAGCCAGGTCAGCCATAGCAGACCGGCACACAACACGCCGGTGGCGCCGCTGATCAGGATCGCGGTGCGTCGCCACGCGCCGAACACTTCCTCGCTGGACAGGGCAACGATCACCGTCAGCGGCAGATTGCCGACCCGCGAATAGGTGTACAGCCGTTGCTGATAATCCATGCTCGAAGTGCTGTTGAAACTGCCATTGCCGTTGCTGTCGCGCAGAATCCGCACCACATTGGGCCGGGCGGCAAAGCTCTTGCCGATCGAATCGCTCTGCAGATAAGGCTTCTGCGCCAGCAGGATGCCGTCGTTGTTGATGATGTTGAGGGTGCTGTCGATGCCGATGTCGAGGCTGTTGAACAGTTGATCGAAGTAATCGAGTTTCATCGACGCCACGGCGACGCCCAGAAACTCACCGGTGTCTGAAGAAATGCGCCGACTGAAACTGATCCGCCACTGGTTCGCGTCATCGCAGTCGCAGCGGGGTTTGAACGGACGGCTGATGAACATGCCGGTGTCGCGGTTGAAGGCGTGGGCGAGGAAGTAGTCGCGGTCGGCGAAATTGCCCGGCAGCGGATCGACCCGCGAGGAGTCGGCAATCACGTCGCCATACTTGTCGAGCAACAGGATGTCGCCCTTGAAGCGCGCAGTGGTGGAGCGGTCGAACAGCGCTAGGTGGCGGATCTGTGGCGACACGTCTTTCAGGTCGTCACGCTGGGCGGCGGCGATCAGCCCTTGCAGCGTCAGGTCATACAGCTCGACGGTGCGCAGTACATCGGCGTCGATCAACTGGGCGATGGTGGTGGCGCCACGGGTGGCCGATTCCTGGGCGTTGGCGCGTTCACGGATCAGCAGGAACGTGACGATGCAGACAATCGCGATCACGCTCAGCAGGCTGCCTGAGATCAACAGCAGCTCGGAGCGTCCGGTCATGCCGGGAACGGTAGGGGTGCGGCTCGCGATCATGGTCCGGTTTTCGGTTGGGGATTCTTCTAAGCGTAGTTGTACCCGCTCGCTGCCACAGGCAAGAAAAAGGCCAGCGCGTCAGGCTGGCCTTTTATCGCAGTGCCGATCTTAGAAGACGTTGATCGGGTAGTCGATGATCACACGGTATTCATCGGTGTCCGTATCGATTGCGCCGTAACCGTTGCCGCCGCGGTTGGTCGCCCATTGCAGGCATACCGCCAGGTCTTTGGCCTGGCCGCTCTGCACCACGTATTTGAGGTCGATGTCGCGCTCCCAGTGTTTGGCGTTGCGACCCTCGGCGCTGTACCACGAGGCGTAACCCTTGCTGTCCGGATCGACTTTGGTCAGGTCCAGCGTGCCGCGCGAATAGGACAGTGCCGAGGTCAGGCCCGGCAGGCCGACGCCGGCGAAGTCGTAGGCGTACTTGAGTTTCCACGAGCGCTCGTTCGGGCCGTTGAAGTCCGAGTACTGCTGCGAGTTGTCGAGGTAGACGCTGTCGCCCTGGCTGATGTAATCGAACGGCGTGTTGCCGTTGACCCGCTGATACGCGGCGGTAACGCTGTGGCTGCCGATGCCCACGGTCAAATGCAGGCTGTAGGTGTTGTTGTCGATGTTGCCCAGCAGCGCGTCGCCGGTGTCCTGGGTGTGATAGAAGTGCAGGCCCGGGTTGAGGGTCACCAGGTCATTCAGTGCCCAGGTGTAGTCGAGGTCGTAGTAGTACTGGTTCCAGATGTCCTTCAGCTCGGAAGCGTACAGGCTGCTGGTCAGGCCTTCGACACCGCTCCAGGCCACGCCGGCCCAGTTCAGGTGCTGGCTCTTGTCGCCGTCGGTTAGGGTGCCGTAAGAGGTGCCGATGCGTTTGTGGCCGCTCTGGTTGTAGGGCTTGGTGAAGCTGGCCTGGCCGCCTTCGATCATCCAGCCGTCGAAGCTGTGGTTGGTCAGGCTGATGCCGCGAAAGGTCTGCGGCAGCATGCGCGTCTCGCCACCGGCGATCACCGGGTTGGCGAGGAACAGATCGCCGGCTTTCAGCTCGGTATCGAACGCGCGCATCTTCAGGGTGCCACCCGCCGTGGAGAACGAACCCGGCGCTTTGCCGCTGCCGTCACTGACCGGCAGGATGCTGGAGTTGTCCGTACCACCACCGCCGTCGAGTTTCAGGCCGAGCATGGCGTGCGCATCGAGGCCGAAGCCGACCGTGCCTTCGGTGTAGCCCGACTCGAATTTGCCGAGGAACCCCTGGCCCCACTCGATGTTGTCGTCCGTCTGCTGCAGGCGGTTGCGGTTCATGTAGTAGTTGCGGGCATTGAGGTTCAGGCTCGAGCCTTCGACGAAACCTTGCTGCTCGGCTTCGGCAGCATGGGCGGCGGGGGCAATCGTTGCGGCAATTGCAATGAACAGCGGGGTGAAGCGAACTGGGTAACGCACGTGCGGTAAAGCTCCTTGGGTCAACTGACACTTCAATGTCATGAGGTGCGGGATGTTTCCAGTTGTCAAAGACGTACCAGACAGCTTTCAGACCACAACGAAAAAAGGCCGCTGAAAATCAGCGGCCTGCAAGGACGACGGTTGAACGGGAAGAGCCAAACAACCGCGTCGAGGGAAACGTTGCGCAGTGCGCGACTCAGCTGTCTTTCTCGGAGGCTTGAGCCTGAGAATTTAAGGCCTGCGGGGCTTGCGTAGCGTCCTGAGCCTTGGCCATCACTTCTGCCTGATGCTGTTCGAATGCGTGAGCGCGAGCGGCGTTTTGCGCTACAAACGTCTGGGATTCTTCAGCCATCGCCATCGGCGACAGGATCAATGAGGACAAAACGAAAGCGCTGGCAATACCCATACTGTTGGACATCTTGAAAACCTTCTTGCTTGGCAAGTGCTGTTTGGTGCGGGCAAAGATAAGGTTGCCGGGCGTTGTGAAACAGCGTGATTTTCATAAATGACTGTTACAGCGGAAGCAAAGATCAACGGGTGATCATTCCAGGACTCGGCTTGGGAACACCTTGATGGAAGCTCTGTGTTCGGCTTTGGAGTGGAACGCGGAGCGTCCCGGGCTGCATTCCCACGCGGAGCGTGGGAACGATCGGGAGAGGGGTCAGACGGGGAGGTGGATTCCGAAGGTGTTCATCCCGCGATCACTGCGCACAAACACATCGCCGCCGTGCATTAACGCGATCGCCTTGACGATCGCCAGCCCCAACCCGTGATTGTTGCCACTGTTGCTGCGCGACGCATCGACCCGGTAGAAGCGCTCGAACAAGCGCGGTAAATGCTCGCTGGCAATCGGCGAACCGGGGTTGGCTACGCCGATGCTGACCTTATGTTCCTCGACCGCGATCTGCACCTCGATCACTTGGCCGGGCGCCGTGTGTTGCACCGCGTTGCTCAGCAGATTGATCAAGGCCCGGCGCAGATGGGCGATCTCGATCTGCACCTGCGCATCACCGCTTACCCGAACCTGGACTTGCGCATCTTCGAGGATGAAGTCGAGGTATTCGAGGGTGGTCGCCACTTCATCGGCCAGCGAGGTCGAGGTCAGTTTGGTGGCCTTGCTGCCCTGATCGGCGCTGGCCAGGAACAGCATGTCGTTGATGATCGAGCGCAGGCGCTCCAGCTCTTCGAGGTTGGATTGCAGCACTTCGAAATAATGCTCGGCGGAGCGCCCGCGAGTCAGGGCGACCTGGGTCTGGCCGATCAGGTTGGTCAGCGGCGAGCGCAGTTCATGGGCGACGTCGGCGTTGAAGGATTCGAGCCGCGAATAGGCTTGCTCAACCCGCTCCAGCGTCGAGTTGAACGAGTCGACGAACTGCTCCAGTTCCGGCGGCAACGGCGACAGTCGCAGACGCCCGGCCCGCAACGGCGGTGCCAGACGCTGGGCTTCCTGGGACAGTTTGATCAGCGGCTTCAGGCCGATCCGCGCCACCCAGTAACCCAGTGCCGAGGCCAGCAGCACGCCGATCACCGCCAGACTCACCAGCGCAATCAGTAACTGATGCTGGGTCTGGTGAAAGGTCTCGGTGTCGATGCCGATCATGAAGCGCAGCGGCGGGCGTTGATCCTTGGCCGGCAGTTCGGTCAGCAGTACTTTCAGCGGATAGGGATGGTCGGGCAGTTGCAGGTCGCGCATGCCCAGCGGGCCTCGGGCAAACGCACGGATCAAGGCATCCGGCTCGCCAAACTCGTAGCCCGGATTGCCGCTGACCACCCAGAAACGGATGCGCTTGTCTTCTTCGCCGAGCAGCTTGAGCTTGGCGTTGATCTTCACCCAATGCTCGGGGGTGCCATAGCGGTTGAGCGCGGATTCCAGCACGCTGTAACGCGCATCGAGTTCCGCTTCCGGCAACAGACCCAGGCCTTTGTCCACTTGTTGATACAGCGCGCCGCCGATCAACAGGAACACCAGCAGCGCCACCAACGTGAACATTCCGCTCAGGCGCAGGGCGATGGAATTACTGGACACCACGGCTCTCCAGCACATAACCCATGCCACGGATGGTGTGCAGCAGTTTCTCGTCGAACGGCCCGTCGAGCTTGGCCCGCAGGCGTTTGATCGCGACTTCGACCACGTTGGCGTCGCTGTCGAAATTGATGTCCCAGACCATTTCGGCAATCGCGGTTTTCGAGAGAATTTCGCCCTGACGCCGGGCCAGCACGCTGAGCAGCGAAAATTCCTTCGCGGTCAGATCCAGCCGGGTGCCGGCGCGGGTGGCTTTGCGGCTGATCAGGTCAATCCAGAGGTCGGCGATGCTCACTTGTACCGGTTCATGGCCGCCACTGCGCCGGGTCAGCGCTTGCAGGCGCGCCACCAGTTCGAGGAAGGAAAACGGTTTGCCGAGGTAATCGTCGGCGCCGTCGCGCAGGCCTCGGATCCGGTCTTCGACCCGCTCGCGGGCGGTGAGCATGATCACCGGCGTCTGCTTGCGCGCGCGCAATGCGCGCAACACGCCAAAGCCATCGAGGCCCGGCAGCATCACGTCGAGGACGATCACCGCGTAGTCGCTTTCCAGCGCCAGGTGCAGGCCCTCGACGCCGTCGCGGGCCCGATCCACGGTGTAACCCTGTTCCGTCAGGCCGCGGTGCAGGTAGTCCGCGGTTTTTTCTTCGTCTTCGATAATCAGAACGCGCATGACCCGCCTCAGTCTGTCGTTGCCAGCGCCGCGACGGGCGCCGGTTTGGGCTTGTGGAACAGCCGCTCGAGCCACAAGTATATGACCGGCGTGGTGAACAGCGTCAGCATCTGGCTGACCAGCAGGCCGCCGACTACGGCGATCCCCAGCGGCTGGCGCAGTTCCGCGCCGGTGCCGTAGCCGAGCATCAGCGGCAGGGCGCCGAGCAGGGCGGCGAGGGTGGTCATGATGATCGGCCGGAACCGCGTGATACACGCTTCGAAAATCGCATCCTGCGGCGACAGCCCGCGATGGCGCTGGGCTTCCAGGGCGAAGTCGATCATCAGGATGCCGTTCTTCTTCACGATACCGATCAGCAACACCAGCCCGATCAGCGCCATGATCGAAAAGTCCTGGCCGCAGATCCACAGCATGATCACCGCACCCAGCCCCGCCGCCGGCAAGGTCGAGATGATCGTCAGCGGATGGACGAAGCTCTCGTAGAGCACGCCAAGGATGATGTACACCGCCACCAGCGCCGCGAGAATCAGCCACGGCTGACTTTTCAGCGAACTCTGGAACGCCTGGGCCGCACCCTGGAAGTTGCCGCTGATCGCGGTCGGCATGCCGATCTCGGCCTTGGCCTGATTCAGCAGAATCACCGCGTCGCCCAATGCCACGCCGGGCGCCAGGTTGAAGGACAGGTTGGCGGCCGGGAACATGCCGTCGTGGGCAATCGACAGTGGGCCGATGGTCGGCGCGTCGAATCGGGCCAGCGCCGACACTGGCACCATTTCCCCGCTCAGCGGCGAGCGCAGGTAGAAATAGTTGAGGCTTTCGGCCTTGCCGCGCTGTCTGGTGTCCAGCTCCAGAATTACGTTGTACTGGTTGACCTGGGTCTGGAACTCGTTGATCTGCCGCTGACCGAAGGCGTCGTACAGCGCCTCGTCGACATCACTCGCCGTCAGGCCGAAACGCGCGGCGGCGCTGCGGTCGATGCTGATGTGGGTGATGCTGCCGCCCAGTTGCAGGTCGTTGGAAATGTCACGGAACGCCGGGATGCTGCGCAGCTTCTCGGTGAGTTTCTGGGTCCAGGTGGCGAGGGTCGGCCCGTCGTTGCTCTTGAGCACGTATTGATATTGCGCACGGCTCGGGCCGGAACTGAGGTTGATGTCCTGGCCGGCGCGCAGGTAAAGCACGATGCCGGGGACTTTCATCAGTTGCGGACGAATGCGGTCGATGAACTGGCTGGCCGAAACATCGCGGTCTCCGCGTTTTTTCAGGGCGATCCAGAAGCGACCGTTGGCGATGGTCTGGTTGCTGCCGGACACACCGACCGAGTGGGAGAACGCCTGCACGGCCGGGTCGGCGGCGACGATTTCGGCCATCGCCAGGTGTTTTTTCACCATGTCGCTGTAGGAGATATCGGCGGCGGCTTCGGTGGTGCCGAGGACGAAACCGGTGTCCTGCACCGGGAAGAAACCCTTGGGGATAAACACGTAGCCGCCAATCGCCAGCGCCACGGAAATGCCGAACACGCCGATCATCAATTTCTGGTGAGCGAGGGCGCGGCGCAGGCCTTTTTCGTACCAGCCGAGCAGCCGTTCGCTGAAGCCCGGTTTGTCATGGGCGTGATGCACCGGTTTGCGCATGAACAGCGCTGCCAGCGTTGGCGCCAGTGTCAGGGATACCACCACGGAAATCATGATGGTCGAAGTGGCCGTCAGGGCGAACTCCTTGAACAGCCGCCCGACCACGCCGCCCATGAACAGCAGCGGAATGAACGCCGCCACCAGCGAGAAACTGATCGAGACCACGGTGAAACCGATCTCGCCGGCGCCCTTGATCGCGGCGTCGCGCATGCTGTCGCCGGCCTCGAGGTGACGGTGAATGTTTTCCACCACCACGATGGCATCGTCGACCACGAAGCCCACGGCCACCACGATGGCCACGAGGGTCAGGTTGTTCAGGCTGAAACCGAGCAAATACATCAAGGCGAAACTGGCGGTCAGCGACACGCCGAGCACCGCCGAGACAATCATCGTCGCCGACAACTGGCGCAGGAACAGCGCCATGACCGCCACCACCAGCAGGATCGCGATCAGCAGGGTGATTTCCACTTCATGCAGCGAGGCGCGGATGGTCTGGGTGCGGTCGATCAGGGTTTTGACCTGCACCGAGGCCGGCAGCATGGCTTCGAGGCCGGGCAGGGCGGCCTGAATCCGGTCTACGGTTTCGACGATGTTGGCGCCGGGCTGGCGGGAGATCACCAGGTTCACGCCCGGCCGATCACCGGCCCAGGCCTGCACGTAGGCATCTTCCGAACCGTTGACGACTTTCGCGACATCCTTGAGGTGAACCGGGGCGCCGTCCTTGTAGGAAACGATGAGCTGGCTGTATTCCTCGGGGTGGAACAACTGGTCGTTGGTCGACAACGTGGAAATGCTCGATTCGCCGTACAGCGCGCCCTTGGCGAGGTTGAGGCTGGTCTGCTGGATCGCCACACGAATGTCGGCGAGGGTCAGGCCGATGGCCGCCAGTTTGTCGGCCGAGGCCTGTACGCGGATTGCCGGACGTTGCTGACCGGTGATGTTGATCTGGCCTACACCGTCGATCTGACTGATCTGACGCGCAAGGAGGGTTTCCACCAGGTCGCTGAGTTCAGTGCCGGGCATTTGCGTGGAGCTGACGCTGAGGATCAGCACCGGGCTGTCCGCCGGGTTGACCTTCTTCCAGGTCGGCAGGGTCGGCATGTCTTTCGGCAGTTTGCCAGCGGCGGTGTTGATCGCGGCCTGCACTTCCTGGGCGGCGGTGTCGATGCTCTTGTCGAGGGTGAATTGCAGGGTCAGCAACGTGGAGCCCAGCGCACTGCTGGAGGTCATCTGGGTCATGCCGGGGATGGCGCTGAATTGCACCTCCAGCGGCGTGGCCACGGACGAGGCCATGGTGTCGGGGCTAGCGCCGGGCAGTTGGGCGGAGACCTGGATCGTCGGAAATTCCGCTTCCGGCAGTGGGGCAATCGGCAGACGCGGGAAGGCAATCACCCCGACCAGTACCAGCGCGATGGTCAGCAGAATCGTCGCCACCGGGTGATCGATGCACCAGGTCGAAACGCCTTTGTGCTGCTTCATGGCTTGGGCTCCGCTTGCACCACCTGCGGCGGTTCGCTCATGACCTGCACGGTCGAACCGGGCTTGAGCCGCGACTGGCCGTCACTGACCAATACGTCGCCGGGCTTCACGCCCTTGATGATGTCCTGACCGCTGCCCTGGTAAACCATTTGCACCTGCACCGCTTCAACCTTGTCGCCGTTGACCCGGTATACAAAGTGTTGGTCCAGACCGCGTTGTACGACGGTGGGCGGGACCACCAGCGCATCTTTATCCAGCGCTGTCTGAATCTTTACCGTCACCAGCAGGCCCGGCCAGAGTTTCTGGTTGGGATTGTCGAACTCGGCCTTGGCGCGGATGGTGCCGGTGTTGGCGTTGATCTGATTGTCGATCAGGGTCAGGTGACCTTCGCCGAGCAGGTTGCCGGTTTCGCCATCGGTGTCGGCGCCGATGTAGGCCTTGACCTGGGCGCGCTGCGGGTCGCTGATCAGGCCTTGCAGGGTTGGCAGCATTTGCTGGGGCAGGGAAAACTCGACGGCGATCGGGTCGATCTGGGTCACGGTGAACAGACCTTGGGTGTCGGTCATACGCAGGAAGTTGCCTTCGTCGACCGTACGAATCCCGACGCGGCCGGTGACCGGGGAGCGAATCTGGGTGTAGGAAAGTTGTACCTGTGCCGCGTCAATCGAAGCCTGATTGCCCTGGGCGGTGGCCTTGAGCTGGTTGACCAGTGCCTGTTGCTGGTCGTAGGTCTGCTTCGATACACCGTCGTCGACGCTGAGCAGTTTGTAGCGCTTGAGGTTGACCAGCGCCACTTGCAGTTGTGCCTGGCTTTCGCCCAGTTGTGCGCGGGCCTGGTCGAGGCTGGCGCGGATCGAGCGGTCGTCGATGGTGGCGAGCAGGTCGCCTTGTTTCACTAACTGACCTTCCTTGACGAGGAGCTTGGTGAGGATGCCGTCGATCTGTGGGCGTACCACGACGCTGTGCAGTGAGAGGACCGAGCCGATGCCGCTGGTGTAGCGGGGGACGTCTTTTTCGCTGACGGCGACGACTCTGACCGGGATGGCGGTGGGGGC